>JAQGJJ010000178.1 GCA_028290695.1 Enterovirga sp. | reverse complement strand
CCGTGCTGGTTCAGGTCGCCGAAGCCGGACGCCTTCCAGCCGCCGAACGTGTAATAGGCGATCGGCACCGGGATCGGCACGTTGATGCCCACCATGCCGACATCCACCTTGGCGGCGAAGTCGCGCGCCGCGTCGCCGTCCCGGGTGAAGATCGCGACGCCGTTGCCGTATTCGTGCTCGGTCGGGAGCCGCAGGGCTTCCTCGTAATCCTTGGCCCGCACGACCGACAGGACGGGTCCGAAGATCTCCTCCTTGTAGATGCGCATGTCCGGGGTGACCTCGTCGAACAGGCAGCCGCCCATGTAGAAGCCGTTCTCGTAGCCCTGCAGCCGGAAGTCGCGCCCGTCCACGACGAGCTTGGCGCCCTCCTGGATGCCGAGATCCACGTATCCCTTGATCCTGTCGAGCGCCGCCCGGGTCACCACCGGCCCGAAATCCGCGGACGGGTCCGTCGACGGGCCCACCTTCAGGCTCTCCACCCGCGGGATCAGCTTCTCCATCAGCCGGTCGGCCGTGCCGTGCCCGACCGGCACCGCGACCGAGATCGCCATGCAGCGCTCGCCGGCCGAGCCGTAGCCCGCCCCGATCAGCGCATCGACCGTCTGGTCCATGTCCGCGTCCGGCATGATGATCATGTGGTTCTTGGCGCCGCCGAAGCACTGCGCCCGCTTTCCGGTCCCGGCCGCGCGCTGGTAGATGTACTGCGCGATCGGCGACGAGCCGACGAAGCCGACCGCCTTGACGTCCGGGTCGTCCAGGATGGCGTCCACCGCCTCCTTGTCCCCGTTCACGACGTTCAGGATGCCGGGCGGCAGGCCCGCCTCCATCATCAGCTCGGCGAGCCGCATCGGCACGCCCGGATCGCGCTCGGACGGCTTCAGGATAAAGGCGTTGCCGCAGGCGATCGCCGGCCCGAACTTCCACATCGGGATCATGGCCGGGAAGTTGAACGGCGTGATGCCGGCCACGACGCCCAGCGCCTGGCGCATCGAGTAGATGTCGATGCCCGGGCCCGCGCCCTCCGTGTACTCGCCCTTCATCAGGTGCGGGATGCCGCAGGCGAACTCAACCACCTCGACCCCGCGCTGAATGTCGCCCTTCGCGTCCGGAATGGTCTTGCCGTGCTCGCGCGCCAGAAGCTCCGCCAGCTCGTCGTAGTTCTTCGTGACGAGGTCCACGAACCGCATCATCACCCGCGCCCGACGCTGCGGGTTGGTCGCCCCCCAGGCCGGCTGCGCCGCCTTCGCGTTCTCGACAGCAGCCCGCAGCTCCGCCTTCGAGGCAAGCGCCACCCGGCCCGTCGTCTCCCCCGTCATGGGCTCGAACACCTCGGCGAACCGACCCGACTGCCCCGCGACATGCTTGCCGCCGATGAAATGACCAATCTCGCGCATGGGGGCTTCCTCCTGAGCTTTTGCCGTTGATCCGCGCCGGCCGGCTTACGCCGCCCGCTCGACCTGGAACTGACCCGTCTTCCTGAACCGGGTGAGATATTCGGGAACGATCGCCTCCATGCCGCAGGCGGCGAGCCCCAGGCCTTCCAGCGTGCGGCCCTCGGCCCTGGCCCGGTCGGACACGACGTTGTCGCGGCCGAGCAGCACGACCTGGTCCCGCGTGAGCTTGAACTCGCCGGGCAGGAGCCCGAGCGTCAGGGCGTCGGCGATCTCGAGGATGCGGGCCTGGATGGCCGCCACCCTGGCCGGCACCGGCGCGATCATGCGCCGCCGCTCCGTCACCGCCAGCACGTATTCGACCAGCTCGCGCAGGGTACGGACTTCGGGCCCGCCCAGCTCGTAGACCTGCCCGCCTGCCAGGGCCCCGTCCACGGCACGCGCCACCACCTCGGCGACGTCGCCCACGAAGACCGGCTGGAAACGGGTCTCGGCCCCGACCAGCGGCAGAACCGGCAGCATCCGGGCCAGCGAGCCGAAGCGGTTGAAGAAGCTGTCCCCCTGCCCGAACATGACGGAGGGCCGGACCACGACCGCGTCCGGGTGCAGGCTCAGCACGGCGGCCTCGGCCTCGCCCTTTGTTCGCGCATAGGCGGAGGGCGACGCCGCGTCGGCCCCGATGGCCGAGACATGCACGACCGGCACGCCGGCCGGCGTCGCGGCCGCGACCTCGGCGGCGCCCTCCCGCTGCACCCAATCGAAGCTCTGCCGGCCGGTCTCGGACAGGATGCCGACCAGGTTCACGACCGCGTCGGCCCGCTCGGTGGCGCGCGCCACCGAATCCGGGAAGCGCAGATTGGCCTGAACGAGCTGGATCTGCCCGACGACGCCGAGCGGAGTCAGGTGAAAGGCGAGGTTTGGCCGCCGCACGGCGACACGGATGCGGTAGCCGCGCCGGGCGAGCGCGCGCACCACGTTACGGCCGAGAAAGCCCGATCCGCCGAACACGGTCACGAGCTTCGGGGATTGGCGCATCGCGTCCATGGCTTGGCTCCGGGGTGCGGGTGGCCCGTTCTCTACGGGGCGCCGGCCGGACTGTGAAGCCGCGATCGACGGATGCCACGCGTCACGCCGCCCGGTGCCGCGCTGCCCCGACCGCGCTCGCCCTTCGACCTGCCGCACGCTTCGGCGGAGGGGGCGCCCCGCATGGCACGGCGACGCCCCTCGCAATCCGCGACCGTCGTCGCAATATGTTTTGTGCACTGCAGCAAGGGATGGCCCTGGCGCACATGCGGAGGCGTCATGCGCAAGCTGGGATCCACCCTCTCGGACCTCGTCAAGAACCGGGCAGGGCTCGCCGAAGCGATCAAGTCCGCGAGCCGGCGGATGGCCGACCTCGCGCCGGCCGGGGCGCAGGACGCGACGCCGCTCCGGGCCGTCGCGGATTTCGGCGCCAATCCGGGCGCGCTCGAGATGTTCACCTACGTGCCGGACCGCCCTGCCCCGTCGCCCGCGCTCGTCGTGGTGCTGCACGGATGCGGCCAGACCGCCGCCGCATACAACGACGGCGCCGGCTGGTCGGCGCTGGCCGAGCGCCACGGCTTCGTTCTGCTGTTTCCGCAGCAGAGCAGGGCCAACAACCCGCAGGGCTGCTTCAACTGGTTTCAGCCCGGCGACACGACCCGGGGCCAGGGCGAGGCGTTCTCCATCCGGCAGATGATCGCGCGCGCCGTCGCGGACCACGCCGTCGACCCGTCCCGCATCTTCGTCACCGGCCTGTCGGCCGGCGGCGCGATGGCGTCCGCCCTGCTGGCCACCTATCCGGAGGTGTTCGCGGGGGGCGCGATCATCGCCGGCCTGCCCTTCCGGGCCGCGTCCAACGTGCAGGAGGCGCTCGACGGCATGTTCAAGGGGCGCTCGAAAGCCGGGGCCGAATGGGGCCGGCTCGTTCGCGAGGCCTCCGCCCATGCGGGACCCTGGCCCAAGGTCTCCGTGTGGCACGGCGATGCGGACACGATCGTGCAGCCCTCGAACGCCGGCGAGATCGTCAAGCAATGGACGGCTGTGCACGGCCTGTCGCGGACCGAGCCGCAGCGCGACACGATCGGCGGGCACCCGCGCGAGGTCTGGCGCGATGCGACCGGCCGGGAGATCGTGACCGCGGTGACGGTGCGGGGCATGGGGCACGGCACACCGCTCGCGCCCGGCTCGGGCGAGATGCAGGGCGGCCAGGCCGGCCCGTTCATGCTCGATGCCGGCATCTCGTCCAGCCACCACATCGCACGATCCTGGGGCCTGACGGCCGAGATGCCCCTCATGAACCCGGCCGCCCCGGAGCGCAGCCGCGCCGTCCCGCAGCGGGGCGACGCCGCACCGGTCGCACTCGACGGCGATATCCTGGCGCCGGAGCGCGACGCCGCGCCGGGCCCCTCCCCCGGGCCGAAGCGAACCGGGCCGGTGCACATCCCGGATTCGGTGCCCAAGGAGGTGCGGGCCGTGATCGAGAAGGCGTTCCAGGCAGCCGGCCTGATGCGCTAGCGCGGGCAGGCCGGCCGGCCGAGTGGCGCGCTAGCCCTCGTAGAGGTGCTCGCAGCCGCGCCAGTCGGTGACGCCGGTTCCGCCGTCCCGGGACCGGAGGGAGGTCGGGCCGATCGGGGCCTTGCCGTGGCCGCCCGGGATGTCCAGCACATAGGCCGGCTGGCACAGGCCCGAGACACGGCCCCGCATCGACCGCATCAGGTCCTGCCCCTCCGCCACCGTTGTCCGGAACTGCGCGGTGCCGGGCGCGAGATCGCCGTGATGCAGGTAATACGGCTTGATCCGGCTCTCGACGAGCGCCCGCATCAGGGCTTCCAGCGCGGCCGGCGTGTCGTTGACGCCGCGCAGCAGCACCGACTGGCTCAGCATCGGCAGACCGGCCTCGACCAGCCGGGCGCAGGCGGCGCGGGCGGACGGGGTCAGCTCGCGAGCGTGGTTCGCGTGCAGCACGATCCAGGTCGGCTTCTCCGGCAGGCGGAGCGCCGCCGCAAGCGCATCCGTGACGCGCTCCGGGTCGGCGACCGGCAGGCGCGTATGGACCCGCACGACCTTCACGTGCTCGATGGCAGCGAGCTCCCGCATCAGCGGCCCGAGGCGGCGCGGTGACATGACGAGCGGGTCGCCCCCGGACAGGATGACCTCCCAGATCTCCGGGTGCGACCGGACATAGCCGAGCGCGGCCTCGAGGGCGGCCGGCGAGAGCGCTTCGGCCCGGCCCGGCCCCACCGTCTCGCGCCGGAAGCAGAACCTGCAATACACGGCACAGACATGGACCGGCTTCAGCAGCACCCGGTCCGGGTAGCGGTGCACGATGCCCTCCACCGGGGAATGGACCTCGTCCCCGATGGGGTCGTCCAGCTCCTCCGGGCGCGTGTCCAGCTCCGCGGCCGAGGGCAGGAACTGGCGCGCGATCGGATCGGCCGGGTCGGCCGGGTCCACGAGCTCGGCCAGCATGGGCGTGATCGCGACCGCATAGCGCGAAGCCACCCGCTCCAGCTCCGGCACGCTTGCGGGATCCAGGAGCCCGGCCCGTGCCAGCTCGCCGGGCTGCCGCAGGGTTCTGTTCATCGCGGCGGGATGTCAGGTTCCGCAACAGGCGTCCAGATCACGTCCTCGATCCGCTCCGCACCGACGGCCAGCATGACGAGGCGATCGAGGCCGAGCGCGACGCCCGCGGCGTCCGGCATGGCGCCGAGCGCGGCCAGCAGATCCTCGTCCACCGGGTAGCGCTCGCCATAGACCCGCTCCTTCTCGTCCATCTCGGCCGTGAAGCGACGGCGCTGCTCGGCCGGATCCGTCAGCTCCCCGAAACCGTTCGCCAGCTCGACGCCGCACACATAGAGTTCGAAGCGCTCCGCCACCCGCGGATCGTCCCCGGCGCGCTGCGCCAAGGCGGCCTCGGCGACCGGATAGCGGTCGAGCAGGGTCGGACGGCCGAGGCCGAGCCGCGGCTCGACGCGCTCCACCAGCACGCGGCTGAACATGTCCGACCAGGTGTCGTCGGCCGCCACCCGGATGCCGGCCGCCCGGCACGCGGCGCCGAGCGCCTCCCGGTCCGTCGTGTCGGCCGAGACGGTCGCCAGGAGGTCGATCCCGGCAAAGGCCAGGAAGGCGTCCGCGACGCTCAGCCGCTCCGGCCGGGCGGAGAGATCGCAGACCCGTCCGCGAAAGCTCGCCTCCCGCCGGCCGGCGGTCGCGCCCGCAAGCGCGACGAGGTCCGCCGCGTCCTGCATGACGAGGTCGTAGGGCGCATTCGTCCGGTACCATTCCACCATGGTGAATTCCGGATGGTGCAGCGCGCCGCGCTCCCGGTTCCGGAACACGTGCCCGAAGGAGACGATCTGCTCCTCCCCGGCCGCCAGCAGCTTCTTGGCGGCGAATTCCGGGGAGGTGTGGAGATGCATCGGACGCCGCTCCCCGGCGGTCGAGACCGCCTCCGTCGAGAAGGCGTGCAGATGAGCCTCGTTGCCGGGCGACACCTGAAGCGCGGCGGGATCGACCTCGACGAAGCCGCGCCGATCGAACCAGCGCCGCATCGCGGCCACGACCCGGTTGCGCGCGAGGAGCCGCGGCCGCCGCTCCGCGTGTGCGTCGCGCGACCACCACGGAGGCCGCCCGGTCATGCCGGCCGCCTGCGCCGGAGGGCGTGTGTCACTGGCGCCGAGCCCCCATATGAGCTAACCGGGCGCCACTTTCCGCGGCATCTGGCCGCGCGCCCCGGCAGGGAGAGGAACGGAAGCACATGAGCGTCAAGGTCGCCATCAACGGGTTCGGTCGCATCGGCCGCAACGTCCTTCGTGCGATACACGAGACCGGGCGCACCGACATCGAGGTGGTTGCGATCAACGATCTCGGCCCGGTCGAAACCAACGCCCATCTGCTCCGCTTCGACTCCGTCCATGGCCGCTATCCGGGCAAGGTCGAGGTGGACGGCGACGCCATCGTGGTGGATGGCAAG
>JAQGJJ010000130.1 GCA_028290695.1 Enterovirga sp. | reverse complement strand
CGCGCGGCCGAGGCCCGGGGCCTCCGCCAACGGCGCCGTCCGTCGGCCGCCGAGGCCCGCGACGCGCCGCTCCCGCAATCCCACGACGTCGCTCGCCGCCACGCCGTTCCGCTCCACCATCGTGGCGCCAGGCGTCGTGCCCGACGTGCAGCCGCAGCTGAACGGCGTTCCGGATCCCGTTCTGGCGCCGGCCACCGCCCCGGCGCCGAGCCCCGGCGCGCTCGGCCTGCGGCGGCGGATCGCGGAGGAGGATCCCTATGCTCCGCTCGGGATCAGGCTCGGCGGCACCACGCTGTTTCCGACGCTCGGGCAGTCGATCGGCTACGACACGAACCCGAACCGCACTCAGTCGAGGCGGGGATCGTTCGTGTCGCAGACGGAGGGCGAACTCGCGGTCCAGACCGACTGGTCGCGCCACGCCCTCACAGGCTCCCTGCGGGGCGCCTACAACGAGTACCCGTCCGTGCCCGAAGCGAGCCGGCCGGAGGGTGCCGGTCGTCTGGGCCTTCGCCTGGACATCGACCGCGACACGCAGGTGAACATCGACGGCCGCTTCGCCGTCGACACGCAGCGGCCGGACAGCCCGGAGCTCGGGACGGCCGTGCAGACGCGGCCGCTCGTGTTCAGCGAGGGCGCGACGGCCGGGGTGACGCACCGCTTCAACCGTCTCGTCGCGAGCCTCCAGGGCACCATCGACAGGACGGATTTCGAGGACGCGAGGACCTCCTCCGGCACCGTGCTCGACCAGAGCGACCGCAACATGACGCAGTACGGCGTGCGGGCACGACTCGGCTACGAGCTCACGCCCGGCCTGATCCCGTTCGTGGAAGGGCTTGCGGATACACGCGTCTACGATCGCCGCGTCGACAATGCAGGGTTCGCCCGCGACTCCAACGGCCTCGGCGGACGGGCCGGCACGACCTTCGAGCTCACGCGCCTCGTCACGGGCGAGATCGCGGCCGGCGCCATCCAGCGCCGCTACGACGACCCCCGCCTCGGCAACCTGACGAGCCCGCTGCTGGACGCCTCCCTCAGCTGGGCTGTGACGCCCCTCACCACGGTCCGGGCGACCGCCGCCGCGACCGTCGACGAGACGACCGTGGTCGGCTCGAACGGGGTTCGGGTGCTCCGGGGCGCGCTCGAGGTCTCGCATGCGCTCCGCCGCAACCTCATCGTGACGGGCGGGCTCACCGCGACCGATTACGACTACAGCGGCGTGGCGATCACCGAGACCGGCTTCGGCGCGCTTCTGCGGGCCGACTACAAGTTCACCCGGTGGCTCGGGCTGCGGGCGAGCTACAATTACGAGCGGCTCCACAGCTCGCTCGCGGGCGCGAGCTACAGCACCAACGTGTTCCTGCTCGGGATGAGATTCACGCCGTAGCGGATCCCGGCCGGCGCTGGCCGGGGTGCCGGCACGGCCCTATTGTGGCTTCGGACCGGACGTGAGATCCGGCCGCAAGGCAGGGATTGGCCGCGTTGGTTGCAGGAATGACCGCCCGAAAGACGGCGGGGGATGCGGTCGTGGTGACCGGCGCGGGCGGCGGCATCGGCTCGGCGATCGCGCACAGGCTCGCCCGCGACGGCTGGCGGGTGGTGGCGACCGACCTCGCCGGGCCCAAGGGCGCCGCGCTGCCCGCGCGTGCCCTGTCCTTTCCGCTCGACGTCGCCGACCGGGCCGCCATCGCGACCGTGGCGAGGGCGCTTGCCGACGAGGGCGTCGGGATCGCCGGACTCGTGAACGCGGCCGGTCTGTTTCAGGATGCGACGCCGTTCCTGGAGATGGATCTCGCGCTCGAGCGCCGCATCTTCGAGGTGAACTATTTCGGCGCCCTCGCCTGCACACGCGCGTTCGCACCGGCGATCGCGGCCGGCGGTGGCGGCGCGGTGGTCAACATCACCTCCATCAACGAGACCCGGCCGCTGCCGCTGCACGCCTATGCGCCGGCCAAGGCCGCGCTCGGGGCCGCCACGACGCTGATGGCCGGGGACCTCGGCCCGCTCGGGATCCGGGTCAACGCGGTCGCGCCCGGCTTCACGCTGACGCCGACGCTCAAGGCCAAGATCGATGCAGGGCTGCGCGATGCGGGCGCGCTCGAATCGCACGCGGCCCTCGGCCGGATGGTGGAGCCCGACGAGGTCGCGGCCGCAGCGAGCTTTCTCCTCTCCGATGATGCGGGGGCGATCACGGGCGCCTCGATCCCGGTCGATGCCGGCTGGCTCGCGACCTCCCATTGGATGAACTTCCGCAAGCGCACAGGCGAAAAGGACGGCCGATGACCGACGCACCACCGGCGCCGGAGGCCGGCAGCGGAACCGCCGCCATGCGCCGGGCGGGGCTCGCCCGGCTGGCCGCCTTGCTCGGCGACCGGTTCGCGACGGGCCAGGCCGTGCGTGAGCAGCATGCGAACCTGACCAGCTGGCACCCGGTGCAGCCTCCCGACGCTGTGGTGTTTCCCGAAACCACCGAGGAGGTCGCGGCCATCGTGCGGCTGTGCGGCCAGCACGGATTGCCGCTGATCCCGTTCGGGGTCGGCTCGTCCCTCGAGGCCGGCTGCAACGCGCCGTTCGGCGGCGTCTCGGTCGATATGGGCCGCATGAACGCGGTCCTCGTCGTGCACGAGGAGGACATGGATTGCGTCGTGCAGGCCGGGGTGACCCGCAACCAGCTCAACGCCCACCTGCGCGATCTCGGCCTGTTCTTCCCCGTCGATCCGGGCGCGGACGCGACCCTCGGCGGCATGGCCTCGACCCGGGCCTCCGGCACCGCCGCGGTCCGGTACGGCACCATGAAGGACAACGTCCTGGCACTGACCGTGGTGATGCCGGACGGCTCGGTCCGGAAAACCGGGACGCGAGCCCGGAAATCCTCCGCCGGCTACGACATCACGCGCCTCTTCGTCGGGGCCGAGGGAACGCTCGGGATCATCACCGAGCTCACCGTGAGGCTGCACGGCATTCCGCCGGCCGTCACGGCCGCCATCTGCTCGTTCCCGGATCTCGGCTCCGCCTGCGACACCGTGATCATGGCGATCCGGCTCGGCATTCCGGTCGCCCGGGTCGAGCTTCTGGACGAGGTTCAGGTCCGGGCATGCAACCGCCATTCCGGGCTCGGACTCGCCGAGCGGCCCACCCTGTTCCTGGAATTCCACGGCAGCGAGGCGGGGGTGCGCGAGCAGGCCGAGAGCTTCGGCGAGATCGTGGCCGACCACGGTGGCGGCAGCTTCGCCTGGGCCGAGACCACGGAGGCCCGCAACCGCCTCTGGCAGGCGCGCCATGAGGTGTACTGGGCCTGCCTCGAGCTGCGGCCCGGCTCGAAATTCATCGCCACGGACGTGTGCGTGCCGATCTCGCGCCTCGCCGACTGCATGGTGGAAACGAAGCGCGACATCGAGGCGACCGGCCTCGTCGCCCCCATCGTCGGCCATGTCGGAGACGGCAACTTCCACGTCTCCGTCATGGGCATGGTCGAGGATGCCGAGGAGATGGCCCGGATCAAGGCCTTCATCGGCCGCCTGAACGAGCGCGCCATCGCCATGGACGGCACCTGCACCGGCGAGCACGGCATCGGCCAGGGCAAGCAGGAGTACCTCCTGCGCGAGCACGGCGACAACGTCCTGACCATGCGGGCCATCAAGGCGGCGCTCGACCCGCACGGGGTGATGAATCCCGGAAAGGTGTTTGTGGCGTGAGCGCATGGCCCGGTGCCGGCTGGCGCCGCTTGCCCTGCCTTTTCAAATCTGGCACGGTTCGAAATTAGGACAGGGACACTGTCCGATCCCGGCTTCGGCCATCAGGATTTTTCGTTCCGTGACACGCGTCATCGTGGCTAAACGAGAAGTGACCGACGCCCGCGCCAAGCGGGTGTTGCGGGTTCGCGCCGGCTAGGCAGCCGGCGAGACGCCCGCGGGAGCGGGCGCGAACGGGACGCGGCCGCCCCAACAGAGTGGCGGAAATGCGTCCGGCAGAATTCCTGCATGCGGGCGGATCTCCGCCGGACGGATATGCGTCGCCACGCGCAGGCGCATGCGAGGGACATGTCATGGACGGGCATCTGAGCGGGTTCGGCAGCGAGCGCCTTGCGGCGGGCGCTGAGCGCATTCCCGGCCTCCGCAACCCCGATCTTCCGCCCGCGCAGGGGCTCTACGATCCGGCCAAGGAGCACGATTCCTGCGGCGTCGGCTTCATCGCGGACATGAAGAACCGGAAGAGCCATGCCATCGTCCAGCAGGGTCTGCAGATCCTGCTGAACCTCGACCATCGCGGCGCCGTCGGCGGCGACCCGACCATGGGGGACGGCTGCGGCATCCTGGTGCAGATCCCGCACCGCTTCTTCGTCGCCGAATGCGCCGACCTCGGCATCGCGCTGCCGGAGCCGGGTCAATACGGCATCGGCCATTTCTTCATGCCGCGCGACGACGACGGCTTCCGGGCCGTCGAGGAGATCGTCGCCGCCGCCGTGGAGAGCGAGGGACTGACCCTGCTCGGCTGGCGCGACGTCCCCGTTCTGTCGGAGGATCTGAGCCCCTCCGTGGCCGCGACCGAGCCGCGCCACTGCCAGATCTTTCTCGGCTCCCCGAAGCCCGTGGAGGACGCCGAGGCCTTCGAGCGTCAGCTCTTCATCCTCCGCAAGGTGATCTCGAACGCGGTCTACACCCGCCGCGACGCCGCGCTCGCCACCTTCTACCCGGTCTGTCTCTCGGCCCGGACCATCGTGTACAAGGGCATGGTGCTGGTCGGGCAGCTCGGCCGCTACTACAAGGACCTCGCCGATCCGCGCTTCGAGAGCGCCCTCGCGCTCGTCCACCAGCGCTTCGCCACCAACACCTTTCCGTCCTGGCGGCTCGCCCACCCGTACCGCTTCGTCGCGCATAACGGCGAGATCAACACGCTGCGGGGCAACGTGAACTGGATGGCGGCCCGGCAGGCCTCGGTGGATTCCGAGCTGTTCGGCAACGACATCTCGAAGCTCTGGCCGATCTCCTACGAGGGCCAGTCCGACACGGCCTGCTTCGACAACGCGCTCGAGTTCCTGCTGCGCGGCGGCTACTCGCTGACCCACGCCATGATGATGCTGGTGCCCGAGGCCTGGGCCGGCAACCCGCTCATGGACGAGGACCGGCGCGCCTTCTACGAGTACCACGCCGCCCTGATGGAGCCCTGGGACGGGCCCGCCGCCATCGTGTTCACGGACGGCCTGCAGATCGGCGCCACGCTCGACCGCAACGGCCTCCGGCCCGCCCGCTTCCTGGTCACCGAGGACGGCCTCGTCGTGCTCGCCTCCGAGGCCGGCGTGCTGCCGATCCCGGAGGAGAAGATCGTCGAGAAGTGGCGGCTCCAGCCGGGCCGCATGCTGCTGATCGACCTCGCCCAGGGCCGCATCGTGGCGGACGAGGAGATCAAGCGCGAGCTCGCAGCCGCCCACCCGTACAAGGACTGGCTGCGGCGGACACAGATCGTGCTCGAGGACCTGCGCCCGGTCGAGCCGCGCCAGCCCCGCAGCGACGTGTCGCTGCTCGATCGCCAGCAGGCTTTCGGCTACACCCAGGAGGACCTGAAGCTCCTGATGGCCCCCATGGCGGTGACCGGCCAGGAAGCTGTCGGCTCGATGGGCACGGACACGCCGATCTCGGCTTTGTCGAAGAAGTCGAAGCTCCTCTACACCTATTTCAAGCAGAACTTCGCCCAGGTCACGAACCCGCCGATCGATCCGATCCGCGAGGAGCTCGTGATGAGCCTCGTGTCGTTCATCGGTCCGCGGCCGAACCTGCTCGACCTCGAGGGCACCTCACGCAAGAAGCGCCTGGAGGTCCGGCAGCCGATCCTGACCAACGAGGACCTCGAGAAGATCCGGTCCATCGGCCATTTCGAGGACCGCTTCGACACGAAGACGCTCGACATCACCTATCCGGCCGAACAGGGCGCGGCCGGCCTCGAGGGCGCGCTGGAGCGCGTCTGCGACCGGGCCGAGGCCGCCGTGAACGGCGGCTACAACATCATCGTGCTGTCGGACCGCGCGGTCGGGCCGGACCGCATCCCGCTTCCGGCGCTGCTGGCGACGGCGGCCGTGCACCATCACCTGATCCGGCGCGGACAGCGCACCTCCGTGGGTCTCGTCCTGGAAACGGGCGAGCCGCGCGAGGTGCATCATTTCGCGTGCCTGGCCGGCTACGGCGCCGAGGCGATCAACCCGTATCTCGCCTTCGAGACGCTGCTCGGCATGAAGGACGAGCTGCCCGAGGAGGTGGACGAGAAGGAGATCGTCTACCGCTACATCAAGTCGATCGACAAAGGCCTGCTCAAGGTCATGTCGAAGATGGGCATCTCGACCTACCAATCCTATTGCGGCGCGCAGATCTTCGACGCGGTCGGGCTCCGGTCCGACCTGATCACGAAGTACTTCTTCGGCACGGCGAGCACGATCGAAGGGGTCGGGCTGCCGGAGATCGCGGAGGAGACCGTGCGTCGCCATCGCGACGCCTTCGGGGACGCCCCCATCTACCGCAACGCGCTCGATGTCGGGGGCGAATACGCCTACCGCCTGCGCGGCGAGGAGCATGTCTGGAACCCGGATTCCGTGGCCGCGCTCCAGCATGCGGTGCGGCTGAACGCGAAGGACCGCTACGACGAGTTCGCCCGCCTTGCGAACGAGAGCGAGAACCGCCTGCGCACCGTGCGCGGCCTATTCCGCATCAGGTCGGCGGCCGAGATGGGCCGCGCCCCGATCGCGCTCGACGAGGTCGAGCCGGCCACCGCGATCGTGAAGCGCTTCTCGACCGGCGCCATGTCGTTCGGCTCGATCTCGAAGGAGGCGCACGAAACGCTGGCGCTGGCCATGAATCAGATCGGCGGCAAGTCGAACACCGGCGAGGGCGGCGAGATGTCCGAGCGCTACCGGCCCCTGCCGGACGGGCGCTCGAAGCGCTCCGCCATCAAGCAGGTGGCCTCGGGCCGGTTCGGGGTCACGACCGAGTACCTCGTCAACGCCGACATGATGCAGATCAAGGTGGCGCAGGGCGCCAAGCCCGGCGAGGGCGGCCAGCTGCCCGGCCACAAGGTCGATGCCAAGATCGCGAAGGTGCGCCACTCGACGCCCGGCGTCGGGCTGATCTCGCCGCCGCCGCACCACGACATCTACTCGATCGAGGATCTGGCCCAGCTCATCTTCGACCTGAAGAACGTGAACCCGGCCGCGGACGTGTCCGTGAAGCTCGTCTCCGAGGTGGGCGTCGGCACGGTCGCGGCCGGCGTCGCCAAGGCGCGCGCGGACCACATCACCATCTCGGGCTTCGAGGGCGGCACCGGCGCGGCCCCCCTCACCTCCATCAAGCATGCCGGCTCGCCCTGGGAGATGGGGCTCGCCGAGACCCAGCAGACGCTCGTCCTGAACAAGCTGCGCGGGCGCGTCGCGCTGCAGGCGGACGGCGGCATCCGCACCGGGCGGGACGTCCTGATCGCGTTTCTGCTCGGAGCGGACGAGATCGGCTTCTCCACCGCGCCCCTGATCGCGGCCGGCTGCATCATGATGCGCAAGTGCCACCTGAACACCTGCCCGGTCGGGGTCGCGACGCAGGATCCCGTGCTGCGCAAGCGCTTCAAGGGGCAGCCGGAACACGTCATCAACTACTTCTTCTTCGTCGCCGAGGAATTCCGGACCCTCATGGCGTCGCTCGGCGTCCGCTCGGTGGACGAGCTCGTCGGCCAGTCGCAGCTGCTCGACCAGGCGGAGGCGATCGACCACTGGAAGGCCAAGGGGCTCGACTTCAGCCGGGTCTTCCACCGGCCGGCCGTCGGTCCCGACGTCGCGGTCCGGCACGTGGAGCGGCAGCACCACCCGATCGACGACGTCCTCGACCGGCGGCTGATCGCCGAGGCCAGGTCCGCCATCGACGGCGGCGCCCCCGTGGTGATCGAGGCGACGGTCGGCAACGCCAACCGGACGGTCGGCGCGATGCTGTCCGGCGAGGTGGCGAAGCGGCACGGCCATGCCGGCCTGCCGGACGACACGATCCAGGTAAAGCTGACCGGAACCGCCGGCCAGAGCTTCGGCGCCTGGCTGGCGGCCGGCGTGACCATGTGCCTCGAGGGCGAAGGCAACGACTACGTCGGCAAGGGCCTGTCGGGCGGCAAGCTGATCATCAAGCCGCCAATGACCGGCAAGTTCGCGGCCGAGGAGTCGATCATCGTCGGCAACACGGTGCTGTACGGCGCCATCGCCGGAGAGTGCTATTTCCGGGGTGTCGCGGGCGAGCGTTTCGCTGTCCGCAACTCGGGCGCCATCGCGGTGGTCGAGGGCACGGGCGACCACGGCTGCGAATACATGACGGGCGGGGTCGTCGTGGTCATCGGCGAGACCGGGCGGAACTTCGCGGCCGGCATGTCGGGCGGCATCGCCTATGTGCTGGACCAGGACGGCTCCTTCGCCAAGCGCTGCAACCTCTCCATGGTCGAGCTCGAGCCCGTCGAGGAGGAGGAGGACCTGATGCAGCGCTTCCACCAGTCCGGCGACCTCGAGACCAAGGGCCGGATCGACATCCTGGCCGACATGTCGCGCGGCGACGAGGAGCGGCTGACCTCGCTGCTCATGAACCACGTCGCCTACACGGACTCGGCCCGCGCCAAGGACATCCTGGAGAACTGGGCCGAATACCGGACGCGGTTCGTCAAGGTCATGCCGGTCGAGTACCGGCGCGCCATCCGGGAGATGGAGCGGGGCCGCATGCTGCAGGCCGCGGAATAAGACCTCACGCCGTCAACGGGTTTCTCAGGTAAGCAGGCCAGATGGGCAAGGTTACGGGTTTTCTCGAATACGACCGGCAGGAGCAGAAATATCAGCTCGCCGGCGAGCGCGTGCGCCATTTCCGCGAGTTCACGCTGCCGCTGGATACCGGCGACCTGCGCAAGCAGGCGGCGCGCTGCATGGATTGCGGCATTCCGTTCTGCCACGGGCCGACCGGCTGCCCGGTGCACAACCAGATCCCGGACTGGAACGACCTGGTCTTCGCCGACGACTGGGAGGAGGCTGCCCGCAACCTCCACTCGACCAACAACTTCCCGGAATTCACCGGCCGGATCTGCCCCGCCCCGTGCGAGGAAGCCTGCACGCTGAACCTCGAGAACCAGCCGGTCACCATCAAGACGATCGAGCAGGCCATCGCGGATACGGCCTGGGACAAGGGCTGGGTCAGGCCCGAGATCCCGACCGTCCGGACCGGCAAGCGCGTTGCGGTCGTCGGATCCGGCCCGGCCGGGATGGCGGCCGCCCAGCAGCTCGCGCGGGCCGGCCACGACGTGCATCTCTTCGAGCGCGAGCCGAAGGCCGGCGGCCTCCTCCGGTACGGCATTCCCGACTTCAAGATGGAGAAGCACCACATCGACCGCCGCGTCGCGCAGATGCAGGCGGAGGGCGTGGTGTTCCATTACGGCGTCGATGTCGGGACCACCGTGTCGCTGAACTCGCTGGAGGAGCAGTTCGAGGCCGTTCTCCTGACCGGCGGGGCCGAGGCCCCGCGCGACCCGCAACTGCCCGGGCAGGATCTGGCCGGTGTGCACTTCGCCATGCCGTTCCTGGTTCAGCAGAACCGCCGCCTGGGCGGCGAGAGCATCGGTGACGAGGCGCCGATCCATGCCGGCGGCAAGCACGTCGTGGTGATCGGCGGCGGCGACACCGCGTCCGATTGCGTCGGCACCTCGTTCCGGCAGGGCGCGCTTTCCGTGACGCAGCTCGACATCCGGATGAAGCCCCCGGAGCGCGAGGACAAGCTGACCGTGTGGCCCTACTGGCCGACCAAGATGCGGACCTCGTCCAGCCAGGCGGAGGGCGCGGAGCGTGAGTTCCAGGCGGCAACGCTGCGGGTCGAAGGGCGGAACGGCCGCGCGACCGGGGTGGTCTGCGCCCGCGTGGACGAGCGCCGCAGACCCGTCCCGGGCAGCGAGTTCGTGCTGCCGGCGGACCTCGTGTTCATGGCGATCGGCTTCGCGGGTCCCAAGGCGGAAGGCCTGATCCAGGATGCCGCGCTCGATCTCGACCGGCGCGGAAACGTGCTCGCGGACGATCGCGACTACCGGACCTCGCGCCCGAAGGTCTACGTGGCCGGCGACATGAGGCGGGGCCAGTCGCTCGTCGTGTGGGCCATCCGGGAGGGCCGCCAGGCGGCCCGCTCGATCGACGAGGCGCTCATGGGCGCGACCGTGCTGCCGAGCTGAAGGCCCGCTGTCGGCCGGGGTTCTGCGGTTCGCGGTTCCCCGGGAACAGGGCGCACGGGATCCCGCTGGCCTGTATCTTGACTTATATTCCTAGCTCCGCTACATGAGCCCTGCCCTTTCGTCGGGAAGGCTCGTTTGATCGCCGGATCGTTCGGGCGGAGGGGTGCGGTGGGTTCCGAGGTCTGCGCCGGCAGCGCGGGCTCCCGGACGGCGGCGCGAGGC
>JAQGJJ010000054.1 GCA_028290695.1 Enterovirga sp. | reverse complement strand
TCGTGGCCAACCTCGAAGAGGGCCAGGTCATCGACGGCGTGGTCAAGAACATCACCGAATACGGCGCGTTCGTGGACCTCGGCGGCATCGACGGCCTGCTGCACGTCACCGACATGGCGTGGCGCCGCGTCAATCACCCGAGCGAGGTCGTGAACATCGGCCAGAGCGTGAAGGTGAAGATCATCAAGATCAACCACGAGACGCACCGCATCTCGCTGGGCATCAAGCAACTCCTGGCGGATCCGTGGGAGGGCATCGCGTCCCGCTACCCGGTCGGCCTGAAGCTGAAGGGCCGGGTCACCAACATCACCGATTACGGCGCCTTCGTGGAGCTGGAGCCGGGGATCGAGGGCCTGATCCACGTGTCCGAGATGTCCTGGACGAAGAAGAACGTCCACCCGGGCAAGATCGTCTCCACCTCCCAGGAGGTCGAGGTCGTGATCATCGAGGTCGACGCCGTGAAGCGCCGCATCTCGCTCGGCCTGAAGCAGGCCCTGCAGAACCCGTGGGAGGCCTTCGCCGAGACGCATCCGGTCGGCTCCGAGGTCGCGGGCGAGGTCAAGAACAAGACCGAGTTCGGCCTGTTCATCGGTCTCGACAACGACGTGGACGGCATGATCCACCTGTCGGACCTGGACTGGAACCGTCCGGGCGAGCAGGTCATCGACGAGTACAAGAAGGGCGACGTCGTCCGGGCCCAGGTGCTCGACGTCGACGTCGAGAAGGAGCGCATCTCGCTCGGCATCAAGCAGCTGGCGGGCGACCCCTTCGCCGAGGCCGGCGACGTCAAGAAGGGCCAGGTCGTCACCTGCGAGGTTCTCGAGGTGAAGGATTCCGGCATCGAGGTGAAGATCGTCGACAGCGACATGCAGGCGTTCATCCGGCGGGCCGAGCTCGCCCGCGACCGCGGCGACCAGCGCCCCGAGCGCTTCGCGGCCGGCGAGAAGGTGGATGCCCGGGTCACCATGTTCGACAGGAAGGCGCGTCGCGTGCAGCTGTCGATCAAGGCGCTCGAGGTCGCCGAGGAGAAGGAGGCCATGGACAAGTATGGCTCCTCCGATTCCGGCGCCTCGCTCGGCGACATCCTGGGCGCGGCCCTCAAGAGCCGCCCCAAATAGCGTCTCGCTCCTTCGGGATCGCGGATCAGCCCGGCCATAGCGCCGGGCTTTTTCGTATCTGGAGGCCCGCGCGCTGCGGATCTTCGGCCGTTAGCCGGGAACCTTGGCATCCCGACCGCGTCATGGGGCTGAAGCATTGTCGGCCGGCCCACGGCCGCGCTCAGGAGGACGGGCCCGGACGACCATGGACGAACGCGAAGACGACCTTTCGGAGGACCAGACGGCCGCCCGCAAGGCCCGCAACGACCTCAGCCAAATGTGGTCCGAACTCGCCGACCATGGTGGGGGCCCCGGCCAGGCAACGTTCTCGGGACTGATCGGGGAAGCCGAGCGGCACCTGGAGGGCGCCAAGGACCAGATCGCCCAGATGCAGGTCCTGGCGGCGGACAGCAGCGCCGCGGGGCCGGTTGCCGAGCCGATCGGGGAGTTGCTGGCGACGCTCGATACCGCCACGGCTGCGCTCGATCGGCTGCGAAGCGACGTGGAAGGCGCCTAGACGCGGCGCCGCGAGGGTCGGCGCCAAAGAAAAGGCCCGGCAGCCTCTCGGCCGCCGGGCTCAGTTTCCACTAACCGAGATCAACAAACCTTATCTGGCCCGGTCTGGCCAGCATCCTTTTAGGACTTGGTTAACCATCGGCGCCCGACCGCGGGCGGCCCTCTACAGGGGCCGCTTGAGCAGGCGGGCCGCGAGGCCGACGAGCCCTTCGCGGAACATCAGGACGCACACCACGAAGATCACGCCCTGCACCACCAGGACCCAGGCGCCGAGCGTGGCGAGGTAGTTCTGCATGGCGACGATCACGGCCGCACCGACGATCGGCCCGAACACCGTCCCGAGGCCGCCGACCAGCGTCATCAGGACCGGCTCGCCCGACATCGACCAGTGCACGTCGGTCAACGAGGCGAGCTGGAACACGATCGCCTTGGTGGCCCCGGCCAGGCCGGCCAGCGTGGCCGAGAGCACGAACAGGGTGAGCTTGTACTGGTTCACCCGGTAGCCGAGCGAGATCGCCCGGGGTTCGTTGTCCCGGATCGCCTTCATCACCTGCCCGAACGGCGAGTGGATGATGCGGTAGATGGCGAGCAGGCCGAACATGAAGATGGCCGCCACCACGAAATACAGCGTGAGGTCGTTCGCCAGGTTCAGGACCCCGAACATGCGGCCCCGCGGCACGGCCTGGATGCCGTCCTCGCCGCCGGTGAACTTGGCCTGCAGCGAGAAGAAGTACACCATCTGCGACAGCGCCAGCGTGATCATGGCGAAGTAGATGCCCTGGCGCCGGATGGCGAGGGCGCCGAACAGCGTGCCGAGGAGGGCCGCGACGACGGTTCCGGACAGGATCGCGAGTTCGGGCGGAAAGCCCCAGACCTTGGCCGAATAGGCCGAGATGTAACTCGCCATGCCGAAGAAGGCCGCATGGCCGAACGACATCAGGCCGCCGTAGCCGAGAAGAAGGTTGAACGCCAACGCGAACAGCGCGAAGCACAGCACCTTCATCAGGAACACGGGATAGAGCAGGAACGGCCCGACCAGGAGCAGAACCGCGAGCCCGACGAAGATCAGGCGGTGGAACGCGGCCGTCCCGCGGGGTTCGCGCTTGACCGCCCCGAGCGGCGGTTCGATGGCGATGGATGCGTTGGCCATTACTGGGCCCTCCCGAACAGACCGGCCGGCTTGACGAGCAGCACCAGCACCATGACGACGAAGATGACGGTGGCCGAAGCCTCCGGGTAGAAGACCTTGGTGAGGCCCTCGACGAGGCCGAGCGCGAAGCCGGTGATGACCGATCCGAGGATCGAGCCCATCCCGCCGATCACCACCACGGCGAACACCACGATGATCAGGTCCGCGCCCATGTTCGGGTTCACGGAGTAGATCGGGGCCGCGAGCACGCCGGCGAGCGCCGCGAGCCCGACCCCGAACCCGTAGGTCAGCGTGATCAGGAGCGGCACGTTCACGCCGAAGGCCTGAACCAGGGTCGGGTTCTCGGTTGCGGCCCGCAGATAGGCGCCGAGCTTCGTCTTCTCGATCACGAACCAGGTGACGAGGCACACGAACATGGACGCCGCCACGACCCAGCCGCGGTAGTTCGGCAGGAACATGAAGCCGAGATTCTGGCCCCCGGAGAGCTGCGGCGGGATGCCGTAGGGCAGTCCGGACACGCCGTACTGGTTGCGGAACACGCCCTGGATGATCAGCGCCATGCCGAAGGTGAGAAGCAGCCCGTAGAGGTGGTCGACGTGCTGGTCGCCCAGCGCCACGAAGGTCGGGCCGAAGCGGTCCCACAGCGTCGCCGCGACCACGCCGATGCCGACCGAGATCGCGAAGCCGAGCGACGGGTTCACGCCCAGATAGGTGATCACCACCATGGCGAGGACCGACGTGATCACCATCACGAAGCTGCGCTTGGTGTTGTTGTCGTTCATCGGCTTGATGAAGTTGCGGTCGAGCAGGATGCCGAACAGGCCGACCAGGATGGGCGCGAGCAGCAGCGCCCACCAGTAGCCGATCCCGGCATAGTTCAGCAGCATCCAGGCCACGAAGGCGCCCATCATGTACTGGGCCCCGTGGGCGAAGTTGATGATGTTGAGGAGCCCGAAGATGACCGCGAGGCCGAGGCTCAGCATGGCGTAGAACGAGCCGTTGATCAGCCCGAGCAGCAATTGCCCGAACAGCGCGGCGCTGGGGATGCCGAAGATCGTGAACATACGGTCGGGGTCCTTGACGCCTCGCCGCACGGAGGCGGGGAGGGCGGATCAGCGTGTCTGTCGCAGCTCGGAGCGGCCGACCAGGGTGGGCGGGCCGCTCCGCGTCTTGGCGATGAGCCCGGGCGCAACGCCCCCGGGCGGTCGGGTCAGCTCTTGCCGACGAGCGGGCAATTGCCCTCGTTCAAGGGCCGGAACGCCTCCTCGGTCGGGATGGTGGCCAGCGTCTTGTAGATGTCCCACGGACCTTTCGACTCGGCCGGCGTCTTCACCTGGAACAGGTACATCGGATGGATCGCCCGCCCGTCCGCCCGGACCGAGCCCTTGCCGAACAGGGCGTCGTCAATCGGGATCTCCTTCATCTTGGCCACGACCTTCTCGGAATCCTTGGCCTTCGTGGCCTCGACCGCCTTGAGGTAGTGCAGCACGCTCGAATAGACGCCCGCCTGCGAGCTGGTCGGCATCTTGCCGTCGAACTTGGCCGCGAAGCGCTTCGAGAATTCCCGGGTCGCGTCCGTCTGGTCCCAGTAGAACGCCTCGGTCAGCACGAGGCCCTGCGCCACCTGCAGCCCGAGCGCCTTCACGTCGCTGGAGAACACGAGCAGCCCGGCGAGGGACTGACCGGCTTGCGTGATGCCGAATTCGGCCGCCTGCTTGATGGCGTTGGTGGTGTCGGCGCCCGCATTGGCGAGCCCGATGACCTTCGCCTTCGAGCTCTGCGCCTGCAGCAGGAAGGACGAGAAATCCGACCCGCTGAGCGGGTGGCGGACGGAGCCCAGCACCTTGCCGCCCGCCTTGGTGACGGCCGCGGAGGTGTCGCGCTCGAGCGCCGAGCCGAAGGCATAATCGGCCGTCAGGAAGAACCAGCTGTTGCCGCCCTGCCGGGTGAGTGCGGTTCCGGTGCCGTTGGCCAGCGCCCAGGTGTCGTAGGTCCAGTGCACCGTATAGGGCGAGCACTTTTCGCCGGTCAGGTCGGAGGTGCCGCCGCCCGACGGGATGAAGACCTTCTTCTTCTCGCGGGTGACCTCGTTCACGGCCAGGGCCACGGACGAGGTCGTCACGTCCAGGATCACGTCGACGCCGTCCTGGTCGTACCATTGCCGGGCGATGTTCGAGCCGACATCCGGCTTGTTCTGGTGGTCGGCCGAGACGATGTCGACCTTGATGCCCTTCTCGGCGGCCTTGAAATCCTCGACCGCCATGCGGGCCGCCACCACGGAGCCCGGCCCCGAGATGTCGGCATAGAGGCCGGCCATGTCGTTGAGGACGCCGATCTTCACGGCGACCTGGGCTTGGGCCGAGCCGCCCGCCAGCAGGGCGACCGCGGCGACGGCCGATAACAGACCCGATCTGTTCATGAGTTCTTCCTACCGGTTGGGGCGCCGCACACGGTTCCGGGCGGCTGTCGCCCGGATGTTCGCGCGCGGCGTGTCACGTGTCGAGCCGGGATCAGCTCTTGCCGACGAGCGGGCAGTTGCTTTCGGCGAGGGGCCGGAAGGTCTGCTCGGCCGGAACCTTGGCCAGGATCTTGGCCACGTCCCAGGGTCCCTTCGACTCCTCGGGCTTCTTCACCTCGAGCAGGAAGGCGTCGTGCATCTTGCGGCCGTCCGACCGGACGGAGCCCTTGCCGAAGAGCGGATCGTCGGTCGGCGTGGCCTTCATGCGGGCCATGACCTTCTGCGGATCCTTGCTCTTCTCGGCTTCGACCGCCTTGAGGTAGTGCAACACGCTCGAATACACGCCCGCGTTGGTCATGTTCGGCATCTTGCCGCCCATCCGCTCACCGTAGCGCCGGGACCATGCGCGCGTGGCGTCGTTCTCGTCCCAGTAGAAGGTCTCGCTGAACACCAGACCCTGCGCGGTCTTGAGCCCGAGCGCCTGCACGTCGTTGACGAAGACCAGCATGCCGGCCAGGCTCTGCCCGCCCTGCGTGATGCCGAACTCGGCCGCCTGCTTGATCGAGTTGACCGTGTCGCCGCCCGCATTGGCGAGCCCGATGACCTTCGCCTTCGAGGCCTGCGCCTGCAGCAGGAAGGAGGAGAAGTCGTTGGACGGGAACGGCGTCTTGACCGAGCCGACGATCTTGCCGCCGTTCTTCGTGACCACCGCGGCCGTGTCGCGCTCGAGCGCGTGCCCGAACGCGTAATCGGCCGTGAGGAAGAACCAGGTGTTGCCGCCCTGCCGGACCATGGCGCCGCCCGTGACGTTGGCGAGCTGCACCGTGTCGTAGGTCCAATGCACCGTGTTCGGCGAGCATTGCGCTCCGGTCAGGTCGGAGCTCGCGGCGCCGGAATTGAGGAAAATCTTGTTCTTGTCGCGCGTGATCTGGTTGATCGCGAGCGCGACCGAGGAGGTCGGCACGTCCAGGATCACGTCGACACCGTCCTGGTCGTACCATTGCCGGGCGATGTTGGAGCCCACATCGGGCTTGTTCTGATGGTCGGCCGCGACCACCTCGACCTTCAGGCCCTTTTCGGCCGCCTTGAAGTCCTCGACCGCCATGCGGGCCGCGACCGCGGACCCTTCCCCGCCGATATCGGAATAGACGCCGGATCTATCGTTGAGCACGCCGAGTTTGACGGTGACCTGAGCCTCGGCCACGCCTGTGGCGAAGGCCGTCGCGGCTGTCGCCGCGACAAGCAACATCCCTCTGTTCATCGTCGTCCCTCCCTGGCGGCGTCATCAGACGCCTAGATAGCCATGGAGCTTCTCGATATTGGCCTCGAGTTCCGGGTTCGGGATCATGTCGATCACGCGCCCCTGCTCCACGACATAGTGTCGGTCCGCGACCGTCTGGGCGAACCGGAAATTCTGCTCCACGAGCACGATGGTGAAGCCGTCCTGCTTCAGCCGCTGGATGGTGCGGCCGATCTGCTGCACGATCACGGGCGCGAGCCCTTCCGTGGGCTCGTCCAGCAGCAGCAGCTTCGCGCCGGTCCTCAGGATGCGGCCGATGGCCAGCATCTGCTGCTCGCCGCCCGACAGCTTGGTTCCCTGGCTGCCGGCACGCTCCTTGAGGTTGGGGAAGAGCTCGTAGATCTGCTCGATCGTGAACCCGCCCGGCTTGATCTGCGGCGGCAGGGTCAGGTTCTCGAAAACCGACAGGCTCGCGAAGATGCCGCGCTCCTCCGGAACATAGCCGAGGCCGAGCCGCGCGATGGAGCGCGACGGCATGGTGATCGTCTCGCGACCCTCGAAGGTCACGGAGCCGCGGCGCTTGCCGATGATGCCGATCAGCGAACGGAGTGTCGTGGTCTTGCCGGCGCCGTTGCGGCCGAGCAGCGTCACGACCTCCCCGGGCGCGACGTCGAACGACATGCCGTGCAGGACGTGGCTCTCGCCGTACCAGGCTTCGAGGTTGCGGACCGCCAGCAGCGGCGCCGCGCCCCGGGCGGTGGCGGCGGCCGGCGCGGTTGCGAGCGCTGCGCTAGCCATGTCCGGCTCCGATGTAAGCTTCGATCACCCGTGAATCCTTGGAAACGATCTCGTAGCTGCCCTCGGCCAGCACGTTGCCGCGCGCCAGAACCGTGATGGTGTCGGACAGGGACGCGACGACCGAGAGGTTGTGCTCGACCATCAGAATGGTTCGTTTGGCGGAAACCCGCCGGATCAGGGCGGATGTCCGGTCGATGTCCTCGTGCGCCATGCCGGCCATCGGCTCGTCCAGGAGGAGCATCTCCGGCTCGAGCGCCAGGGTGGTCGCGATCTCCAGCGCGCGCTTGCGGCCGTAGGACAGCTCCGCCGCAGTCGCGTTCGCGAACTCCGAGAGCCCGACGTCGGTGACGAGCGCCATCGCCTCCTGGTCGAGCGCCTTCAGCGCCTTCTCCGAACGCCAGAAATCGAAGCAGTCGCCCCGCCGCCGGCGTTGCAGCGCGATGCGGACGTTCTCCAGCACGGTCAGGTGCCCGAATACGGCCGAGATCTGGAAGGAGCGCACCAGCCCGAGCCGCGCCACGTCGGCCGGCTTCATGGCCGTGATGTCGCGGCCGTTATAGACGATGGAGCCCCGGGACGGCTGGAGGAACTTCGTCAGAAGGTTGAAGCAGGTCGTCTTGCCGGCGCCGTTCGGACCGATCAGTGCGTGGATCGATCCCCGCTTGACCTTCAGGTCGACGGTTCCGACGGCCGTGAATCCTTTGAAATCGCGTCCCAGCCCTTGCGTGGACAGGATGATGTCGCCCTGCATTCCGTATCGTTCCGGCGTTCCCCGGCGCCGGGATTGTTATCGGTCGCCGTCGGCTATGAGCCACACCGCGTCCGGCCAAGTCAACACGGCGAAAAGACTATGAAAAAGGCAGTCAGGGCTGCCGCAGCGCCCACACGATCTCGACCTCGGACGAGACCGTGATCGTTCCGGCTTCGATCGGCACGGCCCTGGCGGGCGCCGAGGCCGACAGCCGCATGGTGGCCATCGGGGCCGAGGGGCCGTCGCCGCGTGGCGGGATCGCGATGCTCTCCACCGGGCCGAGCACCACGCCGGCGGCGCCTGCCACCGCGGCGGCGCGCGCCATTGCGTCGCGGGTTGCCGCCGCGCCGGCCTGGCGCTCGGCGACATCCGGGGCCCGAAGGCCGAAGGAGACGCCGTCGATCCGGTTGGCGCCGCTTTCGACGGCCTGGCGCAGGAACTCTCCGAGCCGCGCCATATAGGCCAGCCGCACCGTGACGACGTTCGAGGCCTGGTAGCCGTCCGGCTGCTGGTCCAGGCCGCCGCCCGGGCCCCGCACGGTCTTGACCGCGGGCGACAGGGACACGGCGCTCGTCGCCACGTCGCGCGGCTCGACCCCCATCGCCTTCGCGATCGCGATCGTCCGGGCGACGGCGTTGGAATTGTCCGACAGGGCGACGGAGGCGGTCGCGCCCCGGGACGCGACGCCGATCTGCACGGTGGCGAAATCGGGCGGCAGGTCGATCGCGGCCCGCCCGACAACGGTGAGGCGAGGCGTCCCGCTCGGGGCCGGACCGGCCGGCTGGGCGGCGGCCGGCTGCAGCGTCCAGAGCGCCAGCGCTGCCGCGAGAGGCGCCGGACGCGGCACTCTCACGAGCGGTAATCTCCGTTGATCTCGACATACGCCTTGGTGAGGTCGCAGGTCCAAACCCGCGCGGTGCCGCCGCCCAGGCCGAGATCGACCCTGATGGCCACGTCGTCCCGTTCCATGGCGGCGGAGGCCGCGGCCTCGTCGTAGGCGGGGTCGCGGGCGCCGTCCACGGCCACCCGGACGTCCCCGAACCAGATCGCCAGGCGGTCGCGATCCGCCGGCTCGCCGGCCTTGCCGACGGCCATCACCACGCGGCCCCAGTTCGCATCCTCGCCGGCCACCGCGGTCTTCACCAGCGGCGAGTTCGCGATCGACATGGCGATGCGGTGGGCCGAGCGGTCGCTTTCGGCGCCCTCAACCGTGACGGTGACGAACTTGCGGGCACCCTCGCCGTCGCGGGCGACCAGCTGGGCGAGGTCCACCAGGAGGTCGTCGAGCGCCGCCGCGAACGGCGCAAGGCGCGGATCGTCCGCGCGGTCGATCCGGGCGGCGGCCGCCTTGCCGGTCGCGAACATGAGAAGCGTGTCGGACGTGGAGGTGTCGCCGTCGATCGTGACGCAGTTGAAGCTCGTGTCGGCGCCGCGGGCGAGCAGGTCCTGCAGCACGGGCGCCGCGATCGGCGCATCCGTGAACACGAAGGACAGCATGGTCGCCATGTCCGGGGCGATCATGCCGGCGCCCTTCGCGATGCCGTTGATCGTGACGTCGGCGTCCCCGAGCCGGACCGTGCGGGTCGCGACCTTCGGGAAGGTGTCGGTCGTCATGATGGCCCGGGCGGCGTCCCGGTAGGGGCCGGGCGCGGCCCGGGCCGCGCACTCCGCCAGCACGCCGCGGAACTTGCTGGCGTCGAGCGGCTCGCCGATGACGCCCGTCGAGGCCAGAAACACCTCCTCGGGCCGGCACCCGGCCGCTTCGGCCGCGATGGTGGCCGTGAGCCGGACCGCGTCGCGGCCCTTCAGGCCCGTGAACGCGTTGGCGTTGCCGGAATTGACCACGAGCGCCCGCGCCGTGCCGCCCGGCAGCTGCGCGCGGCACCAATCCACCGGTGCGGACGGGCAGCGCGAGCGCGTGAACACGCCCGCGACCGCGGTGCCCTCGTCGAAGGCCGCGTACAGGACGTCCGTTCGGCCCTTGTAGCGGATCCCGGCCTCGGCGGTCGCGAGACGCACGCCGGCGACAGCCGGCAGCTCCGGATAGGTCTTGGGCGCCAGGGGCGAAACGGAGTGGGACACGGGGCCTCGCGGTTGCGGCCGGGCGCGGCCCGGCCGTGTCGGTGTGCTGGGGAGGAGAGACGGGCGGGTGGCGGCTCTCAGGGCCGCGGCGGGATCTCGAGGCCGCGCTGCACGGCCGGACGGGCCAGGCCGCGCTCCAGCCAGGCCGGGACCTCCGTCAGGCCGTCGAACCCGACGAGCTCGCGGGCACCGTAGAAGCCGACGAGGTTGCGGACCCAGCCGAGCATGGACACGTCGGCGATCGTGTACAGGTCGCCCATGATCCAGGTGCGGCCGGCGAGGCGGGTCTCGAGCACGCCGAGGAGCCGCTTCGATTCCGCCCGGTAGCGCTCGAGCGGGCGCTTGTCCTCGTACTCGCGGCCCGCGAATTTGTGGAAGAATCCGAGCTGGCCGAACATCGGGCCGATCGCCGCCATCTGAAAGAACACCCAGGCCAGGGTCTCGTAGCGGCCCGCCGGATCGGCCGGCAGGAGCTTTCCGGTCTTCTCGGCCAGATAGACCAGGATGGCGCCGGATTCGAACAGCCCGAACGGCGCCCCGCCCGGGCCGTCCGGATCGATGATGGCCGGGATCTTCCCGTTGGGATTCAGGGACAGGAATTCGGGAATCCAGGTCTCGTTCTGGCCGATGTTGATCGTGTGCGCCTCGTAGGGCAGCCCGATCTCCTCGAGCATGATCGAGACCTTCACCCCGTTCGGTGTCGGAAACGAATACAGTTGCAGCCGGTCGGGATGCTTCGCGGGCCAACGCGTGGCGATCGGGAAAGCGGACAATGCTGACATCTCGACCTCGCTGAACCGCGACACTTTCCCCTGGAGCGGCGCGCCTACTTCTTGGCGTGGGCCGGCGCCGCAGCCCCGGGAGCGGAAGCCGCGGCCGGCTGCTCCATGCGCTCGACCTTGCCGCTCTTGCGCAACGCCAGGACGACGTCCTGCTGCGCCTTGCGGGTGAGGTACTGGTCGATCTGGTCCTTCATCTCCTCGAAGGTCGGAACGGGCTTAGTCCGACGCTCCTCGACCTGGATGACGTGCCAGCCGAACTGGCTCTGGACCGGATCCGATATCTCGGTCGGCTTCATCTTGAAGGCGGCCTCCGCGAAGGGGGCGACCATACGGTCCTTGGTGAAGAAGCCGAGCTCGCCGCCGTCGGTCTTGGAGCCCGGATCGGTCGAGACCTCGGCCGCCACCTTGGCGAAATCCTCGCCGCCCTTGACCCGGGCCGCCACCTTCTTGGCCTCGTCCTCGCCCTCGACCAGGATGTGGCGCGCCCGCACCTCCTCCTCGGCCGGCACCGTCTTGGCCGTTTCGTCGTAGAGCTTGCGGGCCGCCTCGGGCGTGATCGCCTTCTTGGTCTCGCGCTCCAGGTATTCGTCCACCAGGAGCTTGTCCCGCATATAGGCGAGCTTCTTCTGGAACTCGGGGGAATCCGCCAGCTTGGCGGCGGCGGCGGCCTTCGCGCCGAGCTTCAGGTCGATCACGTAGCCGATCAGGATGTCGCGCTTCTGCTTCTCGTCCGAGCCCGGCAGCGTGAGCGCCGGATCCTCGGCCGCGGCCGCGATGTCGCCCTCGGTGATCGGCGCGCCGTCGAGCGTCGCCACGACCCGGTTCGGGTCCACGGGGGCCGGGGAAGCCGCCGGGGCCGCCGGAAGCGGGGTCGGGGCCTGCGCACCCGCGGCGGCCGGCAGGACCAAGGCGGTCGCGAGCGCGGTCGTGCGCAGAAGCGAGATGATGGGTGACGGCATGGTGTGTTCCTGCTGGCCCGGCTTGGTTGAGGCTCCCGTGGAATAGTTCGACGAAGATGGCAAGACTGGGCCGAAGGCGCGCCGATATCCGGAAGCATTCGGCGAACGGGGGACCCGCGACGGGCCCCGTCCGGCCCCGTCAGCCGCAGAGCTCGCCCAGAACGGCCGGGATCTCACCCGGAATCTCGCGCGCCAGATAGCCCAGGGGGCCGCGCGACGCCGCGAGGCGGTTTCCGGCCTCTCCGTGCAGGTACACGCCCCAGAGAGCGGCCTCGGTTGGCGACGCGCCGCGGCCGAGCAGCCCGGCGATGATGCCGGCGAGCGTGTCGCCGGACCCGGACGTGCCGAGCCCCGGATGCCCGTGCGTGCAGGAATAGTTCCGGCCGTCCGGGGCCGCGATGAACGAGCAGGCGCCCTTCAGGATCACCACGATCCCGAACCGGTCCGAGACCCGGCGGGCCGTTTCGGCGGGATCGGCCTCGATCTCGTCCTTGCCGACGTCCAGGATGCCGGCCATCTCGCCAGCATGCGGGGTCACGATCACGCGGCCCGAATGCCGCGCAAGCAGATCCGCATGATCCTTCAGCCTCATCATGGCGGCCGCATCGAGCACGATCGGGCAGTCCCGGATGCCGGCCAGCAGCGCGGCCACGAGGTTGCCGGTCGCGTCGTCGTTGACGAAGCCCGGCCCGATCAGGACGGCGCTGCACTGGTTGGCCCGCTCCAGGACGGCCGCTGCCGCGTCCGGCGAGATGCCGCCGGCGGCCGTTTCCGGCAGCCCGACCGACATGGCTTCCGGCATGGCGATCCCGAGTGCGAGCGCGATGCTGGCCGGGGCCTGGAACTGAAGCTTGCCGGCCCCGACCCGCAGCGCGCCCATTCCGGCCAGAAGCGCCGCCCCGGGGACGTCGCGGCTTCCGGCCACCACCAGGATGCGGCCGCGCTCCTCCTTGCCGCCGGCCGCCGGCGGCAGCGGCATGCGGGCCAGAAGGGCGGCGTCGACCGCTTCGCTCACGAGGCCGCGACCTTGGCGTCCGGCTCGGACGTGACCGGCGTTCCGGCCTCCTCGAGGGGAACCGTGAAGTTGTAGCGGGCGAGAGCCAGGCCGCCGTCCTTCCCCTTCCCGGCATCGAACCGGTACTCGGTCACGGAGCAGTTCGCGACGTCGCCCTCCCGGTCGATCGCCAGGATCTCGTCCTCGGTCATGTTCTCGATCAGGTAGCGCAGGCACAGCACCACGACCTGGTGGCCGACGATCAGGACGCGCCGCTGCGCATGCCGCAGCCCGATCGTGTCGAGCGCGCTGCGCAGCCGCAGGATCATGTCGCACCAGCTCTCGCCGCCCGGCGGCCGGTGGTAGAACTTGCCCAGGATGCGGCGGAACTCGGCCTGTTCCGGATGCAGCTCGCGGATGCCCTTGGTGGTGAGCCGGTCCAGGATGCCGAACTCCTTTTCCCGCAGGCGCTCGTCGATGACGAATTCGTGCTCCGGCTCGCACCCGCCGGAGGCCCGGATGATCTCGGCCGTGCGGCGCGCCCGCACATAGGGAGACGCCAGAACCACCTCGGGCCGTTCGGGCTCCGGCAGCCCGGCGAACCACAGCGCCAACGCCTGCGACTGCCTTTCGCCGAGCGGGCTGAGGTCCACGTCGACGTCCCGCATGTCGATCTCGATCATGTCGAGCCCGGCCGCATGGGCGGCGTCGCGGGCGACGTTGCCTGCGCTTTCGCCGTGCCGGACGATCCAGAGCCGTTCCGGCCAGCGATGCTGCATGGTGTGATCCGCTCCGAGTCCCTGCCGCCGCGACGAAACTTCCGGGCCCTTCCGAGGTTCCCAGATGCGGCGGCCCGTGCTGTCCGCGGAGGCGCCGGTCCCGGCCGCCTTTCGGATGCGCGCCCCGGTGCTTATGTCTATAAGGCCGGCCCAGCAGGGGTCGCCACAGCTCCCTGACCAGATTCGGCCTACAGGTTCCCGTGATGCTCGGTGCTCTCGCCAAGAAGATCTTTGGCTCGTCAAACGACAGGCGTGTGAAGGCCTACGGGCCGCGCGTGGCGGCGATCAACGCGCTCGAGCCGGAGATCGCGGCCTTGTCCGACGAGGCCCTGCGGGCCCGGACCGATCAGTTCAGGGCCGAGCTCGCGGCCGGCAAGACCCTCGACGACATCCTGGTTCCGGCCTTCGCGACCGTGCGCGAGGCGGCCCGGCGCACGCTCGGCCAGCGCCATTTCGACGTGCAGCTCATCGGCGGCATGGTGCTGCACGAAGGTGCCATCTCCGAGATGAAGACCGGCGAGGGCAAGACGCTGGTCGCGACCCTGCCCGTGTACCTCAACGCGCTCGCCGGCAAGGGCGTGCACGTCGTCACGGTGAACGACTACCTGGCCCGTCGCGACGCCGAGTGGATGGCGCAGGTCTACGGCTTCCTGGGGCTCACGACGGGCGTGATCGTGCACGGCCTGGACGATGCCGAGCGGGCCCAGGCCTACGCGTGCGACATCACCTACGGGACCAACAACGAATACGGCTTCGACTACCTGCGCGACAACATGAAGTACGACTTCGCGCACATGGTCCAGCGCGGGCACAATTTCGCGATCGTGGACGAGGTGGACTCGATCCTGATCGACGAGGCCCGCACGCCCCTGATCATTTCCGGCCCGCTCGACGACCGCTCCGATCTCTACCTGGCGATCGACGAGATCGTGCCCCGCCTGGCGCGGGAGGATTACGACCTCGACGAGAAGCAGCGGGCCGTGTCGCTCACCGAGAGCGGCAACGAGCGCATCGAGGAGTGGCTGCGCGAGGCGGGTCTCCTCAAGGAGGGGGACCTCTACGACGCCGGCAACATCACCCTGGTGCACCACGACAATCAGGCGCTCAGGGCCCACAGGCTCTTCCAGCGCGACAAGGACGTCATCGTCCGCAACGGCGAGGTCGTCATTATCGACGAGTTCACCGGCCGCATGATGCCGGGCCGGCGCTATTCGGAGGGCCAGCACCAGGCGCTCGAGGCCAAGGAGCGGGTCCAGGTCCAGCCCGAGAACCAGACGCTCGCCTCCATCACGTTCCAGAACTACTTCCGGCTCTATTCCAAGCTCGGCGGCATGACCGGAACGGCGTCCACGGAGGCCGACGAGTTCTTGGAGATCTACAATCTCGAGGTGGTCGAGATCCCGACCAACGTGCCGGTCGCCCGCATGGACGAGGACGACGAGGTCTACCGGACGGTCGCCGAGAAATACAAGGCGATCATCACCGACATCGGCAAGGCGCACGAGCGCGGCCAGCCGGTGCTGGTCGGCACGGCCTCCATCGAGAAGTCGGAGGTTCTGGCCGAGCTCCTGAAGGAGGCCGGCTACACGCAGATCGACTTCACGGACGAGCACGCGCTCGACAGCGTCTACGCGGCGGCCCGGGAAGGCCGCACCACACGGCAATTCGCCGTGCTGAACGCCCGCTTCCACGAGCAGGAGGCCTATATCGTGGCCGAGGCCGGCGTGCCGGGCGCGATCACGATCGCCACGAACATGGCCGGGCGCGGCACCGACATCAAGCTCGGCGGCAACGTCGACATGCGCATCACCAAGGAGGCCGCGCATCTGGAGGACGGGCCGGAGCGGGACGCGAAGGTGACCGCCATCCGGGCCGAGATCGACGCGAACCGCCTCCGGGTCCTGGCCTCCGGCGAGGACGCCGACCCGGCAGCCGGCCGCAAGACCAAGAGCCCGGGCGGCCTGTTCATCATGGGCACGGAGCGCCACGAGTCGCGGCGCATCGACAACCAGCTCCGCGGCCGCTCCGGCCGCCAGGGCGATCCCGGCCGCTCCAAGTTCTACCTGTCCCTGCAGGACGACCTGATGCGGATCTTCGGGTCCGAACGCATGGACGGGATGCTGACCAAGCTCGGCCTCAAGGAGGACGAGGCCATCGTCCACCCCTGGATCAACCGCGCGGTGGAGAAGGCGCAGCAGAAGGTCGAGGCGCGCAACTTCGACATCCGCAAGAACATCCTGAAATACGACAACGTCATGAACGACCAGCGCAAGGTCGTGTTCGAGCAGCGCCGCGAGTTCATGAGCGAGGAGAGCGTGCGCGAGACGATCGACGAGATGCGCAACGGCGTCATCGACGATCTGGTCTCGACCCACATCCCCGAGGGCGCCTATCCGGAGCAATGGGACGCGGCCGGCCTGAAGGCCGCGGCCGCCAACGTGCTGAACCTCGACGAGCCGGTCGAGGACTGGGTCAAGGAGGAGGGGATCGCGGACGAGGAGATCCGCGAGCGGCTGCGCAAGGCGGCCGAGGCCACCTACACGGAGCGCACCGAGCGCAACTCACCCGAGGTGATGACCTACATCGAGAAGCAGGTGCTGCTGCAGTCGCTCGACCACCTGTGGCGCGAGCACCTGGTGACCCTCGACCACCTGCGTCAGGTCATCGGCTGGCGCGGCTATGCCCAGCGCGACCCGCTCAACGAGTACAAGAGTGAGGCGTTCGACCTGTTCAACGGCATGATCGGCCACCTGCGCGAACAGGTGACCGGCCAGCTGATGCGGATCGAGGTGGTGTTCCAGGAGCCTCCGGCCCAGGAGGACGAGGACGGCTTGCCGCCGATGTTCGCCCAGCACCTCGACCCGGCCACGGGCGAGAACGAGTTCGTCGCGGACCATGCGACGGGATCGTTCGGCGGTGCCGGCCCGGCGCTGGGCTTTGCGGCGACCGAACTCGGGGGCGACACGGCGGTGTTGGAGCGCGACCCTGAGGACCCGGGCACCTGGGGCCGCGTCGGCCGCAACGAAGCCTGCCCTTGCGAGTCGGGCAAGAAGTACAAGCACTGCCACGGGCGCTTCACGGTTTGAGGCGCAGGCCCGGGATCGCGCGGTCCGGTCGGGCAGGGGCGGCTGACGGAGCTCCGGACCCGATCGGGCGGAGCAACGACCCGCACCCGGCCCGCGCCGCGCGCCGGCCAGGACCAAGCTGACGCTTCAGAGGGCTGGAGGGTCGGTCCCGGCGGTACCGGACGGTGCCGCGGCTGATACGGGACATCCGGCCGGGCGAGTCACGGCGGGCCGACGCTGTGCCGCTCCGGCGCGGCATGCCCGGCGTTCGGCAATCTGCTGGCTGGCGAATGTGCCGGCGCGGGCGGGATGGGCCGTGCGGCTCGGTGGGGCGGGCCCAGTCCGCTCGGGCTTGTCGGCCCTGCCTCAGACCGCGATGCGCTCTTCCGTGTCGGTCGGCTCGCGCAGCACGTAGCCGCGGCCCCACACGGTCTCGATGTAGTTCTTGCCCTGGGACGCGTTGGCGAGCTTCTTCCGGAGTTTGCAGATGAACACGTCGATGATCTTGAGCTCGGGCTCGTCCATGCCGCCATAGAGATGGTTCAGGAACATCTCTTTGGTCAGGGTCGTGCCCTTCCGGAGCGAGAGCAGCTCCAGCATCTGGTATTCCTTCCCGGTCAGGTGGACGCGGGAGCCGGACACCTCGACAGTCTTGGTGTCGAGGTTCACGATCAGGTCGGCCGTTGTGATCACGGATTGGGCGTGACCCTTCGAGCGGCGCACGATCGCGTGAATGCGGGCGACGAGCTCGTCCTTGTGGAAGGGCTTCGTCAGGTAGTCGTCGGCGCCGAAGCCGAGGCCGCGAACCTTGTCCTCGATCCCGGCGAGGCCGGAGAGGATCAGGATCGGCGTCTTGACCTTGGCGACCCGAAGGCTGCGCAGAACCTCGTAACCCGACATGTCGGGGAGGTTCAGGTCGAGCAGAATGATGTCGTAGTCGTACAGCTTGCCGAGGTCGATGCCTTCCTCGCCGAGATCCGTCGTATAGACGTTGAAATTCTCGGACTTGAGCATCAACTCGATGCTCTGGGCGGTAGCGCTGTCGTCTTCGATGAGAAGTATGCGCATTTCAGGTCTCCAAGCTCGTCCCTTGGTCCGCAACCGCAGCATCGACCGGCGGGACCCGGCTGAAGCTCTCAAACGCCCTCTCGGACGTCCGTGTGATCTCAACTCGCAACGCTACGCCGCAATGGTTAACAAAACCTGATTCTGATCCGCAAGTCTCATCCGACCCGACATTCGCGAATCGGGATAAAATGTTGCTCTTGAAGCAGAAAAGGCGAGCGTTGGATCTCATGTGGCGGATTAAGCATTTCTGGTAACCGACTCGCAAGACTCGCCCTTCGGAACAGCGCTTCCGATTGGGCGGGACATGCGGGTTCGGCAAGGGCATTGTTAACGGGACCGGTAAACGAATCGTTACGGACGAGGCATGCCTGTTCATGAACATGACCGTCTGCATGCTTTGCG
>JAQGJJ010000078.1 GCA_028290695.1 Enterovirga sp. | reverse complement strand
CGACGATCATGCACCGCGCGCTGCCGGACGCGCGCGACGGGCTGAAGCCGGTCCATCGCCGCATCCTGCACGGGATGAACCTGCTGCGCCTCAATCCGGGCGGACCGTTCAAGAAATCCGCCAAGGTGGTGGGCGACGTGATGGGCTCGTTCCACCCGCACGGCGACCAGGCGATCTACGACGCGCTCGTGCGGCTCGCGCAGGATTTCGCCTCGCGCTACCCGCTCGTCGACGGCCAGGGCAATTTCGGCAACATCGACGGCGATAGCGCGGCCGCCTACCGCTACACCGAGGCGCGGATGACGGATGTCGCGCGCCGGCTCCTCGACGGCATCGACGAGGACTCGATCGACTTCCGGCCCAATTACGACGGCACCACCGAGGAGCCGGTGGTGCTGCCCGCGGCCTTCCCGAACCTGCTCGCCAACGGCTCGCAGGGCATCGCGGTCGGCATGGCGACCTCGATCCCGCCGCACAACGCGGCCGAGCTCTGCGACGCGGCGCTCTATCTGGTCAGTCACCCCAACGCGACGTCGACCGATCTCTGCCAGCTGGTGCAGGGTCCGGACTTCCCGACGGGCGGCATCGTGGTCGACAAGCGCGACGCGATCGAGGAGGCGTACCGGACCGGGCGCGGCTCGTTCCGGGTGCGGGCACGCTGGGCCAAGGAGGATACGGGCCGGGGCACCTGGGCCGTGGTCGTGACGGAGATCCCATACGGGGTGCCGAAATCGCGGCTGATCGAGCGGATCGCCGAACTCGTCAACGAGAAGAAGCTGCCGCTGCTGGCCGACGTCCGGGACGAATCCGCCGAGGACGTCCGGGTGGTGTTCGAGCCGCGGGCCCGCACCGTCGACCCGACCGTCCTGATGGAATCCCTGTTCCGGCTGACGGAGCTCGAATCCCGCATCCCGCTGAACGTGAACGTGCTGGCCGGCGGCAAGGTGCCGAAGGTGCTCGGCCTCGTGGAATGCCTGCGCGAGTGGATCGACCACCGGCGCGACGTGCTGCTGCGGCGATCGCGGCACCGCTTGGCGGCGATCGAGCGCCGGCTCGAGATCGTGCGCGGCCTTCTCATCGTCTATCTCGACCTCGACCGGGTGATCAAAATCATCCGGGAGGAGGACGAGCCGAAGACCGAGCTGATGCGGGTCTTCGAGCTGACCGAGCTGCAGGCCAACGCCATCCTGGACACGCGGCTGCGCGCCCTGCGCAAACTGGAGGAGGAGGGCCTCCGCACCGAGCACGACGTGCTCGTGCGCGAGAAGGGCGAGATCGAGGGGCTGCTCGGCTCGGAGAGCAAGCAGTGGAAGACGGTCGCCTGGGAGATCCGCCAGGTCCGCAAGGTCTACGGACCGGAAACGCCCCTCGGGCGGCGGCGCACCACCTTCGCGGATGCCCCGGACCTCGGCGACATCGACTTCGCCGAGGCGATGGTCGAGCGCGAGCCCGTCACCGTGATCGTGTCCCAGAAGGGCTGGATCCGGGCCATGAAGGGGCACATCGCCGACCTGTCGAAGGTCGAGTTCAAGGGCGACGACCGGCTGAAGACCTCGTTCTTCGCCGAGACCACGTCCAAGATCCTGGTGATGACGTCGAACGGCAAGTTCTACACGCTCGACGCGTCCAAGCTCCCGGGCGGACGCGGTTTCGGCGACCCGATCCGGCTGATGGCCGATCTCGACGACGGCACGGACGTCGTGACCGCCTTTCCGTTCCGGCCGGGCGCGAAGCTGCTGCTCGTCGCCTCGGACGGGCGCGGCTTCGTGGCGGCGGCCGACGATCTCGTCGCCACCACCCGCAAGGGCCGCAACGTGCTCGGAATCGACGCGCCGGCCCGCGCCATCATCGCGGGCGAGGCGGCCGGGGACCACGTCGCGATCGTGGGCGAGAACCGCAAGCTCCTCGTGTTCCCGATCGGCCAGATGCCCGAGATGAGCCGCGGCAAGGGCGTGCGCCTGCAGCGCTACAAGGATGGCGGCGTCTCGGATGCCAAGGTCTTCGCGCTCGAGGCCGGGCTCACCTGGAAGGACACCTCCGACCGGACCTGGACGGTCGGAGCGGCCGAGCTGCGGGACTGGATCGGCAACCGGGCCGAGGCGGGCCGCCTGCCGCCGAAGGGCTTTCCGAAGACGAACCGCTTCGGCTGAGGGTGACGGGGCCGGGTCCGGCTCCGTCCGAGGGCGGCTCACGACCGGATCCGGACCGAACGACGGGAGCGGGAACTGCCTGTCTTTCAGGCGGTTGGCTGACTTGCCGAGGGGCTCCCGCTTTCGTTAGGGCAGATCACGCGCAAGCATTTCATGATTGATCGTGCGGCCCTGTCCGATCCAGGACTGGTCCTGACGGCTGAACCGACCGCACAACGCTGAAAACCGGAAGTCCCGTGTCGATCCTCGCCGCTCTCCACCACGTCACGTCGTACAAATACGATCGCCCGGTGGCGCTCGGTCCGCAGACGATCCGGCTCCGTCCGGCGCCGCACACACGGACCCGGATCCCGAGCTATTCCCTGAAGGTCACCCCGGCGAGCCACTTCATCAACTGGCAGCTCGATCCGAACGGCAATTGGCTCGCCCGTCTGGTGTTTCCGGAAAAGACCCGCGAGCTGCGGATCGAGGTCGACCTCACGGCCGAGCTCGCGGCGATCAACCCGTTCGACTTCTTCGTCGAGGATTACGCCCAGACGCGGCCCTTCGCCTACACGGACGAATTGCGGGACGAGCTCGCGCCGTATCTCGCCGTGGAGGGCGGCGGGGCGTTGATCGAGGATTTCGTGGCGCGGGTTCCGGACGAGCCGAACACGGTGCAGTTCCTGGTCGCCCTCAACGCCATGGTGGCGCGGGAGGTCGCCTACGGGGTCCGCATGGAGCCGGGCGTGCAGAGCCCGGACGACACGCTGGCGCTGGGGAGCGGGTCCTGCCGCGATTCGACGTGGCTCCTCGTGCAGGTGCTGCGGCGGCTCGGCCTCGCGGCCCGGTTCGTGTCCGGCTACCTGCTGCAGCTGAAGCCCGACCGAACCACGATCGAGGGCCCGCAGGGCACGGACACCGACTTCACCGACCTCCATGCCTGGGCGGAGGTCTACCTGCCGGGGGCGGGCTGGCTCGGCTTCGACGCCACCTCGGGCCTCGTTTGCGGGGAGGGCCACATCCCGCTCGCGGCCGCCCCGCATTACCGCTCGGCGGCTCCGATCAGCGGCGCGGCCGAGCCGGCCAACGTGGAGTTCGGGGTCGAGATGCACGTGAGCCGCGTGGCCGAGGCGCCCCGCATCACGAAGCCCTTCTCGGACGAGTCGTGGGGCGCCATGGACAGGCTCGGCGAGGCCGTCGACGCGGACCTCGCCCGGCAGGACGTCCGGCTCACGATGGGCGGCGAGCCGACCTTCGTGTCGATCGACGATTTCGAATCCCCGGAGTGGAACGCGGCCGCGGTGGGCCCGACCAAGCGCGGCCTCGCCGACCGGCTCATCCGACAGCTGCGCGACCGCTTCGCGCCGGGCGGGCTGCTCCATTACGGGCAGGGCAAGTGGTATCCGGGCGAAAGCCTGCCGCGCTGGGCCTTCGGCCTGTACTGGCGCCGCGACGGCAAGCCGATCTGGCGCGACGCCGCGCTGATCGCCCGGGAGGGCGCCTCCGGGTCGGCTCCCGAGGACGCCCGGCGGCTGCTCGATGCGCTCGCGGCCCGTCTCGGCCTCGGCCAGTATGTGCTCCCGGCCTACGAGGACCCGGTGCGCTGGATGGGCACGGAGGCGGAGCTTCCCGCCAACGTCACCACGGACGACCCGAAGCTCGCCGATCCCGAAGCCCGCGCCCGCCTGGTGAGGGTCTTCGCCCATGGGCTCGGCAGGCCGGCCGGCTTCGTGCTGCCGCTCACGAGCCTGGCCGACGCCGAGGGCCGGCGCTGGGTGTCGGAGCGATGGGCGTTCCGGCGGGGCGAGATGTTCGCCGTGCCGGGCGATTCCCCGCTCGGCTTCCGGCTGCCGCTGAGCTCGCTGCCGCACGTCCCGCCGGAATCCTACCCCTATTACGCGCCCCAGGATCCGACGGAGGAGCGGGGGGAGCTGCCGGGGCCGGGAGGCGCGTCCGCGCCGGGCGATCCGACCCGCAAGGTCGCGGTCCGGACGGCGCTGGCCACGGAGGTGCGGGACGGAACGCTGTGCGTGTTCATGCCGCCGCTCGAGCGGGTCGACGAATACCTCGAGCTCGTGGCGATGCTGGAGGACGCGGCCACGGAGCTGAACCAGCCGCTCCACATCGAGGGCTACGGGCCGCCCTACGACCCGCGGGTCGAGACCATCAAGGTGACCCCCGATCCGGGCGTGATTGAGGTCAACGTGCACCCGGCCAAGAGCTGGCGCGAGGCGGTGGACATCACGACCTCGCTCTATGCCGAGGCGCGCGGCCTCCGGCTCGGGGCCGAGAAGTTCATGATGGACGGCCGCCACACCGGGACCGGCGGGGGCAATCACGTCGTGCTGGGCGGCGTCACGCCGGCGGATTCGCCCTTTCTACGCCGGCCGGACCTCCTGAAGAGCCTGGTGCTGTACTGGCAGCGCCATCCCGCGCTCTCGTACCTGTTCTCGGGCCTCTATATCGGCCCGACCAGCCAGGCGCCGCGCTCGGACGAGGCCCGCCACGACGGCCTGTACGAGCTCGAGATCGCCATGGCGCAGATTCCCGGCCCGGACGGCGAGAAGCCGCCGCTCTGGCTCGTGGACCGCATCTTCCGCAACGTCCTGGTCGACGTCACCGGCAACACGCACCGGGCCGAGATCTGCATCGACAAGCTGTACTCGCCGGACAGCCCGACCGGCCGGCTCGGCCTGCTCGAGTTCCGCTCCTTCGAGATGCCGCCAGACGCCCGCATGAGTCTCGCGCAGCAGCTCCTGCTGCGGGCCGTGATCGCATGGCTGTGGCGCGAGCCGCAGGAGGGCGAGTTCGTGCGGTGGGGAACGGCGCTGCACGACCGGTTCATGCTGCCGCACTTCCTGTGGGCCGATTTCCTGGACGTGCTCGGCGACCTCGGGCGTGCCGGCTACGGCTTCGATCCGGCCTGGTACGGGGCGCAGCGCGAGTTCCGCTTCCCGGTCTTCGGGGCCGTCGAGCGCGGCGGCGTCAGCCTCGAGCTGCGCCAGGCGCTCGAACCGTGGCACGTGCTCGGCGAGGAGAACGCGGGCGGCGGCACCGTCCGGTACGTGGACAGCTCGGTCGAGCGCCTCCAGGTGAAGGTGGACGGCTTCGTGCCCGGCCGGCACGTCATCGCCTGCAACGGCCGCAAGCTGCCCATGGCCGCGACCGGCCGCTCCGGCGAGGCCGTGGCGGGGCTGCGCTTCAAGGCCTGGCAGCCCGCCTCTGGCCTGCACCCGACCATTCCGGTGCACTCGCCCCTGACGTTCGACGTGATCGACGGCTGGAGCAACCGCTCGCTCGGGGGCTGCGTCTACCATGTGGGCCATCCGGGCGGCCGCAATCACGAGACCTTCCCGGTGAACAGCCTCGAAGCGGAGGGCAGGCGCCTCGCCCGCTTCCAGGACCACGGCCACACGCCCGGCACGGTCCGGGTGCCGCCGGACGAGGGCAGCCGCGAATATCCCCTGACCCTCGACCTGCGCCGGGCGCCGCCCCGGTGACCGTCGGGCGCTGGCGGGCGTCTTTGCCGCCGCGGGGCGGGCCGGATAGCATCCGGGCGCACAGGATTTCGGCCGTCATGCGCATCGCGCTCGCGCTTCTGGTTCTCGCCTCCTCGCCGGCCCCGGCGCAGGACATCGAGACCGCCCAGACGCTGCCGACCCGGCGCCCGAAAGCCTTCTCGGCCTTTCGGGCCGTGCTGCCGGCCGGGTTCGAGGCGGACGACTGGATTCACGCGCTCGACGGCACCTCCGAACCGCTCCGGACGATCCGGCTCGAGGGCCGACAATACCTCCTGGGATTTTCCTGCAAGCCGCACGATTGCGGGCCCAACGCGCTGGCGTTCCTGGCTGCCGCGGACGGCTCCCGGGCGGTCGTGATGGTGAAGTCGGACGAGCGCACGCGCGGCGTGGTCGAGGTGTATGGGCGCTCCTCCGGCCGGGAGCGCCTGCTGCTGAAGGATCACCTCGCGATTCCGCGCTAGGCGCCGGCCGCGGCGCCCTCGTGCCCCGGCACACATCCGGCCCGGCCGGGCCGGCTCATAGCTCGGTGGTCAACACAGCGTCGAGCAACGGCCGTGACACGCACCGTCCTCCTTCTCCTCCTGACACTGGTCGCGAACCTCGTCTGGGCGATCGCGATGGTGGTCACCTTCGGCTGACGGGCCGGGGCGGCGAACCGGTCTGTCGGCGGTGAGACCCCGTAAGGCATCTCGCCGGAATCGGGCGGTGCGAGAGGTGCCCGGATCGCCCGGATCGGGTAGGCTGCGCGGGCGCGGCGAAGCCCCGGGGAGCGACGATGAAGGAGCCGTCTGAATTCCCGACCCACTTCCCGGGCCAGATCCGCCCCGGAACCCGGTTGAGCGGCATCTACGAGGTCGACTCGCTGCTCGCGGTCGGCGGCATGGGAGAGGTGTATCGGGGGCGGGCGATCGAGACCGACATCCAGGTCGCGATCAAGGTGGTGAAGGCGGAGCACACCCAGAGCGAGACGGTGCTGGCTCTGTTCAAGAAGGAAGCGGCGGCGCTGCACAACCTGCAGCACGACGCCATCGTCCGCTATTACGTGTTCACCACCGACCCGGTTCTGCACGTCCCCTACCTGGCCATGGAACTGGTCGAGGGCGAGTCGCTGTCGGACATCATCGCGCGCGGCCCGTTGCCGATCGAGAGCGTGCTGCTGCTGCAGCGCCGGATCGCGTCGGCGCTCGACACGGCGCACCGCGCCGGCGTCGTGCACCGGGACATCTCGCCCGACAACATCATCCTGCCGGGCCGCGATCCTGCGCGCGCCAAGCTCATCGATTTCGGTATCGCCCGCAGCGCCTTCGGGGGTGGAACGGTGATCGGCGACCGCTTCGCCGGCAAGCAGAACTACGCCTCGCCCGAGCAGGTCGGCCTCTTCGGCGCGACGGTCGGGCCGAAATCCGACATCTACAGCCTGGGCCTGACGCTCGCGGCGGCGGCGCTGGGCGCCCCGCTCGACATGGGCGGCACGCAGCTCGACGTGATCCGCAAGCGCCAGGCGCTGCCCGATCTCAGGCAGACCGATCCGCTGATTCGGCCGCTCCTGCTGAAGATGCTGCAGCCGAAGCCGGACGACCGGCCGGCCGGCATGGCCGAGGTCGCCGAGTGGCGCCCGGGCGGTCGCGGAGGCGACCGCAAGCCGGGGGAGCGGCGCTGGCTGGTTCCGGCCCTTGCGGGCGCCGTGGTGGTCCTGGCGGCCGGTGCCGGCGCCCTGGGCTGGCTTCAGCTCCGGGAGAGCCCTTCGTCCCCGGCCGCCTCGCGGCAGGCGGCGGCGCCGGCCTCGTCCCGTCCCGGCGAGCTCCCGCCGTCCTACGCCGCCCCCGGCGCGGCCCAGCAGCCGGGCTCCGGGCTGACCCTGCCGCCTCCCTCCGTCACGCCTGCGGAAGCGCCGGCGGAGCTGAGCTCACGGCAGCCTGCGGGCGGCGTCGCCCTCGGGCCCGCAACGCCGCCGCCCGCCGCGGGGCCGCAACCCGGCGTGGCCGTGG
>JAQGJJ010000051.1 GCA_028290695.1 Enterovirga sp. | reverse complement strand
CCTGGGGTCGACCTGGCCGAACCCGTCCGTCGGGGCCGTTCTGGTCGAGCCGGCGTCCGGCCGCATCCTGGCGACGGGTGCCACCCAGGCGGGGGGGCGCCCGCACGCGGAGCCCGTCGCCCTGAAGGCGGCCGGGGCGGCTGCCGCCGGGGCCACGCTGTACGTCTCCCTCGAGCCCTGCTCCCATGTCGGCAAGAGCCCTCCTTGCACGGAGGCGATCCTGGCGAGCCGGGTGGGCCGCGTCGTGACCGCGCTCGAGGACCCCGACGAGCGGGTCGCCGGGCAGGGCCACGCCATTCTGCGCCATGCCGGGGTGGCGCTGGCCACGGGCGTGCTCGCCCGCTGCGCTGCGCGCGATCATCGCGGCCACGTCACCCGGATCCGCCGCGGCCGGCCGGCCGTGACCGTGAAGCTCGCCCGCACCTCCGACGGCTTCGCCGCGCGGACCGGCGGCGATCGTCTGCTGATCACCGGGGAGGGCGCGAACGCGCGCACGCACATGATGCGGGCCCATTCGGACGCCGTGATGGTGGGCGTCTCGACGGTGGTGGCGGACGATCCGCGGCTGGATGTCCGTCTGCCCGGACTGGAGTCGCGCTCGCCCGTCCGCATCGTCCTCGACTCGGGACTGCGGTCGCCGCCCGCCTCCGTGGTCGTCGCGACCGCCAGGAAGCAGGCGACCTGGATCGTCTGTACGGAGGCGGCGCCAAAGGACCCAGAGGCTGCTCTCCTGGACGCGGGTGCCGCCGTGATCCGCGTTCCGTCCGACGGCCGGGGCCGGGCGGACCTCGGGGCGGTGCTGAAGGAGCTCGGCCTTCGCGGCCTGACCCGCATCCTTTGCGAAGGCGGGCCGGCCCTTGCCGAGGCGCTTGCCGAACGCGGTCTCGTGGACGAGCTCATCCTTCTGACCGGCGAGGCGGAGCTGGGCGAAGCGGGTCTGCGGGCCGTCGGCCCCTATCTCGACAGGCTCGCCGGGTCGGAGATGGCGGCCGTTTCCGACGAGCGGGTCGGACGTGATCGCATCCAGGTCTATGAAAGGGACACCCCATGTTCACCGGTCTCGTGAGCGACGTGGGCCGTATCGCCGCGGCGGGTGGCGGCGACAAGCTGCGCCGGTTCCGCATCGACTCCGCCTACGACCCGGCCGGCATCGCGCTCGGCGCGTCGATCGCCTGTTCCGGGCCGTGCCTCACCGTCGTCGGGCGCGGCCCGCGTGACGGAGGGTGCTGGTTCGAGGTGGACGCCGCCGCCGAGACGCTCGCCCGCACGACCGTCCAGAACTGGCGGGAGGGGACGCGGATCAATCTCGAACGCTCGCTTAAGATCGGCGACGAACTCGGCGGGCACATCGTCACCGGCCACGTGGACGGGACGGCCGAGATCGTCGAGCGGGCCGAGGTGACCGGCGGGGGCGAGTGGGGGCCGACCGCTCGCTTCGTGCTCGCCGCCTCCGGGGCCCTGATGCGCTTCGTGGCCGAAAAGGGCTCGGTCACGCTGGACGGCACCTCGCTGACCGTGAACGGCGTCGAGGGAGACACATTTTCGGTTCTCCTCATTCCGCACACGCTCGCCGTGACGACCTGGGGAGAGCGAAGGGCCGGCAACAAGGTCAACCTGGAGGTCGATCTGATGGCCCGCTATGCGGCGCGCCTCGTGGAGACCGCGGCCCGCTAGGGGATTGCTCGTGCGCGGGCGTCAGTCGCTCGGCCCCGCGGCCCAGTCCGAGACGCTCCGCCATCCTGCCTTGCGGCCCTCGATCGTCGCCCGGTTCAGGCGTTTGCGCTCGTCGAGACGCGCGGCCGGAATGCCGTTCGCCGCTGCATAGGCCGCGTCCCGCGCGTCGGCCCCGGCAATGGCGGCGGCGGGGTCCGGATGCACGTCGATGCCGAAACGCTCCGCCCAGAAGCGGCCTTCCGTCACGGAAACCGCCTCCTGGGCCGCGAGGTCGAAGGCATGGGAATGGTACACGACGGCATCGTCCGCATAGACCTTCTGGAACCCTAGCCTGAGCGCCTGCGCGGCCCAGACCTGATCCTCCCCCCAGGGGATCTCCGGGTAGGGCAGCACCTTCCAGACCGCCCGCGACATGGCGGAGTTGTTGTCCGAGTAGAAGAAGGCCCGCATGCGCCACGTCAGGCTGCCCGAGTAGAGGAAGCTCGGCAGGCCGACCTCCAAGTCGACAACGCTCGGAAGCAGGTCGAGCGCATCGAACAACTCGTTCATGTCCCGCTTCGTGAAGGGGTCGTGCTCCGGATAGGCTTCGTGCCGCCCGGTCACGCCCGCGACCCGGTCGCCGCGCCCGAAGCCGGCGACGAGGTTCGACAGCCAGCGCCCGTCCTTCGGCATGGCATCCTGAGTGAGCAGCGCGACGAACTCGCCATCCGTGCGGCTGATCCCCAGATTGCGAGTGCGGCCGTGCTGGAACTGCGCCTTGTCGATGCGCTCCAGCCTGACCCGCGGGTCGGCCAGGCGCAGGACCCGCTCCGCGGTACCGTCCGTCGAGCCGCTGTCCATCACGAGCAGGTCGTAATCGAAGTCGCAGGCCTGGCGCCTGATCGCGGCGAGCACGTCGTCGAAGCCCGGCCCGGCATTGTAGGTCGGGATGAAGATGGACGCCTTGCGGACGCGACTGAGGGCCGGCCCGGCGACCGCGCGCGGGTCGATCGCGGCGAAGCCCATCTCGGCGAGGCGCTCGCGCAAGGCTTCCTCGATCCGGCGAGCGCTGTCCTCCCAGGAGGATCGGGCGACGAACGCCCGTCCCTTGCGCCGCATCTCGGCCCTCAGCGCGTCGTCGCCGACGACCTGCTCGATCGCGTCCGCGACCGCGAATGGGAGCGGCTTCGCGAAGGCGACCTCACCGTCCTTGAAGATGGCGCGGGTGCTCGGCACGTCGAGCTCCACGACCGGGAGGTCGCAGGCCATCATCTCAAGCGGGATGAGCGAGTAGTTAGTCGCCGAGAACACGACGCCGACGTCGCAGGAGCGGTACAGGTCCCCGAGCTGATCGGGGGACAGGATGCCGTGCAGGACGTGCGGGAAGTCGTCCGGCACGTCGATGTTGTCCTCCCCGAACAGATGCACCTGGAACGACAGGCCGCGGCGACGAAGCTCCGCAAAAGCCGCGAACCCGAGATGAACCGCGCGCCGCGGCGTATACGGGCGCGCATAGAACGCGATCTGCAGGACGCCGGGGTCGGCCGGGGCTGATGGCGGACCCGGATGATAGCAATCGAGGTCGGCGCACAGATCCCAGGCGCGGGCCCAGACGCCGCGCTCCTGCATCTTCTCGAGGAGCCAGGCTCCCGCGGTGAGAGCCGAGAGCCCGAAACCGTAGGTGGCCTCCGCGACGAGCTTGTTCTCGCCCGCCGGATGGAAGTCGGGCTCGAAATCCTGGACGAAGTAGAAGCGCTCCTTGAAGTTCTCGGCCGCGATGGCCGGGAACACCGTCCAGCAATCGGTCGCGATGAGAACGTCGCCTGCGAGCTGGCGCATGTCGTCGGGCAGGAACAGCACCTGCACCCGGTCGCCGATCGGCTTGTACCACTCACGAATCCGGGCGCGCGCGGTCGCCTGGTCGGGGAAGTTGGTGGCGTTCTGCAGCCACACGGTCTGACGGTGGCCGAACCGTTCGAGGAGCTCGACCATCCGGAAGATGGTCGTGTGCCCGCCCGCTCCGCGCCCGAAGCTCGGCAGGATCCAGTGGATGTCCAGGCAGGCCGGATCGTAGTGCCGGGACAGGGGGGCAAGCGGAAGGGGCCGCTCGCGGGCGATGCGCGGGGTGTCGCGGGGCCAGCGCCAGGAGGGCTGCGCCGTGCTCGGTTCGCGGGCCGGGGCCGGCGCCGGCACGATCCGGGTGCGAACCGGCGTGACGTAGCTGGATACCGCGAAGCCGGCATCGCGGGCCGATGCGGGAATGGCCCGTTCGAGCAGGTGTGCGACGGTTGCGCCGACCTGCTGCCGTTCGCGCTCGAAGACGTCGAGAGCGTCCACCTTGGCCAGGAGATCGCGCAGGGCGGCGGTCCGATACCAAGCCATCGAGCCGGCAGGGTAGTCGAGGGTGCCGTCCCGACTACGGGCCGCGACCCCCCCGAGTTGCTCCCCGAGCTCGTCCGCGACGAGGTCCATGGTGGCGAAGCGCCTGATCAGGCAGAAATTCGCCGGGTAGAGCACGCCGAGCCGGGGCTCCTGCTCGAAGGCGCGGAGCGCCGCATCCACGTGACCGGCCGAGCCGAGAAGCTGGTCGAACAGGTAGTGGCGCCAGGCGTCTCCCCACTCCACGTGAGGGCTGACCTTGGTGTGGACGTGCAGCACGACGTCGAACGCGTCGAACATGTCGCGGCAGGCGACCAGGAAGGGTGCGATGTCGCGGCCGCGATTCGGCACGACCCGCACCTCGAAGGAGCGGATCATGCCGGAACGGGCGATGTACTTCTTGGCGAAGTCGCGGTCGGCCGCGCCCGTCACCGTGACGACGAGATGCGCGTCGGCCGGAAGTGCCGAGAGCGCGGCCACCGCCTCGCCGAGGAGATCGGGGTAGAAGCAATGCAGATGAGCGCCGACCCGCAGGCCGGGTCCCGGTGAGCCGCCGTCCGGCTCGGTCGGGAGCAGCAGCCGCCGGTTGTCCGGCAGAGCGGGGAGACCCTGCGCGTGGCCCTGTTCGACGTAATGCGCGAGCGGGTTCGCCTGGCTGCGGGCCAGCCCGGCAACGGCCCGGTAGGCGGCCGTGTCGAAGCCCGGCGAGGGGTCGCAGTCCTTGATGTGCCCGACCGCCATGTAGTGGAGGTACGGGTCCGTCCACCCCTCCATGACCTCGGGGTAGTAGGAGCGGTAGAAGGCCTCGTCGAAGAGCGCCCGGCACCCGGCGGCCACCGCGGGGCTCGGCTCCGGCAGCAGGGGCGCCTCCGCGTCCCAGTCGTAGCTGCCATAGGTCCGGATGCAGGCCTCAGCCGGATCGTTGGCCGTCCAGTCGATGTCCGGATGGGCGTCGCAGAACGCGTTGACGTTGAAGCTCGGGTGAGGGGAGCGGCGCTCGCGCCAGCCGTCGATCAGGTAGTGGGCGAGCGGATTCAGTCCTGCCGCCCGGATGTCGGGATAGCGGGTCAGATAGGCGGCCGTCGCGAAGAACAGCGACGGGTTGAGCCCCCTCTGCCATCCCGCCATGCAGAAATGGGCCGCGGCGTCCTCCCGCTCCCGGAGTCGGGCATTCGCCCGGTAGAAATCCGGGTCGAACAGGAGGCTGCTTGCCACCAGCGCCCGATCGCGGGCGAGGCGGCTCTGTTTGCGGGACGAGCCGGCGAGACGGGCGAGGCGTGAAAGAGCGGTCGACGCGAGACGCATCCGAAGCCTTGGGGACGCACGAGGCGGGGAGGGCGAAGGGCGAGACGAGGCCCCGCCGGATGGGTCGAAGGTCTACACCGCAGCCCTGGTTCCGCCTAGCAGGGACCCTGCGGCGTCGTCCCGCCGGCTCCGCCGGGCTTGAGGCGCAGGGCCGGAGAGACTAACCGTCCGGCTCCGGCCGCGCGGCAGTCCGTCCGGCCGGCAAGAGACAGGACTCGGCCGCACGGCCGGCCGAACAGCGAACGCAGGACATGGTAGCGACAGGCGCAAAAGGTTCCGGAGCGCGGGACGCGGTGAACGCGCGCGTCCTCGTGGTGGAGGCCCGATATTACGACGGGATTGCAGATGAACTCCTCGCCGGCGTGCGGGCGGCGCTGGGCGCGGCCGGGTGCGAGGTCGAGGTGGTGACGGTGGATGGTGCCCTCGAGATCCCGGTCATGATCGAGCTCGGGCTCGACAGCGGCGCGGCCGCGGGGCGGCCGTTCGACGCAGCGGTCGCACTGGGCTGCGTGATTCGAGGTGAGACCGGGCATTACGACATTGTTGCGGGCGAGAGCGCGCGGGCGCTCATGGACCTGTCCCTGCGGCGCCGTGTGCCGGTCGGCAACGGCATCCTGACGGTCGAGACCGAGGCGCAGGCCTGGGCGCGCGCGCGGGTCGCCGAGATGAACAAGGGCGGCGGGGCGGCCGAGGCCGCGCTCCAGGTCCTGCGCGAGGCCCGGCGGCTCGCGGGGCCCCGCCCGTGACCAATCCTTCGGAACGCCGGGGGGCTCGCCTGGCTGCGGTGCAAGCGCTCTACCAGATGGATGTCGCCGGCAAGGGCGTGATCGACGCCATGGCCGAGTTCGAGGCCTTCTGGATGGGGCGCGAGGTGGACGGGATCGACCTTCCCGCTGCCGAGAGCGCGCTGTTCCGCGACATCCTCTCGGGCACGGTGTCGAAGCAGATCGACGTGGACCGGCTCGTCGACGGCGCGCTCTCCTCCGGCTGGCCGCTGGCGCGCGTCGAGGCGGTGCTGAGGGCGATCCTCCGGGCCGGGGCCTATGAACTCGCGTTCAGGAAGGACGTGCCGCCCCGGGTCGCCATCTCGGAATATGTCGAGGTCGCCCACAGCTTCTACGGCGAGGAGGAGCCCGGCCTCGTGAACGCGGTGCTGGACGCGATCGCGCGCGAGGTCAGGCCCGGTCAGATGGCGGATCGCCCCGCCAGGAGGTCCGGTCCTCGCCCAGGTCAGGACTGAGCCTCCGCGGATGGACCGGCCCGGCGAAGACGAGCTGATCGCGCGCTACTTCGCCCCGCTCGCCGGCCCGGCCGGGCTCGGTCTGCTGGACGACGCGGCGCTGCTGTCGCCACCCGCCGGCTGCGACCTCGTCTTGACGGCGGACGCAGTGGTGGCGGGAAGCCACTTCTTCCCGGCCGACCCGCCGACCTCGATCGGCCGCAAGGCGCTCGGCGTGAATCTGTCCGATCTGGCCGCCAAGGGTGCGGATCCGCTGGGCTTCCTTCTGACGCTCGCCCTGCCGGGCGGCTGGACGGAGGCGTGGCTCGGCGCGTTTTGCGAGGGCCTGGGTGAGAGCGCTTCGGCCCATGGCTGTCCGCTTCTCGGCGGCGATACCGTGAGCACGTCCGGCCCGCTGGCGATCTCGATCACGGCCCTCGGGGCCGTTCCGCCCGGCCGCATGGTGAGGCGCACGACCGCACGGGCGGGCGACCTCATCTGCGTGACCGGCACGATCGGCGACGCGGCACTGGGCCTCGCCCTGTCGCGGCCCGAGCGTCCCGGCTGGGCTGGCGGGCTGTCGGCCGCGCAGCGGGACGCGCTCGTGGATCGCTATCGCCACCCGCGGCCGCGCACGGCGCTAGCGGCCGCGCTGCGGGAGGGGGCGCGGGCCGCGATGGACGTCTCGGACGGGCTGACGGGCGATCTCGCCAAGATGCTGCGGGCCGGCGATGTCGGCGGCGTGCTCGACCTCGACCGGGTTCCGCTGTCGGAACCCGCCCGCGCCGCCATGGCGGCATCGGACGTCCTCGACCTGCTGGTCACGGGCGGCGACGATTACGAACTTCTCATGGCGGTTCCGCCGGAGCGCCTCCCGGCGCTCGCCGCCGCGGCGGCGCGTCTCGGCATACCCCTCGCCACCGTCGGGGAGGTCCGGGCGGAAACCGGCCTCCGGCAGCTCCGGGGCGGGTTCGCCCACACGGCCGCCCCGCGCTCCTTCAGCCACTTCTGACCGAGATTTTCGCAGTACGAGTCCGACGATCGGAGGCATTTGCGGTTACGGCGAAACTTTGGCAAGGAGGCCGTTGCACGCTCCTCAAGAGAGCGGCCGCCCCGGCTCTCTGCCAGTGGCACGAACGAGCATTCCCCGAACAGGAAACGGTCCAGGAGCCCCGATGCTGACAACTCTCCTCATTGTTCTCGGCGGGGCGCTGTCGATAGCGTACGGTCTGTGGGCCATCAGCGACGTGATGAAGCGCGATGCGGGCACTGCCCGCATGCAGGAGATCGCGGCGGCCATCGCCGAGGGCGCCCAGGCCTACCTGAAACGGCAATATCTCACGATCGGCGTGGTTGGCGTCGTTCTGTTCGTGGCTCTCTTCTTCCTGCTCGGAATTTGGGTTGCGGTCGGGTTCGCGATCGGCGCGCTTCTGTCCGGCGCGGCGGGCTTCATCGGGATGAACGTGTCCGTGCGGGCCAATGTCCGCACCGCCCAGGCGGCGGCACGCTCCCTCGGCGACGGGCTCGATGTCGCCTTCAAGTCGGGCGCCGTGACCGGCATGCTGGTGGCCGGCCTCGCGCTGCTCGGCGTCACGCTCTACTACACGTTCCTCACCCGGGGCCTCGGCGCGCAGCCGGCGAGCCGCCTCGTGATCGACTCGCTCGTGGCGCTCGGCTTCGGAGCCTCGCTGATCTCGATCTTCGCGCGGCTCGGCGGCGGCATCTTCACCAAGGGCGCCGATGTCGGCGCCGACCTCGTCGGCAAGGTCGAGGCGGGCATTCCGGAAGACGATCCGCGCAACCCGGCCACCATCGCCGACAACGTCGGCGACAATGTCGGCGATTGCGCCGGCATGGCGGCCGATCTCTTCGAGACCTACGCGGTGACGATCGTCGCCACGATGGTGCTGGCGGCGATCTTCTTCGCCTCGCAGCCCTATCTCGAGACCATGCTGCTCTACCCGCTCGCCATCGGCGCGGCCTGCATCGTGACCTCGATCCTCGGCACGTTCGCCGTGAAGCTCGGCCCGAACCAGTCGATCATGGGCGCCTTGTACAAGGGCTTCATCGCGGCCGGCGCGCTCTCGGTCGTCGCGATCGCGCTCGTGAACCTCCTCATGTTCGGCGGGTTCGGGACCGAGTTCCGGACGCAGGCGGGCTCGACCTTCACGTCCGGCGCGCTGTTCGGCTGCGCGCTCACGGGCCTCGCCGTGACGGCGCTGATCGTCGTCATCACCGAGTACTACACGGCCACCGGCAAGCGCCCGGTGGTCTCGATCGCGCAGGCCTCCGTGACCGGACACGGGACCAACGTGATCCAGGGCCTCGCGGTCTCGCTCGAATCGACCGCCCTGCCGGTGATCGCCATCATCGCCGGCATCATCGTGTCCTACACCCTGGCCGGCCTCTTCGGCATCGCGATCGCGACCACCGCCATGCTGGCACTGGCCGGTGTCGTGGTGGCGCTCGACGCCTTCGGCCCGGTCACGGACAATGCCGGCGGCATCGCCGAGATGGCCGGGCTGCCGAGCGACGTGCGCAAGTCCACCGATGCGCTGGACGCGGTCGGCAACACCACGAAGGCCGTCACCAAGGGCTACGCGATCGGCTCGGCCGGGCTTGGCGCGCTTGTCCTGTTCGCGGCCTACACCTCGGACCTGAATTTCTTCGTCACGGAGGCGAACAAGCCGGGCTCCACGGCCTTCCAGTACTTCAAGGGCGTCAGCGTCGATTTCTCGCTGTCGAACCCCTACGTCGTGGTCGGTCTCCTGCTCGGCGGGCTCATCCCGTTCCTGTTCAGCGGCATCGCCATGACGGCTGTCGGCAGGGCGGCCGGGTCCGTGGTCCAGGAGGTGCGCCGGCAGTTCCGCCAGAAGCCGGGCATCATGCTCGGGACGGAGCGGCCCGATTACGGCCGCGCCGTCGACATGCTGACCCGGGCGGCCATCAAGGAGATGATCGTTCCGTCGCTGCTGCCGGTGCTCGCGCCGATCGTGACCTTCTTCGCGATCAACGCGATCGCGGGCAAGAACCACGCCTTCGCGGCCGTGGGCGCGATGCTGATGGGCGTCATCGTGACCGGCATCTTCGTGGCCATCTCGATGACCTCGGGCGGCGGTGCCTGGGACAACGCCAAGAAGAGCTTCGAGGACGGTTTCGTCGACAAGGACGGCGTGCGCCACATGAAGGGCTCGGAGGCCCACAAGGCCTCCGTGACCGGCGACACCGTCGGCGATCCCTACAAGGACACGGCCGGCCCGGCCGTGAACCCCGCGATCAAGATCACCAACATCATCGCGCTCCTGCTGCTGGCCATCCTGGCCCACACCTGAGGAGACGACGCATCCCCGGCGGATCACAGTGCCGCCGGGGTTGCGTAAGATCGCGGAAAACCATACCAAGCGGGGCACCCGCAAGGGCCGTCGGAGCGTAGCGCAGCCCGGTTAGCGCACTAGTCTGGGGGACTAGGGGTCGGAGGTTCAAATCCTCTCGCTCCGACCATTCACCTCTCGGCGGAGAGGCAGGGCCACGGCTCTCCTCCGCCCGAGCGGCCGCCCGAACCGCGACACGGCCCGGCGCACGATCCGATCATCAACGCCGCGCCAGGATGCAGGCCGCCGGCCCGAACAGGTGATCGTCCCGCTTGTGGCCGAGTGTGACCCGGAAGCCGTGCCGTTCCAGCAGAGCCACGACCTCCGCTTTCCTCACCCATGCGGCCGTTCGCCTGATTCCCCCGATGAAGTCGTCCGTCGCCGGGCCGTATGGCCGGGGGTGATAGGTCATCGAATCGGCGCCTATCTCGCGCCGGGAGGGGGCTCCCCGGAAATGGGCGAGGTCGTCCGCGCTCATCAGATCGCGGTCGTAGAAGACGCTCCAAATGAAGATCCTGTCCGCCACCCGCATCATGTCGAGCAGGGCGGCGAGCGGATCCGTCAGGTGGTAGAGGACGCCGCAGGCCACGATCAGGTCGTGCCGGGCCGGTGTGTCGCGCAGGTAGGTCTCGAAGTTCCCGAGCAGGAACCGAGCGCGGTCGAGGCGTAGAACCTCCTTCACGATCAGGCAGCGCAGGAAGGCGCTGACGCTGCTGTCGATTGCCGTCACCTGGGCGGCCCCGGCCTCGGCCAGGATCGCCGTGTGGAGGCCCTCCATCGGTCCGAGCTCGAGCACGTCCGCACCCGCAAGTCCGCCGAGCGTCTCGATCGCCCAGCGGATGCGGTAATCCTCGAAGAAATTCTCCGTGCCGCTCTCGAGGCCCTCGACAGGCAGCCGCGACCGCCAGGAGCCCCGGAAGATGTCCATCGCGCACTGGTCGGCCGGGTAGCGGTCCACGTAGCCGAGATTGATGCCCTCGATGCTGAACGTGGTTCCGACCGCGGTGTTTCCGGGATTGTCGGGAGATGGGTCGTCGGCACCTGTGCCTCTGCCGAGGCCCTGCATGACTTTCCGAATGTTCAGCAACGACACCAATGCTCCTCGCGCAGCGCTGCCCACCTGCAGTCGGGTACAGGGGTGCGGCAGCGGCCCCGCTATAACGGCCGCGGCGCAGGATGCGAAACCATCCCCGGGCGGACGGAAGACGAATGGCCCAAAACTCGGACCGGCCGATTTTGTCCCGCAAAATCGTGGCCGCCCCACTCGCGCCACATGAAACCTGCACCCGGCGCCCATCGCAGGTGGCGAACGGAGGTGAAATGCGGGTTTGGACCGAGGCGGAATTTCGTACCGCCAGCTCAGGCTGTCCGGAAGCCGAAGAAGCCGTCGTCTGGTTGCCGAACGCCGTAGAGGGCGAGCGCCCATTTCGATTCTCCGGCCTTCTCGATGCGCTGGACCGCGCCGGCACCCGCGCCGGCCGCCTGTCCACACTCATCGCCCTCGGCTGCGTGGTCTGCAGCGCGGCGCCGAATTCCGCGCTGGCCCCGGTCGGAGCCGCGCAAGCCGCCATCGAGCGCTTTCCCCTTCATCCCGCCTATCCGGCCCTCCTCGACCGTGTGAGCGCACCGGTCGAGATCCAGCTCGAGGTGCCGGAGCCGCTCGGTCCCGGCGGAGGGATGCCCGTTCTCGGGACTAGCGCAACAGCCGACGACTCGGCCGTGACGGCCCCGTCGAACGCGACCGCTCTCGCGGGCGTGGGCATATCGGAGCCCGCCCGGGCACCATTGCAGGAGCCCGCGCAGGCGATTCCCGCGGCCGCTGCCGAACCGGTGACGCTGCCGAACCTTGCGCTGCCGCGCCATGCCACGGTCGGGGCCGCCTCCGTGGCCATCGCCCACGTGGCGCCGGAACTCCAGCCGGCGGACCACGAGATGCGCCTGCCGAGCTTCGAGGAAGGCCGCGACGAGGTCGAGGAATTCCTCCGCTTCGGCTCGCGCGGCGTCCCGCGCCGGCTGGTCGAGACAGTCGTCAAGGCGGCGCTCGCGACGCAGGTCGACCCGATCTACCTCATGGCGCTGGCCGACAAGGAATCGAGCTTCCGGATCGAGGTGAAGGCGTCCACCTCCTCGGCCCAGGGGCTGTTTCAGTTCATCGACCGCACCTGGCTCGACGTCGTCCGGACCTTCGGGCCGCGGCACGGTCTCGCCGCGGAGGCCGCCTTGATCGAGACGGTCGACAACCGCATCACCGTCGCGGACGAGGCGGAGCGGACGCGTATCCTGGCGCTTCGGCGGGATCCCTATCTCTCGGCCGTGATGGCGGCCGAGATGCTGCGGCGCGACGCGGCCCAGATCGGCTTCAGGATCGGCCGGGGCCTGACGCCGACCGAGATGTACCTCGCCCACTTCCTCGGGCTTCAGGACGCGGCCCGGTTCATCGCGCTTCGTGAGACCAAGCGCGGCCAGAGCGCGACCGCGGCGTTTCCGGCCGCGGCGAGGGCGAATGTCGGCATCTTCTTCGAGCGCGGCCGTCGGGGCCGACGCAAGGGCCTCTCCGTGCCGGAGGTCTACGCGAAGATCGACCGCATGATCGACACGCGACTCACGATGTTCCGGCCCGTCATGGAGTTTGCGGACGGCGACGCCGGCTCCTGACCTGCCGGCCGCGCGAGCCGCGTCCGAGGGGAGGCAGGTTACGTGCCGCGCATCATTGTGCGGCGACGATGATCTCGAGTCCCTGGGCGACGATCGAATCGGCGATCTGCCGCGGCGGCGCGTGGTCCACGATGAGCGCGGTCAGCGACTCGGGCCGCGGGATGCGAATCGGGGCCGGGCGGCCGAACTTGGTGCTGTCGGCCACGAGGTAGGAGCGGTTCGCCGCCGCCATCATGCGGCTGCGCTGCTCGGCCGCCGCCAGCGTCGTGTCCGTGATCTCGCCGCTATCCGAGATCCCGGCTGC
>JAQGJJ010000023.1 GCA_028290695.1 Enterovirga sp. | reverse complement strand
CGTGCAGAACGCGACCCTGCACAACGAGGACGAGATCCTGCGCAAGGACGTGCGGGTCGGCGATACGGTGACGATCCAGCGCGCCGGCGACGTCATTCCGCAGGTGCTCGGGGTGGTGAACCCGGAGGCGCCGGGCCGGGCCGCGCCCTACGTCTTTCCGACCGAGTGCCCGGCCTGCGGCTCGAGCGCGGTGCGCGAGACCAATCCTCGCTCCGGCAAGCTCGACGTCGTGCGTCGCTGCACGGGCGGCCTCGTCTGCCCGGCCCAGGCCGTCGAGCGGCTGAAGCACTTCGTGTCCCGCAACGCCTACGACATCGAGGGCCTGGGCGGGCAGCGCATCGAGGAATTTTACCGCGACGGGCTCGTGGCCAGGCCGGGCGACATCTTCACCCTGGAGGAGCGCGACCGTCGCAGCCTGACCAGGCTCGATAACCGCGAGGGCTGGGGCCGGCAGAGCGCCCGGAACCTGTTCGACGCCATCCGGGCGCGGCGCAACATCGGGCTCGACCGCTTCATCTACGGCCTCGGCATCCGGCATATCGGGGAAACCAACGCCCGCCTCCTCGCCCGCCATTTCGGCAGCTTCGACGCCCTGCGGGAGATCGGCGTGAAGGCTGCCGGCGGGGACGCGGAGGCGCTGGCGGAGCTCACCGCCATCGGGGGCATCGGCGAGGTGGTGGCCGAGGCGCTGGTCGATTTCTTCCGCGAGCCGCACAACGAGGCCATGCTCGACGGCCTCCTGGCGGAGGTCACGCCCCAGCCGCTCGAGGCCGTCGCGACCGCGAGCCCCGTCGCCGGCAAGGTCGTCGTCTTCACCGGCGCGCTGGAGAAGATCACCCGCGACGAAGCCAAGGCCATGGCCGAGCGCCTCGGCGCCAAGGTGGCGGGCTCCGTCTCGGCCAAGACCGACATCCTGGTGGCGGGCCCCGGCGCGGGCTCGAAGCTCAAGAAGGCCGCGGAACTCGGCGTCCAGACGATGGACGAGGAGGGCTGGTTCCGGCTGGTCGCAGGGGAGGGTTAGGTTGGTAGCCGTCCCTCGACGCCGACGATCATGCTCGCTTTCTGCTTGCGGCTCTTGCTGCCTTCGCAGGCACGAGCCGGCCCGTGGCGACCTCTCCAAGAATTCGATTGACGCGTTCCTTCCAGTGAGGGCCTTCCGCCTTGAGCACGGCGAGCGTGTCGAGGTCGATCTCCATCGTCACCCGAGCCTTGCCTGCCGCAGGCGTTTGACCTTCGCCGACCTTCACGAGCGTCGCGAAGGTCTCAGGATCGAAGAACTCGCGCGCCGGTATCATCTCATCTAGCTCGGCTTGGCTGAGCCCGGCGTCTTCGACCTCGGGATCCTCGTTCTGGCTTTTTGCTTCGCGTTCCATTGTGCAATCTCTCGCGCGTCGGCCGGTCGGAGCGAAATAGGGCGGAACGGTGGGTCCGTCATCGCGAAGACCAAGAAATGGACGGTTCCATCGATCTGGCCGATCGCCTGAAACCTGTCCTCAGGATAGTCGAAGCGTTGATCCCTCCTCACGATCGCCGTCTTCCAGTCGAAGCCGATCGCGTCGTTCAACGAGCAGCCGTGCTTCTCTCGATTGAGTTGATCCTTGATGGGATCAAACGGCAGTCTCATCGCTCCAATCTAGACTGACTGGAAAACCGGACAAGCGTGGGCCGAAGGGGCCTTCAGCTATCCCATGACGAAGACCCTGGTTCCCACGCTTAGCGACGCGCCGCGACCCGCATGGGCAACCCGGCGCCGGGCCTGAGCGTGATGCGGAGCTTGAGGCTCGGCGGCTCGGCCGTTGCGGCCCGCAGGCGGATGGCGGGGAGCAGCACGGCCAGGATCGCGGCCGCCTCGAGCAGCGCGAAGCTCATGCCGATGCAGATGCGCGGGCCTGCTCCGAAGGGCAGGTAGGCGTAGCGGTGGCGCGCCTTCACGGCCTCGGGCGCGAACCGGTCGGGATCGAAGCGGTCCGGCTCGTCCCAGATCCGCACGTGGCGGTGCATGGCGTAGACCGGCAGCAGCACGGACGCGCGGGCCGGGATGTGGACATCTCCCACCGTCACCTCCTCCAGCGCGTCGCGGGCGATGATCGGCGCGGGCGGGTAGAGGCGCATCGCTTCCTGCAGCACCTGCCGGGTGTAGGCGAGCCGGCCGACATGCTCGGGCGCGAGCGAGCCGCCTCCCGTGACGGCTTCGATCTCGGCCCGCACGCGATCGGCGATCTCCGGGTAGAGGTCGAGCAGGTAGAACGTCCAGGTCAGCGCGAGCGCGGTCGTCTCGTGCCCGGCCGTGATGAAGGTCAGGAGGTTGTCCGCGAGCTCGCGGTCGCTCATCGCCCGGCCGGTCTCGGGATCCGAGGCCTCGAGCAGGAGCCCGATGAGGTCCGGGCGCTTCTCCTCCGCGGCCCGGCGCTCGGCCACGACCCGGAGCACCTCGGCCCGCAGGTAGTCGCGCGCCCGTTCCGCCCGCTTCCGACCCGGATAGGGCGTCCAGCGCGGGGCGCCGATCAGGGCGTACGCGACGTTCCAGCTCGTCGAATCGAGGTACTCGGTGATGGAGCGCTCGACCGCCTCCACCGGGATGCCCCTCCGGCCGGACAGCATGGTCTCGACGATGATGTCGAACGTGGTGCGCATCATCTCGTGCGCCACCTCGATCGTCGCGCCGTCGCGGGCGAGCCAGGCGTCCCGGGTGCGCTCCGCGGCCGCGATCATCTCCGGCAGGAAGCCCAGGATGCGCTCGTGCCGGAAGATCGGCGACCCGGCCCGGCGCTGCCAGCGCCAGCGCTCTCCGTCGGCCGTGAGGAGCCCGTCCCCGAGCGCGGGCTGCAGCGCCCGCAGCATCGCGTCCGCCTTGCCGAAGGAGTCCGCGTGATCGACCAGCACCAGCCGCACGAGCTCCGGGTCGGTGATGAACACGGTGTCCCGGCCGGCAAGGCGGCGGCGGTAGACCGGCTCCTCGTAGACGACCTGCGGCCAGGCCTCGATCGGGTTGCGGATCACGGCCCGCAGCAGCCCGGGGACCGACAGCGGGCGTGGCGGCGGGACGACGCGGATCGGATGAGCGGGCCGCGAGGGCGCTATCGGGGGTCGGGCAGGTTGCGTCATGATGGAGCGAGCCTCGCCCGGCAAGGCGTCGGATATAAGGAGCGGGCCGAGCGGCTCACTCGACGGCCACTATCTCGATCTCGCCTCCCGCCAGCGAAACGGACTCGCCGACCCTCCGGCCGAGAAGCGCACGGGCGAGCGGCGACACGTACGACACCGAGCCCAGCTTGGCATCCGCCTCGTCCTCGCCGACGATCCGGAACGTCTGGCGCCGGCCGTCCTCCCGGTCGAACGTCACCCGGCTGCCGAACGCGACGCGTCCGGGCGCTGCCTCCGGCCGCAGCAGCTGGGCGCTCGCGCGCCGCGCCGAATAGTAGCGAAGATCCCGCGCGGCATTCGCCATGGCGGTGCGGTCGGCCTGGACGTCGCCCGCCACCTGCGCGGCCGCGTACGCCGCCCGCGCCTCCGCCAGGGCGGTCTCGAGCGCCGCAAGCCCCTCGACCGTGACGAGGTTCGGGTGCGACGAGATCGGCCGGTCCGGCACATGGGCCGCGGCCGCCTCGAGATCCTCCTCACGTGTGAACGCGACGCTCATGAAACGGTGCTTCCTCGCGGCTCGGCTGGGCAGTGGCGTCGGTCAGGTCGGCCGACCCCGACAGGACAGAGGTGGTGACGGTAGTTCTCGGAGGCCAGGAGAGGTCCACGAGCGTTTTGCCGCCTTCTGAGCGTCGCGGCGCCCCCTCCACCATGCTCCGCATGGTCCCTCTCCCCCGCGGGAGCGGGGGAGGATCCGCAGCGGGTCGGGTTCGGGATCCTCCCTCGCGAAGCGGGGGAGGGG
>JAQGJJ010000021.1 GCA_028290695.1 Enterovirga sp. | reverse complement strand
TGCACAACCCGGCCGACATGCCGGACGTGATGCAGGTGCTGTCCATCGAGGAGCCCTGGATCCGGGCCACCATCCTGACCCCGGACGAGCATCTCGGCGGCATCCTGAAGCTGTGCCAGGACCGGCGCGGCGTGCAGATCGACCTGAACTACGTGGGCAAGCGCGCCATGGTGGTCTACGACCTGCCGCTGAACGAGGTGGTGTTCGACTTCTACGACCGGCTGAAGTCGATCTCGAAGGGCTACGCCTCCTTCGATTACAACATCACCGATTACCGCGAGGGCGACCTCGTGAAGATGTCGATCCTGGTCAATGCCGAGCCGGTCGACGCGCTCTCCATGCTGGTGCACCGCGACCGGGCCGAGAGCCGCGGCCGCGCAATGTGCGAGAAGCTGAAGGACCTGATCCCGCGCCACCTGTTCCAGATCCCGGTCCAGGCCGCGATCGGCGGCAAGATCATCGCCCGCGAGACCATCAAGGCCCTCTCGAAGGACGTAACGGCCAAGTGCTACGGCGGCGACGCGACGCGCAAGCGCAAGCTCCTCGACAAGCAGAAGGAGGGCAAGAAGCGCATGCGCCAGTTCGGCCGCGTGGAAATCCCCCAGGAGGCGTTCATCGCCGCCCTGAAGATGGATAGCTGAGGCGGGGCATCCTCACCCCCGAGCGCTGATCCAGCGCGCGCCACCCTCTCCCGTGTGGCAGAGGGTCGGACGGCGAAGCCGGCCGGGGTGAGGGTTGGACGCCGGCACGGCCTTATGTAGCAAATGCACCATCTATGATGGCGTGCGTCACCGTTTGACGTGCGCACGGCTACTTATCCCCGGAGTTAACGCCGTTAACAGGGTTAACCCGAAGTTAACGGGTACGGCCCGAGCTTGGGCGCTCCGCCCCTGCGTTCGGCGGATAGCGTACCCCGGCACATTGTCACTCGTTTCGCGTTGGGTTGACACCAGTCGCGTTCGCATTACGAGTTTTGTTCCCGTTTCGTTCCATTGGAGTGCGCTGTCATGCTAGTCAGGTTCACCTTCATTGCAGATGGTCCGGGACCGTCGGAAGCCATCATTGGCGTCCAAACCACAGGTGGGCAGCTTGAAGAGGTGGTCCTGTCGAAACGACATACGGAGAGCGGCCTTCTCAACGTTGGGTCGCCTCTGTTAACGCGAGATCAGAACTATTTGATTGAACTTCCGCGTGAGTCCACTTCAGGTAAGTGGCGGGTGTGGGTTCCTCACTCTGAAACTGTAACCGCTCCGGAGCTTCACGCAGCGGAGTAGCAACCGCTGGTGACGCTGGATGATCCTGACCGACCGGGAAATCGAGATTGCGATCACAAATCGTCAGATAATCGTGGAGCCTCCGCCTGTCTTTGCGGAGGCGCTTAGCTCGACGACCCTCGATCTCACATTATCGAGTACGTTCGTTGAGTGGAATCCGATCGCCGGCGTCACGGTGCATCCCGGCGCATCGGATTATTCCTACAAGGATCTTATCCCGATGCAGAAGACCGTCGTGACGACGGCCTATACGCTTCTGCCGAAGGCGTTCGTCCTCGCATGGACCAAAGAAGAGGTCACCCTGCCGGAGACTTCCCGTATTGCCGCCCGCGTCGAGGGTAAGAGTTCCTTGGCGCGATTAGGCGTCGGAATCCACGTAACAGCTCCGACAATCCACTCCGGATTTACCGGTACAATTCAGCTAGAAATGTTCAATTTTGGCCCTCACAAGATCGTGCTTGAGGCAGGCATGCGGGTCTGTCAGCTGATATTTGAGCAAACCTATGGCACGCCGAACAAAGGCTATAAAGGTATGTTCGCTGGACAGACTGTCGAAGGCTTAAAATAGGGCGCCTTGGTCCAAGTTAGCTGCGTCGACCCTGATCTTCATGGCAGCCTCGGATACGCCGAATAGGCGAGCCAATATGGGCACCGAATGATGACGGTCCCATTGATGCCTGACCTTAGCCATAGGCATCAGGATGTCTGCCGCGAGCCAGGTTAGCCTGGGTCTCAAGCTGACTGCTTAGCGCGCTTCGATATACATCGTATCGTCGACGATACCGTTCTCGACCAAATCCCGATGCAAAACATAGTGCGCGATCTCGTGCGCGAGAGTAAACCGCTGGCGGTTTGGATGGTGCATCGAGTTGTTATGAATTTCGAATCGTGGCTCGTTGCTAAGGGGGCTCACGTTTCGTCGGCGCGAAATCCGTCCTGAGATGCTGTCCTGCATCGGCTCCCGGTACACGGGGACGTTGAGATCCCGCGCGATGGCATCGAGGTTGACCGGAAGGTATTCTTGATGCCGCGCGATGACGACGGACGGGTCGATGACTTCGCTCATTTCTGCCCTCCCTCGTCCCGAATCGCTACCTCTGCGGAGACAAAATCTTCGCTTGTCAACGCATTGACGAGGGCTTCAGTGTCACCCAAGCCGAAATTCTCTAGGATCGGGCGCATAGCACGCGCAGCGGTCGATTGAGCGACATCGCGAGCAACGCGAGTTGCGACCTTCGTCGCATCCCCCGTCGCGACCCTCTCGGCAGCCATGCGGGGTGGGGTTGGACGCCGGGAGGTGCAGCTCGGGGGCAGCGTCTTGACAATCTCGCATTATTAGGAATATAAGTAGAAGTCCTCTTCGCCGAGGGGCGCTCTCGCGAGGCGTCGTGCAAGCGGAAGGGGATGCGGCGCCTGCGGGCCGGTTTCGCGAACCGGCACTCGGGGAGCCGGGCCAACGCCGTCCTCCGGACACTACGGTCCGGGCGCCTGTGCAACGAGGCTGAGCGGCGGGCGGGAGGGAGAGACGATCGGCCGATGCCGCCCCGCGAGGGCCGGCGAAGCTCGGGGCCTCTCCGGATCGTCTGCTCCGTAACGAGCGGTAGGTCTGGTCGAAAATCGCCGCGCGCGGGACGCCGAGAGGCTCCTATTAAAAATTAAGATCGAGCGTCCGGCGTCCCGCGCCCCCTCGATTGAGTTCGGTCCCGAGGGGCCCGCGTCTGGCCGAGCCGGTCGGCGGCCGCTCGGCCATGGCGTCGCGGCGGCGGGTCGGGGAAGGCGTGCCGTCGGCGACGACGACGGGCGGCGGCAGGCCGGGCCGTCGGGTGCAGGCTCGGACCGCCTGCCCCGCCGTGCTAGGGGTCGCGCCTCGCCGGGAGGGTTCGTCGCCGATGGTTCAAACACCCGTTTCGATCGGCATCGTCGGTGCTGGAATCATGGGCGAGCGCATGCTGGCCGCCATCCTGGACCAGGACAGCGGCGCCGTGCGGGTGGGCGGATTGTGGGATCCGTCCCCGGCCGCGATCGCCCGGGTCGCCGCCTCGCGTCCCGGCATTCCGCTCTGCCCGAGCGCCGCCGCCGTCATCGAGGCCTGCGAGTGCCTGTACGTCGCCTCGCCACCCGCCTCTCATCTCGGCTATGCCCGCGCCGCGCTCGCCGCCGGCAGGACGGTGTTCTGCGAAAAGCCGCTCGCGGTGGACCTTCCGGATGCGCGCGCCTTCGTGGCGGCGGCAGCCGGGCGGGGTGCGGTGAACTTCCCGTTCGCGTCCTCGCTCGGCGTCGCGACGCTGACGCGCTGGATGGACGAGGGCGCGGTCGGGCGTCCAACCGGGCTGCGCATCGAGGTGGCGTTCGCGACCTGGCCACGCGCCTGGCAGGCCGACGCCGCCGGCTGGCTCGACCGGCGTCCGGAGGGCGGCTCACCCGCGAGGTGGTCTCGCATTTCCTGTTTCTCAGCCGACGGCTCCTGGGACCGCTCGGCGGGCTGCAGGCGTCGGTCGCGTTCCCGGAGGCCGGCAGGTCGGAGCGGCGGGTCGAGGCCAGGCTGCTGGCCGGCCCCGTGCCGGTGACGCTGGTCGGAACCGTCGGCGGCACGGACCTGGACGACCACAACACCTGGACGCTCGAGGGCGACGCGGGCGCGGTCCGGCTGCGCGACTGGGCGATCGCCGAGCGCCGGCGTCCCGACGGCACGTTCGAGGCGGCGCCCGATGCGGTCCCGAACGAGAAGGCCCGCCCGATCGCGCTGCGGCGCCAGCTGGACGGGGTGGCGCGCCTCGCGCGCGGCGAGCCGCACCACCTGGCGACCCTCGCGGAGGCGCTGGACGTGCAGGAGATCGTGGAGGCGATCCTGGCGAGCCGAGGGCCGGGGCCCGCCTGACCCGCGGCCGCCGTGCAGCCGTCCCGCTACGGGCCGACGAGCTGGCCGCCGTCCACCACGATGCTCTGGCCCGTGACCCAGCCGGCCCCGGGCGAGGCGAGGAACAGCACCACGCTCGCGACCTCCTCCGGCCGGCCCAGGCGCCCGAACGGGATCTGCCGCAGGGTGCCTTCGTACAGGGCCGGGTTGGTGGTGCGGCGCTCCTCCCAGGAGCCGCCCGGGAACTCGATGGAGCCGGGCGCGACGCAGTTCACCCGGATGCCCTTGCGGGCCAGCATCTTCGCCTGGCTGGCCGTGTAGTGCATCACGGCGGCCTTCACGGCCCCGTAGGGCGCGGTCCGCGACGTCGCCCGAAGCGCCGCGATGGACGAGATGTTGACGATGCTGGAGCCCGGCCCGAGCAGCGGGATTGCGGCATGGCTGCTGCGGACGACTGCCATCAGGTCCACCGCCACCGACGCCGCCCAGCCGTCCTCGTCGTCCGTCTGGCCGAAGCCGGAGGCGTTGTTGACCAGGATATCGAGGCCGCCGAGAGCGGCGGCCGCGGCCGGAACGTAGCCGGCGATCGCGTCGGCGTCCGCCAGTTCCACGCTGGCGCCGTGGGCCGGGACGCCGAACGCCGCGATCTCCCGGCGCGTGTCCTCGAGCGGTCCCGCGCTCCGGGCGCAGATCGACACCGCCGCTCCGGCCTGTGCGAAGCCGAGCGCGATGGAGCGCCCGATGCCGCGGCTGCCGCCGGTCACGATCACGCGCTTGCCGGAAAAATCCATCACCGTCCCCTGAGAGGCCGCAATGTGCAGGATCGGCGCGTGCTTGTCGCGGGCCGGCCCATCCGGGCCCCGCGCTCTTCGGCCCCGGATCTCGCCCGTCGACCTCGCGGCAGCCTAGCCCTGGGCTTCCACGAAGCTCTCCAGCACCATCTTGCGGCCGGCCTTGTCGAAATCCACCGTCAGCTTGTTGCCGTCGATGGCCGCAACCGTGCCGGGGCCGAACTTCATGTGCAGCACACGGGCTCCGACCTCGTAGGCGGAGGGAGTGCCGGTCGACTTGGCCAGGATCTCGCCCTCGATCAGCATCGGGCCGGCGCGCCCCCCCGGACCGGAGCGCCCGGCGCCGGGCGTGCGGGCGCGGCCCTGGGCACCGCGCGAGGAGGAGCCGAAGCCGGCACCGTAGCGGGAATGTCCGCCAGCGCCTCCGCGGTCGCCCCAGCGACTGGTCGCGTCGTAGCCGCCGTCGGAGAAGCCGCGGGCCTCCGCGTCCTCCTCCGCAATCGAATTGGCCTGCGTCCAGGCACTCGCGCCGAATCCGCCTTCACCACCCGCCGCGCGGGCCTGGGCCCGTTGCCAGCCGGGGGTCGCGTAGCTCGAGCCGAAGGGGCTCATGCCCTCGAAGCGGGAGGAACGGCCCGACGAATAGCCGGCCGGCGCCTCCGTGACCTCGACGTTCGCCTCCGGCAGGTCGTCGATGAAGCGGGACGGAACCGTGGTGTTCCACATCCCGTGCACGCGACGGTTCGTGGCGAAGTAGATCTTGGCGCGCTTGCGGGCCCGGGTCAGGCCGACATGGGCCAGGCGCCGCTCCTCCTCCAGCCCGGCGCGACCGGATTCGTCGAGGGCGCGCTGGTTCGGGAACAGGCCCTCCTCCCAGCCGGGCAGGAACACGGTGTCGAACTCGAGCCCCTTAGCCGCATGGAGGGTCATCAGCGAGACGCGCTCCTGGTCGTCGCTGTCGTTCGTGTCCATCACGAGCGCAATGTGCTCCAGGAACGAGGCGAGGTCCGGGAACTCCTCCATGGAGCGCACGAGCTCCTTCAGGTTCTCCAGTCGGCCGGCCGCGTCGGCGGATTTCTCCTTCTGCCACATGTCCGTGTAGCCGGATTCCTCCAGGATCTGGGCCGCGAGCTCGTGGTGCGCGGTGCGGTCCATCAGCGAGCGCCAGCGATCGAAGGACGCCATCAGGTCGCGCAGCACCGCGCGCGGCTTCGGCTTCATCTCATCCGATTCAGCCAGGTAGCGGGCGGCCTGCATCAGCGGCACGCGGGCGGCGCGGGCATGGGCGTGCATCTGCTGCACGCAGGCCTCGCCGAGGCCGCGCTTCGGCGTGTTCACGATGCGCTCGAAGGCGAGGTCGTCCGCCGGCTGCGCCGTCGCCCGGAGATAGGCGAGCGCATCCCGGATCTCGGCCCGCTCGTAGAAGCGCGGCCCGCCGATCACCCGGTAGGGCAGGCCGAGCTGGACGAAACGGTCCTCGATCTCCCGCATCTGGGCCGAGATGCGCACCAGCACGGCGACCTGGGCAAGCGATTCCCGCCGGGCCTGGATGGCCTCGATCTCCTCGGCCAGCACCCGCGCTTCCTCCTCGGAATCCCAGGCGCCCGTGACGGTGACCATCTCGCCCGGCTCGTCTTCCGTCCGGAGCGTCTTGCCGAGGCGATCCTTGTTCTTGGCGATGAGCCCGGAGGCGGCCGACAGGATGTGCCCGGTCGAGCGGTAGTTCCGCTCGAGCCGGATCACGGTCGCGCCTGGAAAATCGTGCTCGAAGCGCAGGATGTTGTCGACCTCGGCACCGCGCCAGCCATAGATCGACTGGTCGTCGTCGCCGACGCAGCACAGGTTCTTGCGGGACTGGGCGAGGAGCCGCAGCCACAGATACTGGGCGACGTTGGTGTCCTGGTACTCGTCGACGAGCATGTAGCGGAAGCGGTCCTGGTACTGCGCCAGCACGTCCGGGTTCTCGCGCCAGAGCCGGAGGCATTCCAGCAGCAGGTCGCCGAAATCCGTCGCGTTCAGGGTCTTCAGGCGGGCCTGGTAGGCCCCGTACAGGGCGCCGCCGCGGCCGTTTGCGAAGGCTCCGGCCTCGCCGAGCGGGACCTCCTTGGGCTGCAGGCCCCGGTTCTTCCAGCCGTCGATCATGCTGGCGAGCCCGCGGGCGGGCCAGCGCTTCTCGTCGATATCCTCCGCGGCGATGACCTGCTTGAGCAGGCGGAGCTGGTCGTCGGTGCCCAGGATGGTGAAGTCCGACTTCAGCCCGACGAGCTCGGCGTGACGCCGCAGGACCTTGGTGCCGATGGCGTGGAAGGTACCGAGCCAGGGCATCCCCTCGCCGGCCGCGCCGACCAGATGGGACACGCGCTCCTTCATCTCGCGCGAGGCCTTGTTGGTGAAGGTCACGGCCAGGATGCCGGACGGCCACGCCTTGCCGGTCGCGATCAGGTGGGCGATGCGGGTCGTCAGCACGCGGGTCTTGCCCGTGCCGGCGCCGGCCAGGACCAGCACCGGGCCCTCCGTCGCCTCGACGGCCTGGCGCTGCTCGGGATTGAGGCCGCCCAGATAGCTTCCGGCCGGCCCGGCCGGCGTCGCGACGGCCGCGCGGGCGCGTTCGGAAAGGCTCTGGCGGCGAGGAACCTCGGGCTCCTCCGCCGCCTCGGGCAGCGGCATGACGGCGCGGGCGCGATTCATCGTCTCATCTCTGGATCAAAACGCGAACGGCGTCGAGGCGCGCAGGGTCGCGGGTCGGCTGAAAACCGACCGAACCGGTCGTGCTCCCGGGGGTTGACCCCAATATGGGACGAACGACCCGCATTCAGGAGTGCCCGATGCGCCCGATCCTTCTCACGCTGGCGGCCCTCGCCGTCTCCACCCTGCCGGCCGCGGCCCAGATCCAGCCCCTGCCCGAGACGAGCCGCTCGGAGGCGCAGTCGAACGCCCTCAACAACTCCCTGGTTCGCGAGGGTCAGAGCCGCGGGGTCGCCGAGCAGAACCAGTTCGAGATCAACGCCTTGCGCAACCAGTCGAGCCGGGCGGTGTCGTCACCGCCGATCGTGGTCGCGCCGCCGATTGCCGCACCCGGGCCGGTGAACCGCTAGGGCTGGTCGGCAACGGCCGCCATCGCTAGCCTCCCCGCATGACGACCTCGCTCTACGACCTCACCGTCCCGGTCTTCAGGCGCTCGTTCCGGAATCTCACCGGAATCCTGGACAGGGGCGCGCGTTCGCGGAGGCCGAGGAGATCGATCCGGACGACCTCGTTGGGGCGCGGCTCTTTCCGGACATGCTGCCGCTCGCCGGACAGGTGCAGCGGGCGAGCGACACCGCAAAGCGTGCCGCGGCGCTCCTGGGCGGCGTGCCCAGGCTCAGCCTTCCGGACACGGAGCGCACGTTCGACGACCTGCAGGCCCGCATCGCTGCAACGGTTGCGTTCATCCGGAGCGTGCCACGCCAGGCCATCGAGGGCCGGGAGGATGCGGAGGTCACGCTGCGGACGGGGCGCGGCAGCTTCCGTTTCACGGGCCGGAGCTACGCCCTGGATTTCGCCCTCCCGAACTTCTTCTTCCACGTCACCACGGCGTACGGGATTCTGCGCCACCGTGGCGTGCCACTCGAGAAGCCGGATTACCTCGGGCAGGTCGGCGACCACCCGCCCGCCGATCGGAACTCCGACGGGGACGAGCGCCACGCCGCCGGTCAGGGTCGCAGCCTGGCCGACCTCGCGGCTGCGGATGCGCCCGGGCAGCGCGTTCCCGGCGAGGATCTCGCGTTGCGCCAGGAGCAGCTGCTGGACGAGGCTCTCGAGGAGACGTTTCCGGCCAGCGACCCGATCTCGCCGAAGCGCATCACCAAGTAGGCCTCGGGTCAGTCGGCCCGGACGACCGCCCCGTCGGGTGCAGCCGGCAAG
>JAQGJJ010000018.1 GCA_028290695.1 Enterovirga sp. | reverse complement strand
ATGGCGCGCGACCTTCCGTGGTAGGCGCCGGCTGAGCAGGATCCCGGCCGGAGCGGTATAGACCTAACGGCACCAGGTGTGGCGACCCCGGCAGGGCTCGAACCTGCGATCTGCCGCTTAGAAGGCGGCTGCTCTATCCAGCTGAGCTACGGAGTCTTGTGCCTGTTCCCCTCTAGCAGAGGGGCCCTGAGGTGTCATTGTGCTGGACGCGGGGGAGCGTTCCGCAACCAGGCGCGAGGGGGCGCGGCGCGGGGGCCGTGGGGCGCCGGGTGAGGCGGCCCGTGTTGACCCCGGCGGCGCCCCGACCCATGTGGCGTCATACGGATGTCGCGACCCTGGATCAGGCCGGCTCCGACCCTTCCCCCTTTTCGAGGAATTGCGTCCGAATGACAGACTGGCCCGTGCATGGCCGCATCAGCGGCCCGATCGTGATGATCGGCTTCGGCTCGATCGGCCGCGGCACGCTTCCCCTGATCGAGCGCCATTTCGAGTTCGACCGCAGCCGCTTCGTGGTGATCGATCCCGTCGACACCGACCGGGCGCTCCTGGACGAGCGCGGCATCCGGTTCATCCATGCGGCGGTTACGCGCGAGAATTACCGCGAACTCCTCGCGCCGCTCCTCACCGAGGGTGGCGGCCAGGGCTTCTGCGTCAACGTCTCGGTCGACATCTCCTCGCTCGCCGTGATGGAGCTCTGCCGCGAGATCGGGTCCCTCTACATCGACACGGTGATGGAGCCCTGGCTCGGCTTCTACTTCGACAAGGCGGCCGGGCCGGCGGAGCGCTCGAATTACGGGCTGCGCGAGACGCTGCTCGAGGCGCGGCGCCGGAAACCCGGTGGCACCACCGCGGTGAATTGCTGCGGCGCCAATCCCGGCATGGTGTCGTGGTTCGTGAAGCAGGCGCTGCTCAACGTCGCGTCCGACCTCGGGCAGCCGGTCGACGTCCCGGCCGACCGGGCGGGCTGGGCCGCGCTGATGCAGCGCGTCGGCGTGAAGGGCATCCACATCGCGGAACGCGACACGCAGCGCGCCAGGAACCCGAAGCCCCGGCAGGTCTTCGTGAACACCTGGTCGGTCGAGGGGTTCGTCTCGGAGGGGCTGCAGCCGGCGGAGCTGGGCTGGGGCACCTTCGAGCGCTGGATGCCGGCAAACGCGCGCGAGCACGAGACGGGCTGCCGTGCCGCGATCTACCTGCTGCAGCCCGGTGCTGACACGCGCGTGCGCTCGTGGACTCCGACCGCGCAGGCGCAGTTCGGATTCCTGGTGACGCACAACGAGGCGATCTCGATCGCCGACTACTTCACGGTGCGGGACGGGGCGGGGCAGCCGGTGTACCGGCCGACCTGCCACTACGCCTATCATCCGGCGGACGACGCCGTGCTGTCGCTGCACGAGATGTTCGGCCAGGCCGGGGTCATGCAGCCGGCCTGGCACATCCTGGACGAGAACGAGATCGTGGACGGGGTCGACGAGCTCGGCGTGCTGCTCTACGGGCACGGCCGCAACGCCTACTGGTACGGCTCGCAGCTCTCCGTTGAGGAGACGCGTCGCCTCGCGCCCTACCAGAATGCCACGGGGCTCCAGGTCACCTCCGCGGTGCTGGCCGGGATGGTGTGGGCGCTTGAAAATCCAGAGGCCGGCATCGTCGAGGCGGACGAGATGGATTTCCGCCGCTGCCTCGAGGTGCAGATGCCGTATCTCGGCCCGGTGATCGGCCAGTACACCGACTGGACTCCGCTCGAGGGCCGCCCGGGCCTGTTCCCGGAGGACATCGACCCGGCCGAGCCCTGGGCCTTCCGCAACACGCTCGTCCGCTAGCGGCGGCTCCGCCGCGCCCCGGGTTTCGCGCCCGGGGGCGGCATGCCGTCCGGCCGCGGATCAGATCCGCTCGATGATCTTCTCGCCGAACAGTCCCTGTGGCCGGATCATCAGCACGGCGAGCGCAATGAAATAGGCGAGCCATGACTCGACGCCTCCGCCGACCAGCGGGCCCCAGTAGAACTCGCCCATCTTCTCGCCGATGCCGATCAGCAGCCCGCCCACGATGGCGCCCGGGATCGAGGTCAGGCCGCCGACGATCAGCACCGGCAGCGCCTTCAGGGCGATGACCTGAAGGGCGAACGACACCTCCGAGCGCGCGCCCCACATGATGCCGGTCGCGAGCGCCACGATTCCGGCCGTGAACCAGACCACGACCCAGATCTGGTTCAGCGAGATGCCGACCGAGAGCGCGGCCTTGTGGCTGTCCGCCACGGCGCGGAGCGCACGTCCGATGCGGGTTTTTTGGAAGAACACGGCGAGCGTCGCGACCGCCAGTGACGCGATCACCGCGGCCGCGATGTCGATCTTCTGCAGCGACACGAAGCCCCCGAACATCGGGACGTCGACGGCACCGCTCGGCAGGAGGAGCCCCTCGGTGATCATGCGGCGCGGATTGCCGCCGAAGATGATCTCGCCGAGCCCGATCAGCAGGTAAGTCAGCCCGAACGTCGCCATGAACAGGATGATGTCAGGCTGGTTCACGAGCGGGCGCAGCACGACGCGTTCGATCGCGACCGCCAGCACAAACATGACCCCGATGGTGATCGCGAGGGCCAGGAAGGCCGGCACGCCCTTCTCGGCTAAGCCGACCTGGGTGAGGGCGGAAAACACCACCATGTTGCCCTGGGCGAAGTTGAACACGCCCGACGCCTTGAAGATCAGCACGAAGCCGAGGGCGATCAGCGAATACAGCACGCCCGCGACGAGGCCCTCCCAGACCGTCTGCACCAGCAGGTCGGGCGCGCCCGCCATCTGCACAAAGGGGTCGGCGAAGATCTTGTAGAGCAGGTCCATCAGCGCTGCGAACCACCTCTCCACTTCCGGGAGAGGTCGAGTCGCGTGCGGCAGCACGCGACCGGGTGAGGGGAGAACCCTCTCCGGGCAGGGCGCGACCCCTCACCCGGACGGCCGTTGCCACGGCCTGCTCGGCCTCTCCCGCAAGGGGAGAGGCGGGCGTGCTTCGCCATCAATGCGCGACTCCCAGATAGGCGTCGATGACCTTCTGGTCGCGCTTCACGTCGGCCGGGACCCCGTCCGCGATCTTGCGGCCGTATTCCAGCACCACGACCCGGTCGGACAGCTCCATGACCACG
>JAQGJJ010000006.1 GCA_028290695.1 Enterovirga sp. | reverse complement strand
GGCCGCTTCGACTATGTCGACGTGGTCGGCGAACACCTCGAGGGGGACCGGCGCCTCACGTCGGCGGGCGTCGTGATCGGAGGCCGCTGGTGGCATCCGCAGTGAACCTCGGACGACAACGGGACCGGATCAGGAAGGCGGCAGGGATTGTGGCTCGGGAGATGCCCGGCTCCGGCCCGTAGCGGGCGGCCCGGTCGTCGCCAAGGCGCTTCGACCGGGACGTGTCCCGGCTCCGTCCCCCTCCCCGGCGGTCGACGGTCGCGTCCGCACCCCGCCGGATCGCCCGGATCGGCCCGTCCGAAACCCCGGCCGGCTGGCGGCGGCGATGAAGCGGGTCTCGGCTTCAAAATACTTGGCGCTTCTGTTGGCACCGTTCATGCTGGCAGTCGTCACAGGCGAAGCTGCGGAGGTTCTCATGACGATCCGGATGGACCGTAGGTCACTCATCAAGGGCGTTGCCGGGGCCTCCGTGCTCGCGGGCGCGGGCGGGATCGCCGCGCCGGCGCTCTCGCAAGGGGCGGCCGCGAAGACGCTGCGGTTCGTGCCGCAGGCCAACCTGGCCAATTTCGACCCGATCTGGGGAACCCAATACGTGGTCCGCAACGCCGCCGCGCTCGTCTGGGACACGCTGTATGGTGTGGACGAGAAGCTGGTGCCGCAGCGGCAGATGGTCGAAAGCGAGCAGGTCTCCGACGACGGCCTGACCTGGACGTTCAAGCTCCGGCCCGGCCTGAAATTCCACGACGGCACGCCGGTCCTCGCCAAGGACGTGGTCGCGAGCCTCGTGCGCTGGTCGGCGCGCGATCCCATGGGCCTGATGCTGCGCGGTATCCAGAAGGAGCTCGTGGCGGTCGACGACAGCAGCTGGCGCTGGGTGCTGTCCCGCCCCTATCCGAAGATGCTGCTGGCGCTCGCCAAGAACAACGCGCCCTGCTCCTTCATCATGCCGGAGCGCATCGCCCAGACCGACCCGTTCAAGCAGATCACCGAGTATGTCGGGTCGGGACCGATGCGCTTCGTCCGGGACGAATGGGTCCCGGGTGCCCGGGCGGTGTTCGCGAAATTCGCCGATTACGTGCCGCGCCAGGAGAAGGCCTCGTGGCTCGCCGGCGGCAAGCAGATGCTGCTCGACCGCATCGAATGGATCATCATGCCGGATGCGGCGACCGCCTCGGCGGCTCTGCAGAACGGCGAGGTCGATTGGTGGGAGACACCCCTCCCAGACCTGGTGCCGCTCCTCAAGAAGAACCGGAACATCAACGTCGACATCGCCGACCCGCTCGGCAACATCGGCTCCTTCCGGATGAACACACTGTTTCCGCCCTTCGACAACGTGAAGGTCCGGCGCGCGGTCCTGATGGCGATGAACCAGGAGGATTACATGCGCGCGCTGGTCGGCGACGACGACGCGCTGTGGAAGCCGCTGCCGGGCTTTTTCACACCCGACACCCCGCTCTACAACGAGGAAGGCGGCGAGATCCTCAAGATGAGGAACATCGAGGCGGCCAAGAAGATGCTGGCGGAAGCAGGCTACAAGGGCGAGCCCGTCACCTGCGTGGTGGCGCAGGACCAGTCGATCACCAAGGGCATGGGCGAGGTCACGGCCGAGCTCCTCAAGAAGATCGGCTTCAACGTCGATTTCGTGGCGACCGACTGGGGCACGACCGGAACGCGCCGGACCTCGAAATCGCCCCCCGGCCAGGGTGGGTGGAACATGTTCCACACCTGGCACGCCGGCGCCGATTGCATCAATCCCGCCGCCTACACGGCCATCCGGGCGAACGGCGAGAAGGCCTGGTTCGGCTGGCCCGACAGCCCGGCGGTCGAGACGGAGGTGACGGCCTGGTTCGACGCAAAGACGCTCGACGAGGAGAAGGCCGCGATGAAGCGGCTCAACAAGGCTGCGCTCGACTACGTCGTCTATGCGCCGACCGGCTTCTTCCTCGGCTATCAGGCCTGGCGCAAGAACGTGTCCGGGGTGGTGAAGGGCCCCCTCCCCTTCGCCTGGGGCGTCTCCAAGGCGGCCTGACGGCGCGGCCCGGGCCATGTTCGCCTACGCGGGACGACGGATCCTCGCGACGATCCCGGTGATGGCGATCGTCGCGCTGTTCGTGTTCAGCCTGCTCTATATCGCGCCGGGCGATCCGGCCGCGATCATCGCGGGCGATCAGGCGACGCCGGCCGACATCGAGCGCATCCGGCACAATCTCGGCCTGGAGCGCCCGTTCCTGATCCGGTTCGGCGAGTGGTCCTGGAACGTGATCCGCGGAGATCTCGGGACCTCCATCTTCACCTCGCTCCCCGTCACGGCCCTCATCGCGCAGCGGATCGAGCCGACCCTGTCCCTGATGATCGTGACGCTCCTGCTCTCGATCGGGATCGCAGTCCCGCTCGGGGTCGCGGCCGCCTGGAAGGTGGGAACCTGGATCGACAGCCTGGTGATGGGCTTCGCGGTGCTGGGCTTCTCGGTGCCGGTCTTCGTGATCGCCTACCTGCTCGCCTACGTGTTCGCGCTGCAGCTCGAATGGTTGCCGGTGCAGGGCTACACGCCGCTCGCGAACGGCGTCGTTCCCTGGTTCACCAACCTGATCCTGCCCTCGGTGGCGCTCGGGACCGTGTACATCGCGCTCATCGCCCGCATCACCCGGGCGACCATGCTGGAGGTGCTCGCCCAGGACTACATCAAGACCGCGCATGCCAAGGGCCTGTCCGAACGCGGCGTCCTGTTCGTGCACGCCTTGAAGAACGCGGCCGTGCCGGTGGTCACCGTGATCGGCCTCGGCATCGCGCTGCTCATCGGCGGCGCCGTCGTGACCGAGAGCGTCTTCGTCATCCCGGGTCTCGGCCGGCTCACGGTCGATGCGATCCTCAGGCGCGACTACCCGGTCATCCAGGGCATCGTGCTGCTGTTCAGCTTCACCTACGTCCTGGTGAACCTCGGCATCGACCTCGCCTACATGCTGCTCGATCCGAGGATCCGGTATTGAGCGCGCTCCTCGCCCCGGCGCGGCCGGCGGTGGTCGCGGCCGCCCCGGATCTGCCGGACCTGTACCCGGAGGTGAGGCGGCGCGGCGGCGCGTTCGGCCTCGTTCGGCGGCATCCGACCATCGCGATCGGCGGCATGCTGCTGCTGGCCATGCTGGGCTGCGCGCTGCTGGCCCCGTACCTGTTCACGACCGACCCGAGTGCGCTCGCGACCTCGCGTCGGACCCGCGTCCCGTCCGCCCAATACTGGTTCGGGACCGACATGCTCGGGCGCGACGTCTATTCGCGCGTCGTCTACGGCGCCCGCGTGTCGCTCGTTGTGGGCTTCTCGGTCGCGGCGATCGCCTCCGCGGTGGGGCTCGCGATCGGCCTCGTGTCGGGCTTCATCCGGGTTCTCGACGGGGTCGTGATGCGGGTCATGGACGGACTCATGTCGATCCCGCCCATCCTCCTGGCCGTCGCCCTGATGGCGCTGACGCGCGGCAGCGTCGGCAACGTCATCGCGGCGATCACGGTCGCCGAGATCCCGCGCGTCGCGCGCCTCGTGCGGGGCGTCGTGCTCTCGCTCCGCGAGCAGCCCTATGTGGACGCCGCCATCGCGTCCGGCACCACCACGCCGGCCATCATCTGGCGCCACATCCTGCCGAACACGCTGGCGCCGCTCAGCGTCCAGGCGACCTATATCTGCGCCTCGGCGATGATCACGGAGGCCATCCTGTCCTTCATCGGCGCCGGAACCCCGCCCACCATCCCGTCCTGGGGCAACATCATGGCGGACGGCCGGGCGCTCTGGCAGGTGAAGCCCTACATCGTCTTCTTTCCGGCGGTGTTCCTGTCGCTCACGGTTCTGGCCGTGAACCTCGTGGGGGACGGGCTGCGCGACGCGCTCGATCCCCGCATGGCGAAGCGGCTCTGACGTGGCGCTGCTCGAGGTCGAGAACCTGCAGACGCATTTCCGGACGCCGGACGGGATCAACCGCGCGGTGGACGGCGTCTCGTTCCATGTCGAGGCGGGCGAGACGATCGCCATCGTGGGCGAATCCTGCTGCGGCAAGTCGGTCACCGCGAGCTCGATCCTGCGGCTCATCCCCGAGACGACGGGACGCTCGCGAGGCGCTGTCCGGTTCGAGGGCCGCGATCTCCTGACCCTGTCGAAACGCGACATGCGGGCGATCCGCGGCAATGAGATCGCGATGATCTTCCAGGAACCGATGACCAGCCTGAATCCGGTGCTCACGATCGGCCGCCAGATCGGCGAAACGCTGCGGCTGCACCAGGGCGTCGACCGCAGGCAGGCGGAGGAGCGTGCGGTCGAGATGCTGACGCTGGTCGGCATCCCGGAGCCCCGGCGGCGCGTGCGCAACTACCCGCACCAGCTCTCGGGCGGCATGCGGCAGCGCGTGATGATCGCGATGGCGCTCGCCTGCAGCCCGAAGCTGCTCATCGCCGACGAGCCGACAACGGCGCTCGACGTCACCATCCAGGCCCAGATCCTCGACCTGATGCGGGACCTGAAGCGCCGGGTCGGGGCCGCCATCATCCTGATCACGCACGACCTCGGCGTCGTAGCCGAGGTCGCGAGCCGCGTGGTCGTGATGTATGCCGGCCGCAAGGTCGAGGAGGCGCCCGTCGCGGCGCTGTTCCGCAGCCCACGGCATCCCTACACGCAGGGCCTGCTCGGCGCCGTGCCGCGCCTCGGCTCGTCCCTGGAGGGCAGCCGCACCCGCCTGGTCGAGATCCCCGGGCTGGTTCCGAGCCTGAAGACCCGGATCGCCGGATGCGTGTTCGCCGGCCGATGCCCCTACGCGACCGAGCTCTGCCGCGCGGTGGCGCCGGCGCTCACGGCGAGCGGACCCGCTCACCTGGCCGCCTGCCATTACGCCGTGCCGGATCAGGTGGCGGCCGCATGAGCGCCCATCTGCTCGAGGTCAACGACCTCAGGAAACACTTCGGCGTCCGCTCGGCGCGGTTCGGCGCGGCCCCGTCCGCGATCCGGGCGGTGGACGGCGTCTCCTTCACGGTCGATCGCGGCGAAACCCTGTCGCTGGTCGGCGAATCGGGCTGCGGCAAGTCGACCGTCGGCCGGGCGATCCTCCGCCTGCTTGACGTGACCTCCGGCCAGATCGTGCTCGACGGCAAGCGCATCGACGACCTCTCGGCGGGCGCGATGCGGCCGCTCCGGCGGCGCATGCAGGTCGTCTTCCAGGACCCGTTCTCGAGCCTCAATCCGCGCATGCGGGTGCACGACATCCTGGCGGAACCGCTGCGCAATTTCGGCATCGTGCGCGGCCGCGCGGCGCTGGACGAACGGGTGGCGGCGCTGCTCGACACCGTGCGGCTGCCGCGCGATGCCGCCCGGCGCTTCCCGCACGAGTTCTCGGGCGGCCAGCGCCAGCGCATCGGCATCGCGCGCGCGCTCGCGGCCGAGCCTGATATCATTATCTGCGACGAGGCGGTCTCCGCGCTCGACGTGTCGGTGAAGGCGCAGATCGTGAACCTGCTGCAGGATCTGCAGAAGGAGCTCGGGCTTGCGATGCTGTTCAT
>JAQGJJ010000207.1 GCA_028290695.1 Enterovirga sp. | reverse complement strand
CGGACGGCGAGATCGCGGCCGGGGGCGCGGACGGGACGGTCCGGTTGCTCAAGCCGGACGGCAGCTCACGCGCGGAGGTGGAGTTGCCGCGCGGCCCGGTGATCGCGTTGGCCGCATCCCCGGACGGTACCCGGATCGCAGCCGCGATGGTCGCGGGCTCGGTCGCGGTGATCGACCGTGCGGCGGAAAAGATCCTGTTCCACCTGGTCGGACCCGGGCTGCCGGTCTGGTCGATCGCCTGGAGGCCGGACGGGCGCGAAATCCTCACCGGTGGCAGCGACCGGATGGTGCGCCGCTGGGACGCGGCCGGCGGTGAGCCGCTCGGCCCCCTCTCCCTCGAGCGTCCGACGGATATGCTGGCCGGGTTCAGCGGGAGCCGCGGGGCCGAGCTGTTCCAGGCCTGCGCGGCCTGCCATACCCTGACGCCGGATGGCGGCAATCGTGCCGGCCCGACCCTGCACGGGGTCATCGGCCGCCGGATCGCGACCGCGCCCGGCTACATCTTTTCGGACGCATTGAAGACGCTCGACATCGTCTGGACCCGCGAAACGATCGGCCGCCTTTTCGAGATCGGTCCCTCCCGCTACACGCCCGGCACCAAGATGCCGGAGCAGACGGTCCCCGATGACCGAGACAGGGACGCCCTGGTCGCCTTCATCGAGCAGGCGAGCCGTCCCTGAAGGTCAGCTCGGTTCCCCGTTCCGGGGCCTCTCGCGCAAGTAGTCGGCGCTGGTTCGAGGGGCGGCGCGCTCCGGCGCGTGCGGGTCGAGGTTCTGGCCGACGGCGGCCTCGACACGGCAATCCTCGCACATCTGCAGGATGCGGGTCCGGTCTTGGCCCGCAGGGCCGGAGAACATCCAGTGGCGCTCGCGGAGCTTCGCGATGACGCCTTCGATGGTGCTGCGCGTGCCGAACGGCTTGGCGCAGCTGACGCAACGGAAGGGCTCCTCCTCCTTCACCACCCGGCGGCCGTTGCTCCAGGCCGCGAAGTCGATCTGCGGCTGCAGCGTGATGACGTCCTCCGGGCAGGTGCTGGCGCACAGGCCGCATTGGACGCACAGGCTCTCCTGGAAGGCGAGAAGCGGCCGATCGGGATCGGCCGAGAGCGCGTTCGTCGGGCAGGCTCCGACGCAGGCATGGCACAGCGTGCACCCGGCGACATCGAAAGCAAGGCCGCCGAACGGGGCGCCGCTGGCGAGCGGGATGAAATCGACCGGTTCGGGCGCGGCAAGTCGGAGCTCCCGGAACGAGAGCTCCAGAAGCCCGCGCTTCTCGCCCATCGGCAGGAACGAGGCGGGGCGGTCGGCCGGCCGGCCGGGCTGGAACGCGACCAGCGCCTCACGGAAACTGTCGGGATCGTCCGTCGACACGATCTGGACGGGAGCCGCACCGTAGCCGAGCGCCCCGAGGACGGTGTTTGCGAGATCCACCACTCTGGCGATCGGCGCGGGGTCGTGTTTCGGCCGGTCGCGAAGCAGCAACAAAGCCCCGGCGCCGCCGTATGCGAAGAAGGCGGCCAGAGCCTCCGGGCCGATCTGGCTCGTTTCGTTCACGAGGACCGGAAGAACGTGCGCGGGCAACCCCGCCCCGTCGCGCGCCAAGGTGTCGATCAAGGGGCCGCCATGATCGCCGTCGTGGAACAGCACCACGGCGTCGCGCCCGCCTGCCTCGCGATAGCTCCTGACAAGCGTCCTGAGGCGCCGCAGGAGCCCGTCGGCCGCGGGCAGCGCGTAGGCGGCCGCGCCCGTCGGGCAGACCGCGGCGCAGGAGCCGCAACCCGCGCAGACATACGGATCGATGGCCACGTGATCGCCGGCCGGCGTGATCGCGCCGGTCGGGCAGACCTCGAGGCATCGGGTGCAGCCGGTGATCCGCGAGCGGGAATGGGCGCAAAGGCTCTCGCGCATCTGCACGAAGCGCGGCTTGTCGAATTCGCCCACGAGATGCGACGCGGCGAAGATCGCCCTCTCGACCGCGGCCGGGTCGCGTGGATCCGCCCGAAGATAGCCGCTTCGGAGCTCATGGGCCGGGAAGAGCGGCACTCCGCCCGAGAGGTCCAGCACGAGGTCGCAGGTCGAGGTGGCGCCGTCGCGCGGCGCACCGAAGACGAGCACGTTGCGGGAGGACGGGGAGGGGAGAGCGTAATCGTCGATCCTCAGCTCGAAGGCGCCGAGGTGGCCCGTGGCGCCCCTGACCGTGCCCTTGAGAACCGGAAACTCGGTCGCCCGCGGGGGCGCGACCCCGTCCGGCCGGGTCAGAAGAACCGTCACGTCGAGATGGTCCGACAGCCGTCGCGCCGCCTCGACGGCGGTCTCGTCGCACCCATACACGAGGGCGACACCGGCGCTCGTGAAGCTGACCGTTCCCACCGGCGGGAGGATCTCGGCCGCGCTCGCGAGAAGAGCGGCCATTTTCGGGCCGGCAGCGGCGGCGTCCGAGGACCAGCCCGCGTTCTCGCGAACATTCGCGAAGACGATCGGGTCCTCGCGGCCGAACTCCGCGGCCACTTCCGAAAAGAGCGGCGCCTCCTGAGTGCAGCCCACGATGATCGGCGCACCCGTTTGCAAGAGTTCCTTGAAGCGATCGAGCTCGCGCCGACAAAGCTGCTCCGCCTCATGCACAGTTCCGCCGCAGCCCCGGCCGACCGCGGCCGGGTCGAGCGGCATCGTCCGCTCGCAACTGCAGACGAAGACGTGACGGTCCGTGACTGACAAAGTTGGGTCTCGTGGAGGAGAGATGCGACGCATCGCGCGCTGGTCTAAACCCTCCTTAAGACTAGAACGGTTCGAACGTAATATGCCAGGCTATCGCAGGGACCGGCCCGGGGACATGAGCCTAGCCACCAGGGAGTGCGTCCGTGCCGGCCGCGTCGATCTGCCTCCAACCTTTTCCCTCGTGCGGTCGCCCGAGGGAACCGGCGCGTTTGCGTTTGCGCGCCGGAGCCTCGGCCGACACGAGGCCGGTACGCTGGTATGGTCCGACAACGCCGATCACCTGGATTTCGCCGTTGTGCTGGAGCCGGACGAGCCGCTGGCGACGGCCCGGCGGGCCTTCTTCGTCGGAATGAGCGCGCTGGTTCACGCGATCGCGTCGGTCGCTCCGCCGGACAAGCCGCTCGTCATCGACTGGCCCGACACGATCCGGTTCGACGGTGCCCGGCTCGGGGGAGGGCGGCTCGGCTGGTCCGAGGACGTGAACGAGAATGCCGTTCCGCCATTCCTGGTCTTCGGCGCGACGCTCGTCACGTCCAAGGCACGGGCGGGAGATCCAGGCCTGACGCCCGCATCGACCTCGCTGGAGGAGGAAGGCTTCGAACCCGGTTGCGAAGTCGCCATGCTGGAGGCCTTCGGGCGCCACCTGATGCGGGGTTTCGATGTGTGGCGTGAGGAGACGTTCGAGGCGGTCTGCGTCACCTATCTGGAGCGGCTCTCCGAGCCGGTGGACGGTGGGCACCTCGCGATAGACGGGGTGGGCGACCTCGTTCGGCGCGGGGACGCGTCTGCCCGGCGGGAGCTGGTCCCGGCCCTCCTCAGACCGGCCTGGCTGGATCCTTCAACCGGGATGCCACGCCTGTGAGCACGACCAGGCTGCTCCGCACCATCCGGCTCGACCGGTCGGACACGTTTGTCTTCGAGCACGCGGCTGAACCCGGCGAATGGGCCGTTACCGGCTCGTTCCTGTTCATGGACGGTGACCCGAGTGCTCTCGCCGGCAAGGAGCGCGTGGCGTTCAGGTCGGGCTTCCTGGGGGTGCAGTCGTTCGGCTTCTCCACGCTGGCGGTCGTGAGCGAGGCCACCCCGGAGGAGTTCGAGGCCGCCGTGGCGGACCTGTCCGGGCACATCCACCGCAGCCTGGGCGCGCCGAGCGAGGCCGCTGCCCGCGAGGCTGCCCGCGAGGAGCTCGCGGTGTCCGCCTCCTTGTGCCGTCCGGCCGTGAACACCGTGATCGCCATGCACCGGAGCTTCGCAGGTGGCGAGATCCGGGAAGAGTTCCGCACGTTGCGGCCGCGAGAGGGAGCAGCCGGCGCCGACCGCCTCCACGCCGGCGCGAGGGCGTTCCAGTTCGTCGAAGTGGACGACGGGCCGGAGGAGCGCGTCGACCTCTTCGGGCTGACCGAGCAAGGCCGATGAGGGAATTCTGGGTTTCGAGCGGGCACCATCTCGCGGGCCGCACGGAGGGCGGCGGCATCGCTGTCACCGACGAGCTGCTGCTCGCCTATCTGGCGCGCCCTGAGCTGGTGCCGCCCGAGGAGGCCTGCACGGCCGAGCGGGCTCTGCACGCGAGCCTGTCCGGGTCGCCGCGTCGCCCCGTCGACGAAGCCGAGGTTGCCGCCCTGGCGGACCCCGATGCGCGCGAAAATTGGGCCGCCATGCTGGCGCTGCGGGAACGGCTGCTGGCGGCCCCCTCGCTCGAAGCCGCCTATCTCGGCCTCGTCCGTTCCCCCCTGCCGAACCTGCCGCCAATCCTGCTGAATCAGCTCGTCCACCTGATCCTGCGCAATGCCCTCGACGAGTGCCAGGACCCCTATGTCCTGCGCGCAGCGGAGCTCTTCTTCCGGCCGCAGCGCGTGACCTATCTCGATGGTGCCGCGATCCTGGCCGACGCGGAGATCGTCGAGGCCCAGGAGAGCGGCCGCGCACCGTCGCCCCTTGCGGCCATGCTCGGCCGCGAGCCCCTGGCGGACCTCGACGTCCTCGACGACGCCAATGCCTGGACCTACTGGAGCCGCTCGGACGCCTTCACCATGGCGTTGAACATGTCGACCAACCCGAAGGCCCGAGGCGGGCTGGCGCGGGTCATCGAAGTGTGGCTCGCCCACCTCCTGCACCTCGACGTCGCAGTCGAGCCGCTTGCGTCGATCGAGGACCCGGACTGGCGCTGGTTCGTCGGCCTCGACCCGGAGGCGACGCGGCTCGGCAACGCGGTTTGGAAAGGTGAGAGCCTCTCGGACGACGCGCGCGCGCGGCTGCTCGCCCTCTTCAGGCTGACGCTTCACGACCAGAGCCGCGCGCTGCCGAGCGTCGCCGGGTTCCCGATCTACCTTCTGCTCGCAGCAACCCCGGACCGGCGGCTGGCGTTGAAGCCCCACAACCTGATCGCGGGTCTGCCGCTTGCGGACGCGGGGAGGCTCGGATGAGCGGCGAGGCTGACGAAGCGGTCGCGTCGGCGCCGGGCCCGGCCGAGCGCCTCACCGTCGGCGTCGTCGTCGCCAAGCGGCGGCTGTCCGGCCCCTGGGCCACGCATGCCTGGCTGCCCGTCGGCATTCTGCCGGCGCCCGCGGATGTTTCGCCCTGGACTCCGCTGTCCGACGACGGGCGCGAGCAGCTGTTCTATGCCGGCGCTTTCGAGATCGCGCTGCATCGGAGCGAGACGTCGCATTACCGCGACAATCTCGCTTCGGGGCGACCCTCGCTGTGGGTGGGGCTCCGGCCGCTCGGCGAGGACAGGCACGAGATCGCGACCGTCACCCCGGATCCGTACGAGGGCGAGTCGATGGCCGAGGGGATCGGCGAGATCGTCGAAGCTGTGCCGATGCCGGAAAGGGTGCAGGCGGAGATCGCCGCGTTCGTGGAAGCCTTCCACGTCGACCGGGCGTTCGTGAAGCGCAAGCGGGATCGGGCCGACCGGGAGGCCCTTGCCCGCGGTGAGCGTGGCTCGCGCAGGGACGTGCCGTCGTGAGCGCCTCCGGCGGGTTCCTGTCGCGCTGGTCGCGGCGGAAGCTCGACCCCCGGAGCGCGCCCGAGCCCGACCTTCCGGTCCACGCGGATGCTCCCGCCAGCAGCGACTCGCCCCAGGCCCAGGGCGAACTGTCGGAGGAGGAGATCGCGGCGCTGCCTCCCGTCTCGAACCTGACCGCCAACTCGGATCTGTCCCAGTTTCTCCGCGCCGGCGTTCCCGCCTCGCTGCGTCGGGAGGCCCTGCGGCGCATGTGGTCCATCGACCCCGCCATTCGGGATTTCGTCGGCGAGGCGAGGGACTACAGCTACGATTGGAACGTGCCGGGAGGCGTTCCCGTCTCCGGGCCGCTTCTGCCCGGGGATGCGCCCGAGGCGACGCTCGCCCGCATGTTCAGTCGCCTCCAATCGGACGGACCTGAACCGGAAGCCGCTGCGGAGGCCGAGCCTCTCGAGAGCGCGTCCAGCGCCGGCCCGGACGATCCGACGCCGGACGACGCCGCGCCGGTGCAGGCTCTGCCGGCCCCAGGTCCAGCGGTGGAAACGCTACCCGACATCGCGGAGCCCGCCGCGGCGAGTCGGCCCGACGTCATGGGCACCGGCCTCGCACCGGCTCGCGAATTTGCCAGGGTCGATCTGCCCCGGACCCCCGCCAGCGGGGCCGCCCACCGTTCCCGGCGACACGGTGCCGCGATACCAAAGTTGGACTAGTTCCAAATGTTGCAACCCCATAAGTTCGCATTATGAGACGGGATCGACGCGAGTTTTCGTGGTCGAACGCGCTGGGATGAGCATGCGAGAAGCGGCTCTGGACGAGATCGTGCGGGCCGCTGGAGGTTACGGCGTCCTGGCTCGCGCGCTCGGAATTTCACAGCCTGCCGTGTCGGCCTGGCGTCGGGTACCGGCCGAGCGGGTTCTGGCCGTCGAAGCTCTAACCAAGGTCTCTCGCGCCATTTTGCGTCCCGATCTCTATCCAGCCGAGGACCCAGGCTTGCAGAAGGGTGAGACGGTCGACGAGATCGACCTCTTCCGCGCGCAGCACTACGGGCTCCTGTCGGTCCTCCTCGGCCGCGCTCCAACCGCCGATCTGCTGCGGCAGCTTGGTGGGCTGGGCGGTGACGCGAGTCCGCTCGGCCGCGCCCACCAGGCCTTGGCGGCTGCCGCCCGGGAGGCCGAGCCGGACGCGGTTAGCCGGGAGTACTTCGACCTCTTCATCGGCGTCGGGCGCGGCGAGGTGTTGCCCTACGCGTCCTATTACCTCACCGGGTTTCTGCAGGAGCGCCCTCTGGCGCGGGTGCGCGACGACCTGGCCTCGCTCGGGATAGAGCGGGAAGAGCGCGTCAACGAGCCCGAGGACCATCTCGCGATCCTACTCGACACCATGGCAACCCTCGCTGCAGGAAAGGTCGATGCCGAGCCGGAGGCGCAGGGCCGCTTCTTCGCGCGGCACATCGAGCCTTGGGCATCGCGCCTGTTTGCCGATCTCGAAGCTGCCCGGGCGGCGCGTTTCTACAGGCAGGTCGCCGCACTCGGGCGGTTGTTCATCGAGATCGAGACGGAGGCTTTCACGCTCGACGCGTAAGCGGGGCGGGGAGGCAGGAGAGGAACGATGGAACAGGATAAAAAGGGCGTCGATCGCCGGAAGTTCTTTGGAGCGCTCGGCGGAGCTTCCGGGGTCGCGGTGGCGGCCGCGGTGTCACCGCTCACCGCCACGGTTGCGCAGGCCTACGATCCCGGGTCGGCCGAGACGAAGACGCGGTACCGCGAGAGCGAGCACGTGAAGGCCTTCTACCGGACCAACGGCTACGAGACGCTGAAGAAGTGAGATCGCCATGCTGACCAAGCGCAAAAGCGGCGATGCGGGCCGCGCCAAGCTTCAGGGCCTCGCCGCCGGCATGGCGTCGGGCACGATGGACCGTCGCTCGTTTCTGGGAAAATCCGGGCTCGCGGCCGGGGGGCTCGCGGCGCTGGGCTCGCTTCAGCTCGGAGCCGTTCGCAAGGCCGAAGCGGCCGGCTCGGCCGTCAGCGGCAACGAGGTGAAGATCAAGAAGAACGTCTGCACCCATTGCTCGGTCGGTTGCACGGTCACGGCCGAGGTCGTCAACGGCGTGTGGGTGGGACAGGAGCCCTCGTGGGACAGTCCGATCAACCGCGGCACGCATTGTGCCAAGGGGGCCGCGATCCGGGAGCTGGTTCACGGTGAGCGCCGCCTCAAATACCCGCTGAAGCTCGTGAACGGGCAGTGGACCAAGATCAGCTGGGACGTCGCGATCAACGAGATCGGCGACAAGATGATGCAGATCCGCCAGAAATCCGGGGCGGATTCCGTGTACTGGCTCGGCTCGGCCAAGTTCACGAACGAGGCGGCCTACCTGTTCCGGAAGTTCGGCGCGTTCTGGGGCACGAACTCCGTCGACCACCAGGCTCGGATCTGCCACTCGACCACCGTTGCCGGCGTCGCCAACACATGGGGCTACGGCGCCCAGACGAATTCGTACAACGACATCCGCAACGCCAAGACCATGATCATCATGGGCGGCAACCCCGCGGAAGCGCATCCAATCTCCATGCAGCATGTTCTCGCCGGCAAGGAGCTGAACCGCGCGAACATGATCGTCATCGATCCGCGCTTCACCCGCACGGCCGCGCACGCGACCGAATATGTGCGGCTGCGGGCCGGCACGGACATCCCACTCATCTGGGGTCTTCTCTGGCACATCTTCCAGAACGGCTGGGAGGACAAGGACTTCATCGCCAAGCGGGTCTACGGGATGGATGACGTCCGCAAGGAAGTCGCCAAGTGGACACCGGACGAGGTCGAGCGCGTCACGGGGGTCCCCGGCGAGCAGCTGAAGCGCGTCGCCCAGATGTTCGCGACCCAGAAGCCCGCGACGCTGATCTGGTGCATGGGCGCGACCCAGCACACGGTCGGCACCGCCAACGTGCGGGCCTTCTGCATCCTGTGCCTGGCGACCGGCAACGTGGGAGCGCCGGGAACGGGCGCCAACATCTTCCGGGGCCACACCAACGTCCAGGGCGCAACCGATCTCGGCCTCGATATCACGACGCTGCCGCTCTATTACGGGCTGGTCGAGGGCGCATGGCGGCATTGGGCCCGCGTGTGGGAGGTCGAGTACGACTGGCTCCAGGGCCAGTTCGACGAGGTGCCGGCCAAGGCCGGCCGGCCGGCGCGCACCCGAAAGCAGAACATGGAGACCCCGGGCATCACGTCGACCCGGTGGTTCGACGCCGTGAACCTGCCCGAGGACCAGATCGACCAGCGCACGGCGATCAAGGCCATGATGGTGTTCGGCCACGGCGGCAACACGGTCACCCGCATTCCCGAAGCCGTGAAGGGTATGAGCGGCCTCGAGCTGCTGGTGGTGGCCGATCCGCACCCCACCACGTTCGCGGCGCTCGATGCCCGCAAGGACAACACGTATCTGCTGCCGATCTGCACGTCGCTCGAGATGGAGGGATCGCGCACGGCCTCCAACCGGTCGCTTCAATGGGGCGAGCAGATCGTGAAGCCGGCCTTCGAGTCGAAGACCGACTACGAGGTGCTCTATCTTCTGGCCAAGAAGCTCGGCTGGGCCGAGTCGATGTTCAAGAACATCAAGGTCGAGAACAACGTCCCGGACGCGGAGGACCTGCTGCGCGAGATCAATCGCGGCGGCTGGTCGACCGGCTATTGCGGACAGTCGCCGGAGCGGCTGAAGGCACACATGAGAAACCAGGCCAAGTTCGACCTGGTGACCCTGCGGGCGCCTAAGGACGACCCGGAGGTAGGCGGCGACTATTACGGTCTGCCCTGGCCGTGCTGGGGCAAGCCCGAGATCCGCCACCCCGGAACGCACATCCTCTACAACACGAACCTGCACGTGAAGGACGGCGGTGGCTGTTTCAGGGCCCGGTTCGGCGTTGAGCGCAACGGGGAGACGCTGCTGGCGGAGGATTCGTATCCGCTCGGTTCGGACCTCACGGACGGCTATCCCGAGTTCACCCTGGGCATGCTGAAGAAGCTCGGCTGGGACAAGGAGCTCACGGCGGAGGAACTCGCGGTCATCACCCGGATCGGCGGCAACGCACCCGACACGGTGAGCTGGGCGATCGACCTGTCGGGAGGCATCCAGCGCGTCTGCCTCGAGCACGGCGTGCTGCATTACGGCAACGGAAAGGCCCGGGCGAATGCCTGGAACCTGCCCGACCCGGTGCCCGTGCACCGCGAGCCGATCTACACTCCGCGGACCGATCTCGTAGCCAAGTACCCGACCCGGCCGGATGCGCGCGAATTCCGCGTCCCGAACATCGGCTTCTCGGTGCAGAAGGCGGCGGTGGACAAGGGGGTCGCGAAGGAGTTCCCGATCATCCTCTCGTCCGGCCGACTCGTCGAATACGAGGGCGGCGGGGAGGAGACGCGGTCCAATCCATGGCTGGCCGAGCTGCAGCAGGACATGTTCGTCGAGGTCAACGTCGGGGATGCGGCCGAGCGTGGCATCAAGGACGGCTCATGGGTCTGGGTGCTGGGCCCGGAGAACAACGCCAGGACCAAGGTCAAGGCGCTGGTGACCGAGCGCGTCGGCAAGGGCGTCGCCTGGATGCCGTTCCACTTCTCCGGTTGGTACCAGGGCGAGGACATGCGCCGGCACTATCCGGCGGGGACCGATCCCGTGGTGCTGGGCGAGAGCGTCAACACCGTCACGACCTATGGCTTCGATCCGGTGACCGGCATGCAGGAGACCAAGGTCACCCTGTGCCAGATCCGAGCCGCTTGAGGACCCGACCATGGCCCGCATGAAGTTCCTCTGCGACGCGGACCGCTGCATCGAGTGCAACGCCTGCGTCACCGCCTGCAAGAACGAGCACGAGGTGCCCTGGGGCATCAACCGGCGCCGGGTGGTCACCTTGAACGACGGCAAGCCCGGCGAGCGCTCCATCTCGATGGCCTGCATGCACTGCACGGACGCGCCCTGCGCGGCCGTGTGCCCGGTGAACTGCTTTTACACGACGGCGGACGCCGTGGTGCTGCACTCCAAGGATCTCTGCATCGGCTGCGGCTACTGCTTCTACGCCTGCCCGTTCGGGGCGCCGCAATACCCGCGGGTCGGGAATTTCGGATCCCGCGGCAAGATGGACAAGTGCACCTACTGCGCGGGCGGCCCCGAGGCGGATCTCGGCACGGCGGAATACGAGAAGTACGGCTCGAACCGCCTGGCGGAGGGCAAGCTGCCGCTCTGCGCCGAGATGTGCTCGACCAAGGCGCTGCTCGCCGGCGACGGTGAGATCATCGCCCAGATCTACAAGGAGCGGGTGGTTCGGCGCGGCTACGGCTCCGGGGCTTGGGGTTGGAAGACCGCCTACCGCGAAACCGTCGCAATCTGAGACGCGTCGACCACGAGAAGCGGGGAGACCAGTGAGACACGCCATCCGGATCGCATGCGCGGCATTCCTGCTTACGGCAGGCGCCGCGTCTGCTCAGCAGGCCCCCGCACCAGCCGCGCCGGCATCGTTCCCGGCCAATCGAGCCGCGACCGAGGATCAGATGTTCCGCGAGCTCGGCCGGCTGCAGGGCCGCGTCAGCATCCCGGACGCCAAGGCCGCGACGCTCGAGCAACCGCAGGGTCGCGACTGGCGGCAGTTCCGCGAGGGCTGGCTGCCGTGGATCGGCGCGCTCGCCGTTCTGGGCATGCTTCTGGCGCTGTTCGCCTTCTACTTCACCAAGGGCCGCATCAGGCTGGACCACACGGAGGAATCCGGGACGAAGATCCAGCGCTTCAACGCCTTCGAGCGCTTCACCCACTGGCTCACCGCGAGCTCCTTCATCGTGCTCGCCCTCACGGGGCTCAACTACATCTTCGGCAAGCGACTGCTCATGCCGCTGATCGGCCCCGACGCCTTCGCGACGCTGAGCCAATGGGGCAAGTACGCGCACAACTTCCTGGCCTGGCCCTTCATGCTGGGCATCATCTTCATGATCGTGGTCTGGCTGAAGGACAACATCCCGAACCGGGTCGATGTGGCCTGGGTGAAGGCAGGAGGTGGCTTCCTGGGCGATGCTCATCCGAGCGCATACCGGTTCAACGCCGGCCAGAAGGTCGTGTTCTGGCTCGTCATGATCTGCGGGATCGCGATGTCCGTCACCGGCATCATCATGCTGTTCCCGTTCTCGGCCACGGACATCAACGGCATGCAGATCACCCAGGTGGTGCACGCCTTGATCGGAGTTCTGTTCATCGCCGCGATCCTGGCCCACATCTATATCGGCTCGCTCGGGATGGAGGGGGCCTACGACGCGATGGGATCGGGCGAGGTCGACCTCGCCTGGGCCCGACGCCACCACGACCTTTGGGTCCAGCAACAGGAGGCGAAGACGGCCTCCGGGCCGCAGATCGGTTCACGCGGCGCGGTCCCGGCAGAATGACCGACGAGAGAAAGAGAACCGCCCGATGAAAACGATCGTGCTCGCCGTCGTGGCCGCACTGGCGCTCGGGGCCCTTGCCGCGGCCCTGCTCACGGGCGCGCAGAGGACCGCCTACCAGGCCTACGCGACATCGGGGGCGCGCGTCTCCGAGCCGGGCCACAACCTCGTCGGGCCCACCTGGTCGGGCGAGAACTGACACGCTCGCGCGAGCCGCCCGCGGTGGCTCCGCATCATCTCAAGAGAGCGGAATCGCGATGAAAGCAGCTGCCCTTTTCGGCCTGTTCGCCTCAACGGCCCTGGTCACGACCGCTCTGGCGCAGGCTCCTGCCGCGCCGGTGGCGGCCGGGGCTCCCGCGAACCTGTGCCAGGAGCTCGTGACCTTCGTACGGGCGCCGGCACCCGCGGTGGCGGCGGCTGCGC
>JAQGJJ010000206.1 GCA_028290695.1 Enterovirga sp. | reverse complement strand
CTGGCGGCCGGCGCAGCCGCCAACGCAGCGCCCGGCCCCGGCTATGGCGGACCCGGCGCCCCGGTCGGCAACATCTACGGCGCCGATCCGGCCTGGGTGGAATACTGCGCCAGCCGGTACCGCTCCTTCGATCCGCACACCGGCACGTATCTGGCGCGGGACGGCTACCGGTATCCCTGCCAGTAGGCCGGCTCCGCGGTCTCGAGGACGACAATGGGCCCCGCGCGGGCCCATTGTCTTGTCTGCGGGAGGGCGCGAGCACGTCGCCGTGCCCGTCCCCAGTGAATCTGCCGCCAAGCTGAAACTCCCTCGCTCCCTTGCCGTTCATCCGTCCATGAGAGCTGTCCGTTCATTCCCCCTCAGATCGGACTCGACCGGCGACCCGGGCGATGCCGTGCTGCTCGGCCACCTGGGAAGCGAACTGGCGCTCATCTATCACGACACCCTGCAGGCCCCCCTCCCGGCTGCCCTCCAGGCGCTGATCGACCGTCTCGAAAGCGCGATCGGCGACGAGCGGTACGGGGCGAACGGTTTGCGCGGCGGGTTGGGCGGCGGGCACCAGGGATCGAATGTGCAGGCCGGCGGCTCCTGACGCTGTCCCGATGGACAAGGGCTGCCTCGGCTTGCTAAGTGTGGACCCGTCGCGGGCGTAGTTCAGTGGTAGAACGTCAGCTTCCCAAGCTGAATATGCGGGTTCGATTCCCGCCGCCCGCTCCAGCCTCTCGACTGCGCCGCTGATCGGGTGGGCGGACGCCCGACCGGAGGGCGCGACATCCGCTGCAGGCGGGCCGCTATGCAATCACCAGTCGAAATCGCCTCCCTGGCTCTTGCGCTCGGCCCCGCTGCGCGGCACCCAATCCCTGACGGATCGCGCCATCCTGGGCCGCCCGCCACGCCCGGAGCCGTCTCCATGGACACCCCGAAGCAATTCACCAAGCAACCCCGCCGCAAGAAGGAGCCGGTGAAGCGCGTGACGCTCTCGGCAGAGGCGCGGGCGACCTATGAAAAGGAAATCGCGGCCCGTGCCGAACGCGAGGAAACCTACCTTCGGCATCTCCCGTCTCGGGACAGAAAGTAGCGCCATGGCGCGACGCACGCTGCCTGCTCAGCACAACGGAGCCGAGCGATGATCGACAGACCTCCAAGACGAACCGGCAGCGCGCGGGACAATGCCGAAGCGGCCTTCAAGGCCGCCACGACCGCAAAGCCGGCCACGCCGGTCGTCGTTCCCAAGCGCGAAGCCGGAATCCCGAGCGCGAAGGAGCTCGTCTCCATCCGGATCGACCGGAACGTCTTGGAGCATTTCCAGGCCGACGGCCCGGGCTGGCAGGAGCGCATCAACACGGCGCTACGGAAGGCCACGGGCCTCTGAACGCGCGGGGCGTCCCGTCCGCCCGATAGCCGCCCCGCCGCGCTCCTCGATGCGACCGCGCGTCCTGCGGCGTCCGGCCCAGGTGGGGGCCGCTTAACGTCTCCGAAACCGGGATGCCGGAGGTTCCGGCTTCTTGTTCAGGAGAGGGAAAACATGTCGGACGAGATCGGGATCGCTGGCAACCGGGTGCGGTCGTTCGTGGAGCGGGTCGAGCAGCTCGAGGCGGAGATCGCCGAGCTGAACGAGGGCAAGAAGGAAGTCTTCCTGGAGGCCAAGGGCGAAGGCTTCGACGTCAAGATCCTCAAGGAGATCATCAAGCTCCGTAAGCTCGACAAGGACGAGCGCGACGAGCACGAGACCCTGCTGGACGTCTACATGCGGGCCATGGACGAAGCCGACCCGGAGCCGATGAAGGAAGCCGCCTGACCGCGCCGCTGCCGGCTCGGGGACGCCGCCTCGCCCGCCGGAGGGACGCTCAGGCCGGGATGCGTCCCCCGAGTTCATCCTCGACGTAAACCCGGATGATCTCCTCGAAATCGCGCTCGGCCTCGAAGCCGAGCGCCTCCGCCCGGTCGGCCCTGAAGCGCTCGGCCCAGCCCTGCACGATGCCCTCGATGATGGGATCGGGCTGGTGGCGGATCAGCCCCGCGATCCGGTCGCCCGCCACCCTCCGCAAGGCCGCGATCTGCTCGCCCACCGTGACGGACAGCCCGGGCATGGTCAGGCTCCGCCGGGCGCCGAGCGCTGCCGTGTCCAGCGCGGCGGCGTGGAGAAGAAACGCGATCGCGGCGCGCGGCGAGGCGTGCCAGTGCCGGACGCTCTCGGACACGGGCAGGATCGCCTCCTGCCCGTTCAGGGGTTCGCGGATGATGCCCGAGAAAAAGCCAGACGCTGCCTTGTTCGGCTTGCCGGGCCGGACGCAGATCGTCGGCAGGCGGATGCCGATCCCGTCGATGAAGCCGCGCCGCGAGTAATCCGCGAGCAGAAGCTCCCCGATTGCCTTCTGGGTGCCGTAGCTGGTCAGCGGCGTCGTATGGAACGTGTCGCCGATCCCGTCCGCCGGAAACGGTGCGCCGAACACCGCGATGGACGACGTGAACACCACCCGGGGCCTGTAGCCCTGGCCCGCGAGCCGCACCGCCTCAAGCAGGAGGCGGGTGCCGTCGAGGTTGATCCGGTAGCCCTTCTCGAAATCCGCCTCCGCCTCGCCGGACACGATGGCGGCGAGGTGGAAGATCACGTCCGGCCGTTCCGCTGCGAGCCGCTCGGCTTCGCCGGGCGACGATAGGTCACCGGCGGACGTCGCCGTCGGGAACGGGACCCCGGTCGGGGCCTCCGGCAGCGCGACGTCGAACAGCGACAGGGCCGTGATGGGCGAGCCGCCGAGCCGGCCGTCCCGGACCAGGCGTTCGGTGAGCTTGCGGCCGATCATGCCGGCCGCGCCCAGGATGAGAATGTGCATGGGCTCGGTCCATCCCGCTGTGAGCCCGGCGCATCGCTATGTGCCCGGGCCTGCCAAGGCCGTGACCGGCCGGCCCGCCGGGCCGGCCGCGGCGCGTTCCCGCTAGAGCGCCCAGCCGCCGTCCACGAGGTGGATCTGGCCCGTTGTGAAGCTCGATTCGTCGGATGCCAGGTAGAGCGCCATGGCGGCGATCTCCTCGGCTGTGCCGAGCCGGCCCATCGCCTGGCGGTCGATGAACATCTGTCGGACCTCCCCCTCGCTCTTGCCGCTTGCCGCCGCCTGAGCGGCGATGCGGTCGTCGAGCGACGGTGACTGGATGGTGCCTGGGCAGATGGCGTTGGCCCGGATCCCGCGCCGGATGAAGTCGATCGCCACCGCCTTGGTGAGCCCGATCACGGCAGCCTTGGTGGCCCCGTACACGTAGCGGTTCGCGGCCGCCTTCACGGAGGAGGCGCCCGACGCGATGTTGATGATCGAGCCGCCGCCTTTGTCCAGCATGCCGGGCAGGAAGGCCTTGATGGTCCGGTGCATCGACTTGACGTTCAGGTCGAAGGAGAAATCCCAGTCGCGGTCGGAGGTTTCGAAAACGGTGCCGTGGTGCACGAAGCCGGCGGCGTTCACCAGGATGTCGACCGGCCCGGCCTCCCTGGCCAGCGCCTCCACGGCGTCGGTCGAGAGCGCGTCGAGCTTGCGGGTTTCGGCTGCCCCGATGCGATCGAGCTTCGTCGGATCGAGGTCGGTCGCCCACACGTGGGCGCCCTCGCGCACGAAGCTTTCCGCGATGGCGCGACCGATGCCCTGCCCGGCCGCCGTCACAAGCGCCGTCTTTCCGCTCAGCCGTCCGGCCATGCCGTTCTCCCGGTTTATTCTTGAATGGTCTTGATCATGTGGACCGCGCGCCGATCCGGCATGTCCTGCACGCGCTCGATCACGTAGCCGCGGCGGCTATACCAGTCGATGTTTTTCGTCAGCTTCTCGCCCGTGTAGAGCCGGACCGTGCGGAGGCCGAGGTCCCGCGCCCGCGTTTCCGCGCCCGCGAGCAGGCGCCGGCCGATGCCGCCGTTCTGGCGCGCCGGGTCCACCGACACGCTCCAGATCAGGAGGTGATCGGGCAGGGGCTCGAGCACGAGCGCGCCCGCCAGCCCGCTTTCGTCCTCCAGCAGCCAGGTCTCGTAGCGGGCCAGCACCGCTTCCGGCGCGACCTGAAGCGGCAGCGGCTCGACCCCGAGGATGCCTCGGTTCCAGGCATAGGCCGCCCGCTGCAGGTCGTCGAAGCGTGGCGCGTCGTCGGGCCCGGCACGGCGGAGCGTGACGCCGTCCGCCGCGAGCGCGGTGTCGTTCAGTTTCGACAGGGGGAGTCGCTGCCGGCCGGCCTCGTCGAAATTGCCGGGGTCGAGCCAGCGCTCGAAGGCGGCCTTGCGGGCGGGCCATTCGGCGTCCGTGATCGAGAACCAGGCCGTGTCGCGCGACCGGCCCTTGACGATCATGTGGTTGCGGAAGGTGCCCTCGTAGGTGAAGCCGTAGCGCTCGGCGGCGCGGCGCGACGGTGCGTTGAGCGCGTGGCACTTCCACTCGTAGCGCCGGTAGCCGAGATCCTCGAAGGCATGCCGGGCCATGAGGTACATGGCCTCCGTGGCGGCGGGGCTGCGCTGCAGGGCCGGTGTGTAGAGGATGTTGCCGACCTCGATGACGCGATGCGCCGGCTCGATCCGCATGTAGGTCGCGTGGCCGACGGTCTCGCCCGTGCGCCGGTCGATCACCGCTAGCGCGAGCGGGTCCTCCGCCGCCGCCATGGCGGCGATCGCGGCCTGGAAGGCGGCCGGGTCGGAGGGCGGCGGAGGAAAGAGATAGAGATAGAGCCGCTCCGCGTCCGCACCGGCCGCCGCCCGGAACAGAGCGTCGGCGTCGCGGGCCGGGTCGAGCCGATCCAGCACGACGTGCCGTCCCTCGAGCCGCAGACCCGGAGCCGGGCGCATCGCCGGACCGGGCTCGACCGGGGGCCCGATCGGCAGGCCCGTCGCCTCATGAATCACCTGAGGCGCCATCGTGTTCGCCATGCCCGCTCCGATCGCACCGGACACTAAGGCGCCGGCGGCGCGCCGCAACCCCGGTCTCGGCAACGGCGCGTCACCGGACGGCAACCCCCGTTCCCGCCCCGCTCTCGGCGCGGGCGGCGCGATCGGCGCCCGAACGGGTGCGGGCGGCCAGGATCGAGACCAGCACCAGAGCCCCGATCATGCCGACATGCTCGCCGGCGGTGTGGAAGGCGTGCAGCGCGTCCGGACCCGACATGGTCCAGAAATGGTGCACGATCGGGATCGTGAGCGCGGTGAACACGCCGAGCGCGCCGGCCCCGAGCCAGACATGGCGGCCCGCGATCACCAGCGCCGAGCCGGCGAGCTGCGTCGTGAGAACCAGGATGTTCACCAGGGGCGCCGGCTCGAGGCCGAACAGCCGCATCTCGGCGACGCCGCCCTGGAAGTTGATCAGCTTGTCGAGGCCGCTTCCCCAGAACGGGACGGTCAGCACGATGCGGGCGAGAACCTCGATCACGCGGTTGGCGATAAGGGCCTGGATGACCTTCGGCATGTCGTGTCCTCTGTCCCGGCCCCTTTCGCCCGGCCGGTCGGGATCCCAGGATCGGCCTGTTTAGGGATCCTGTCGCGAGGATTCGTCGCACGCTCGACCGAGAGGAAGCGCCCGCCTCGAGGGCGGGCGCTTCCGAGCCTCAACGGCAGACGCGCCGCGGCCCGAACGGGGTCGGACGGACGACGCAGCGCCGACCATAGGCGCGCGGCGGACCATAGAACCCACGGGCCCCGAAGCCACCCCGCCGCATCGGCCGGCAGAAGCCGCGCGGACCGCGAGCGAAGCCTGGGCCGCAACCCTGGGCCACGTGCTCGACGATGCCGGCACCGGCGAGGCCGGCTGCGGAGGCCGGGCCGGCCGGAGCTGCATGGGCGGCGCCCACGATCCCGAGGCCACCGGCAATCAGCGCGGCGGCGCCCATCATCTTCAGCCTGAAGCTCATCTGTCGCATCCTCTCCATTGCCCCCGGAAACGGCCAGGAGCCGTCCGGTGGCGTTCATTTGAGGCCGCCCGCGTTTACGCGGAAATGGGCGGAACGTGACGATTCCGTCAGGTACATGAAGCATGGCCGAACAGGCGGGACGGCCCTTCGGTCGCGGGGCGATGGCGGGCGGCGGCCGGGAGCGCTATCTCTCGCTCATGAGCCAAGCCACCCTCTCCGTCGGTCCCGGCGACCAGGTGTTCCTGGTCGACGGCTCCTCCTTCATGTTCCGCGCCTACTTCCAGTCCATGAACCAGGACCGGAAGTACAACACCCGGCCCGGCGACGGCCTGCCGACCGGGGCGGTCCGGCTTTTCACCACGAAGCTGATGCAGTTCATCCGGGACGGCGCGACCGGCATCAGGCCGACGCACCTCGCCATCATCTTCGACAAGACCGAGCGATCCTTCCGCAAGGAGATCTACCCCGAGTACAAGGCGCACCGGCCGGAGCCCCCCTCCGACCTCGTGCCGCAGTTCCGGCTGATGCGGGACGCCGTGCGGGCGTTCGGGCTGATCCCGATCGAGCAGGAGCGCTGGGAGGCCGACGACATCATCGCCACCTATGCCTGCCAGGCGTCGTCCGCCGGGGCCGAGGTGCTGATCGTCTCCTCCGACAAGGACCTGATGCAGGTCGTGCGCCCCGGCGTGACCTTCTACGATTTCGAGAGCGGCATTCCGGGAAAGCCCGGCTACCGGCCGGAGCGCCGCCTCGACAGCGAGGGCGTGGTGGACAAGTTCGGGGTGCCGCCCGCGCTCGTGCCGGACGTTCAGGCGCTGATCGGCGACCCGACCGACAACGTGCCGGGCGTGCCCGGCATCGGGGTCAAGACGGCCGCGCAGCTCATCTGCCAGTACGGCAACCTCGAGGAACTGCTCGACCGGGTGGGCGAGATCAAGCAGCCGAAACGGCGCGAAGTCCTGGCCGAGAACGCCGAGCGGGCGCGGATCTCCAAGCGGCTCGTCACGCTCGACTGCTCGACCCCGGTGCAGGTGCCGATCGGCGACACGCGCCTGTTCGACCTCGACCCGAAACGGCTGCTCGCCTTCACCAAGGCGCTGCACTTCACCACCATCACCAAGCGCGTGGTCGAGCTCTACGGGGTCGATGCCGCGCTGGTGGAGCCCGACCCGGTGCTGGCGCGGCCGTGGGATCCGACCACGGGCCGCTGGTTCGACGAGGATCCCGCCCCGGGCGCCGCGGCCTCAGCCGCGGCCGAGCCCCCCGGATCTGCGGGCGGGGAAGCGGCAGCGGGCGCCCCGGACGGGACGCGGGCGCGCGCCGTGCAGGCCGGGCCGTCCGGGCGACAATCGGCCGGGCCCGCCCTCACGCCTCAGGTGCTTGCGGCGGAGCGCAAGGCGGAGGGGCGTGCGCAGCCCTGCGAGCGCTCGCGCTACGTCACCATCACGACCCTCGACGAGCTCGATCGCTGGATCGGGGCGGCGCGCGAGCACGGGCAGGTGGCGGTCGAGCTGGAAACCTCCGGGACGGACCCGATGCGGTCCGACATCCTCGGCGTCTCGCTTGCGCTCGAGCCCGGCCTCGCGGCCTACCTGCCGCTGCTGCATCGGGCAGGCGCGGCCGATGGCGGCCCGGAGACCCTGTTCGAGAACGGGCTGCTGGCCGACCAGATCGCGCCCGCCGAGGCGCTGGCCCGGCTGAAGCCGCTCCTGGAGGACGTCTCCGTTCTCAAGATCGGCCAGAACGTGAAGGCGGACTGGCTCGTCCTGAAGCGGCACGGCATCGAGGTCGCGCCGGTCGACGACACCATGCTGCTCTCCTACGCGCTCGACGTGGGCAAGCCGAACCTGTCCGGCCACGGGCTCGAGCAGCTGGCGCAGGTCTACCTCGCGCAATCCTGCCTGGCGCTGGAGGAGGTGGCCGGAAAGGGCCGCAAGGCCGTGGGGTTCGAGCGGGTCGCGCCGGACCGCGCGACCGAATACGCCGCGGAGGGGCCTGATCTCGCGCTACGGCTGTGGCGGGTGCTGAAGCCCCGCCTCGCGGCCGAGCGCAAGACCGCCGTGTACGAGACGCTTGAGCGCCCGATGGTGGCGACCCTCGCCCGCATGGAGGAGCGCGGCATCCGGATCGACCGCGAGATCCTGTCGCGCATGTCCGGCGACTTCGCCCAGACGGTCGCCCGCGTCGAGGACGAGATCTACGGGATCGCCGGGGAGCGGTTCACGATCGGCTCGCCGAAGCAGCTCGCCGACATCCTGTTCGGCAAGTTCGGCCTGGCCGGCGCGCGAAAGACCGCCACCGGGCAATGGTCGACGGGCGCGCGCCTGCTGGAGGATCTGGCCGAGTCCTCCGACCATCCGCTGCCGCGCAAGATCCTGGAATGGCGGCAGCTGACGAAGCTGAAGAGCTACACGGACGCGCTGCCGACCTATGTGAACGGGCAGACGGGGCGCGTGCACACCTCCTATGCACTCGGGGCGACCACCACCGGCCGCCTGTCCTCCGCCGACCCCAACCTCCAGAACATCCCGATCCGGACGGAGGAGGGCCGCAAGATCCGCACCGCCTTCGTGCCGGAGGCCGGGCACAAGCTAATCTCGGCGGATTATTCGCAGATCGAGCTGCGCCTTCTCGCCGATATCGCCGATATCCCGCAGCTGAAGAAGGCCTTCGCGGACGGCATCGACATCCACGCGACAACCGCCTCCGAGATGTTCGGCGTGCCGGTCGAGGGCATGCCGGCCGACGTGCGGCGCCGCGCCAAGGCGATCAATTTCGGCATCGTGTACGGCATCTCGGCCTTCGGGCTGGCGAACCAGCTCGGCATCCCGCGCGACGAGGCCGGGCAGTACATCCGGACCTATTTCGAGCGCTTCCCGGGCATTCGCGACTACATGGATAAGACGAAGCGCGCCGTGCGCGAGAAGGGCTACGTCTCGACCCTGTTCGGCCGCGCCTGCCACTACCCCGACATCTCGGCCGGCAACGCCTCCGTCCGGGCTGCGGTGGAGCGCCAGGCGATCAATGCCCCGATCCAGGGCACGGCCGCCGACATCATCCGGCGCGCCATGGTCCGCATGGACGATGCGCTCGCGCGCGCAGGGCTATCCGGCCGGATGCTGCTGCAGGTGCACGACGAACTCGTCTTCGAGGTCCCGGACGACGAGGTGGAGGCCACGCTTCCGGTGGTCGCCCGCGTGATGGAAGACGCCCCGCATCCGGCCGTGCAGCTCCAAGTGCCGCTCGCGGTCGACGCACGCGCGGGCGTGAACTGGGACGCGGCGCATTAGCGGCGCCCCGTCCCGGCTGCTGCCCGGCGTCAGGCGGCCAGGTCGGCCACCACGGCGTCCAGAACCGGGAACCCGGCCGGCGTGACCGCAAGGCGGGCGCCGGGCTGGCCGGCGATGAGGCCGTCGCCCGTCAGGTCCGCGATGCGGCGCGCATCGAGCGAGCGGCCCGCAAACGCCCTGTAGCGCTCCGGGTCGATCCCTTCGCGCAGGCGGAGCCCCATCAGCAGGAACTCGTCGGCGGCCTCCTCGGCCGTCAGGGTGTCCCGCGTGACGAGCCCGTGGCCCACCTGCTCCACGCGCTCGAGCCAAGCCTCCGGCTCGCGCTCGGTCGCCGTCGCGATACGGCCGTCCGGCGCCACGATGCGGCCATGCGCGCCCGGGCCGATCCCGGCATATTCGCCGTAGCGCCAGTACACGAGGTTGTGCCGCGATTCGGCGCCCGGCCGGGCGTGATTCGAGATCTCGTAAGCCGGCAGGCCGGCCCGGTCGC
>JAQGJJ010000165.1 GCA_028290695.1 Enterovirga sp. | reverse complement strand
GCAAGAGCCTCCGGCACCTCTGCGGCCTGGAGAGCGTCTTTGAAGTTGTGCCGAAAAGAATGGAAGGCCGTCTTTGGAGCGCGGATCTTCGTCTCTCGCGTGTACCTTCCCCACCACTTGCTAAAATTGTGGGAGTAGTAGCCATCCGCTCCCTTCCCGATTTCTGGAAACAGTCGTGACGCGCCGCCCTGGCGCGCTTCAAGATACCTGCCAAAGCCGAGTGCAATCAGGTTCGAGTGCACAGGGACCCGGCGGCGGCTCGACGCCGTCTTTATGGTCTTATCGTCTCCTTCTTCGCGGTCGATATCGAAGTACGTGACACCAGCTTCGGTTTTGATGTCGGACACGAGCAGCTGGACGATCTCTCCCAGCCGCATGCCGGAAAAGAGGCTGATCAGTGGTATCCAGAACTTTCCGTCTCGGGTGACCACAGAGCCCGGGGCACTGCGCCGCCCAGGTGAGTGGTGGCCGGCGTAAAGCGGGGAACTAAAAATCGCTTCGAGTTGGGCGTCAGAGTAGGGTGCCCGCCCCCTATTCGAAGCAATCTTGCTAACTCCAGGTATTTTCACCCCCGGTCCCGGCATTTTGTCGAGGTGGCCTTCGTCCATGCACCACCTCAGAAAGCCCCTGAACATGGAGAAGTATTTGTCCTTGGTTTTCAGGCTCAGGTTAGACTCCTTCCCGCTGTTCGCCTGAGCGGCGTCACGGGCACTCAAGCCCTTGTTCTCCTTGAGCTTCATGTAGTTGGGGGGCAGCTCCAAAAGGAGGTCCCGCATTGCTTTCACGTCGGGCGTGCTGACGCTGGAAACGGGCCGCTCCCCGCCAATGGCCTCCTCGACGAGTCTCAGAACCCGACGCACGTCGTTTGAGGTCTTGTTGTTCCAGTCGTTTCCACTCTTGAATTTGACGAACTGCTCGCCAGCAGCAGCCACACTAAAAGCCACTGGGTGCTTCGCCCCGGCCATCTCTCCTAGGGGAGGGAGGCCCGTCGGCTTCAGCCCCAGAAACAACGGGTCTAGCGGAGCGGTGCGATCAGGCCGACCCTCGAGGTGCGCTGCGAGGATCCGAGCGTCTTCTATTGCGGCACGCGCCGCGACGGTCTGCGCGTGCTGCACAAGTTCGAGGTCGATTGCACCCCCGACTGCCGTAAGGGGATCAAGGATGGATTGTGCGTCCTCACGTACGCCCGCGCCGAACTGCCGGCTCGAGAGCTGCTGCCTAAGCCCATTAATGCGGTCCTTGAGGTAGGCAACCTCATCCGGGACATTCACCGCCGGGTCCGTCGGGAGATAATACGCCCGCTCAAGCGAGGCGTTGAGGCAGGCTTGGAAGAACCTGCGTGCCTCCTGATCTACGTCTCCGAACGTGAGGTCCGGCATGCCAGTCAGCCCTCGGAAGGCCAGGTCAAAGCGATTGCTCAGGGAGCGGCAACGCAGATTTGCCAGCGCCCGGTCGGAAGTCTTGAGCGAGACCTTAATCTCGCGTGTCCCGAGCTGCACGACAAGCCGTCGCGGCACTGCCATTCGGAAATAGAACACGTCGCCTCGACGCACGAGGCGGGGTAGCGATCCCGGCACGTCCAGCCTCCTTGCTGGCCAGTTTGATGTACCAGGAGCCGAAGCCGCTACGTTGAAGCGGAAAAAGATCGCTACGTTTTCAGCGGGTTAGGCTGAAACTGGCGGAGAGGGGGGGATTCGAACCCCCGATGCCCTTGCGGGCATGCCGCATTTCGAGTGCGGTGCATTCAACCACTCTGCCACCTCTCCGGACCCGAGGCGTGGTCGAGGCCGGGCTGGTACCATGGGTGTCGGCGCCCCACAAGGATGCTGTCGGCCCGGCTGCCGCGACGGCTCTCCCTCGGCGTCGGCCGCAGCCTGAACAAAATGTAATCGAGGCTCCAGGACGCCTTCACGCGGACCGGCCCATCTGGAGTGCACGGCAGGAGCCGAGCGGGGGCGGCCCCCAAAAGCTCCTCAACCCTGACGAGATCCGGAGCGAGCACATGCAGACCACCCCAACCAAGAGCCATACGAGCCTGCGCGGCAAGGCGCTGGCCTCGGTGGCGGCCGTCGCGATCGTGGCATCGGGCACCCTCGGGGCCACGATCCTGCAAATCCCCGGCGCCGCAATCGCCCAGAGCGGCCCGATCACCGTCGAGACCGCCACCGCGCCCGCCTCCTTCGCCGACGTCGTCGACAAGGTGAAGCCGGCCGTGGTGTCCGTGAAGGTCCGCATGGAGAACGTGGCGTCGCGCGGCGGCGGCGGCGGCCTCGACGAGGACGGCCCGGGCTCGCGCATGGACAACCTGCCGCCGCAGCTCCGCGAGTTCTTCCGCCGCTTCGGCGAGAACGGAGCGCCGCAGGGCCCCCGCCGCGGCGGCCGCGGCGGCGGCCAGGCCCAGGGCTCGGGCTTCTTCATCTCGGCGGACGGCTTCGTGGTCACGAACAACCACGTCGTGGACAGCGCCAACACGGTCGAGATCACGCTGGACGACGGGCGCACGCTGCCGGCCAAGGTGCTCGGCACCGACCCGAAGAGCGATCTCGCCCTGCTCAAGGTGCAGGAGGGCGGCAACTTCCCGTTCGTGAAGCTCGCCCCCGTCATGCCGCGCGTCGGCGACTGGGTTGTGGCGATCGGCAACCCGTTCGGCCTCGGCGGCACCGTCACGTCCGGCATCGTGTCGGCGCGGGGCCGCGACATCGGCGCCGGCCCCTATGACGACTTCCTGCAGATCGACGCGCCGATCAACCGGGGCAACTCGGGCGGTCCGACGTTCAACCTCCGGGGCGAGGTCGTTGGCGTGAACACCGCCATCGCGTCGCCGTCCGGCGGCTCGGTCGGGCTCGCCTTCGCCATCCCGGCCTCCACGGTGCAGAGCGTGGTGGAGCAGCTCGAGACCAACGGCAAGGTCGAGCGCGGCTATCTGGGCGTCCAGATCCAGCCGCTCACCAAGGACCTGGCCGACAGCCTGGGCGTCACCCGTGACCGCGGCGCGCTCGTAAACTCGACGCAGCCGAACACCCCGGCCGCCAAGGCGGGCTTGAAGGCCGGCGACGTGCTGACCACGGTGAACGGCGAGACGGTTTCGGACGCGCGTGGGCTCACCCGCCGGATCGCCGGGCTGAAGCCCGGCTCCAAGGTCGAGCTCGGCTACCTGCGGGACGGCAGCGAGCGCAAGGCGACGGTCGAGCTCGGCACGTTGCCGGGGACGGAGACCGCGTCCGTCGACCGCGAGGAGACGGGCCGGACCTCGCTGCGGCTCGGGCTGCAGCTCGCGCCGGCCGCACGGCTCGGCGCCGGCGAGGAAGGCGTCGCCGTCATGAACGTCGACCCGGACGGGCCGGCGGCCGCCAAGGGCATCGCCGAGGGCGACATCATCCTCGAGATCGGCGGGAAGCCGGTCTCGACTCCGGCCGATGTCGCCACCGGCATCAAGGCGGCGCGCGACGAGGGCAAGAAGGCCGTGCTCATGCGGGTGAAGAACGCCCAGGGCGTGCGGTTCGTGGCGATCGCCCTGCCGAACGCCGGCTGAGCGAGGCGCGACACAGGTCGGCGGGCCGGACCGGGCCCGCCGCCTTCGCGCGCCGGCGCGCCGCGGCTGGACGATTTCCTGGTGATGCCGCGCGCGGAGCGCTGGAACCGGGCCGGACCCGGTCCCATGTGAGAGTCGGGCCGGCCCGGTCCAGGAGACACATCATGCGCTCAGCCTTCGCGATCCCGCTGCTCGCGGCCTCCATCGGCCTGGCCCTTCCGGCCGCCGCCCAGACCGGCGTGTTTCGCAGCGCGTCCGTCGAGAAGGGCAAGGTGGTCCGGCTCGCCGTCGTCACGGCCCTGAAGAAGGACTGCTCCAAGGGCGAGGTCGGCAGCGTGCGGGTGATCACGGCGCCGAAGAACGGCCAGCTCGCCGTGCGCAGCGCCACGCTGAAGACGCCCGCCTCCTTCCGCTGCCCCAACGCCGAGACGGCGGCCCAGCAGCTGTTCTACCAGTCGAAGCCCAGTTTCACGGGCGCGGACGAGGTGTCCTACGAAACCAAGACGCCCGACGGGACCACCGAAACCTTCACGGTGAAGATCACGGTCACCGACAAACCCGACGCCAAGCCGAAGGGCGGCCTGCTCGAGCTCTGACGGGAGAGCACGCCCGGCGTGGACCGGCGCCGGCTCCCGGACTAAACCCGGCCCCGACGTCCGCGCAGGGGTTCCCGTGATCTCATCCGTCCTCATCGCCAATCGCGGCGAGATCGCCTGCCGCATCATCCGCACCGCACGCCGCCTCGGGCTGCGCACCGTGGCGGTCCATTCGGAGGCGGATCGGGGTGCGATGTTCGTCGCGATGGCGGACGAGGCGCACGCGATCGGCGGGTCCGCCCCGGCCGATTCGTACCTGCGCATCGACCGCATCATGGAGGCTGCGCACCGTTCGGGCGCAGAGGCGATCCATCCGGGCTACGGCTTCCTGTCCGAGCGGGCCGAGTTCGCCGATGCCTGCGCCGAGGCCGGGATCGTGTTCGTCGGACCGCCGGCCTCCGCGATCCGGGCCATGGGCCTGAAGGACGCCGCCAAGGCCCTCGTGTCCTCGGCCGGCGTGCCGGTCGTGCCGGGTTACCACGGCAGCCGCCAGGAGCCCGACTTCCTGCGCCAGAAGGCCTACGAGATCGGCTATCCGGTGCTCATCAAGGCCGTCGCGGGCGGCGGCGGAAAGGGCATGCGCCGCGTCGACAAGGCGCTCGAGTTCGAGGCGGCGCTCGAGAGCGCCCAGCGCGAGGCGGTGAGCGCGTTCGGCGACGGCCGGGTGCTGGTCGAGAAATACGTCCTGGCGCCGCGCCACATCGAGGTGCAGGTCTTCGGCGACCGCCAGGGCAACGTCGTCCACCTGTTCGAGCGCGACTGCTCGCTGCAGCGGCGCCACCAGAAGGTCATCGAGGAGGCACCCGCGCCCGGCATGACGGCCGCCATGCGGGCCGCCATGGGGGGTGCGGCCGTCGAGGCGGCCCGGGCGGTCGGCTATGTCGGGGCCGGCACCGTCGAGTTCATCGCCGATTCGCGCGACGGGCTCCGGCCGGATCGCTTCTTCTTCATGGAGATGAACACCCGGCTGCAGGTCGAGCATCCGGTCACGGAGGCGATCACCGGCCTCGATCTCGTCGAGCTGCAGCTTCGCGTCGCCTCCGGCGAGCCGCTGCCCTTCGGCCAGGACGACCTCGCCATCGGCGGCCACGCCGTCGAGGCGCGGCTCTATGCCGAGGATCCGGAGCGCGGCTTTCTGCCCTCGACCGGACGGCTCTGGGCGCTGCGCTTTCCGCAATCCGACGAGATCCGGATCGATACCGGGGTGCGCGAGGGCGACGAGGTCACGCCGTTCTACGACCCGATGGTGGCCAAGATCATCGCCCACGGGGCGGACCGGGACGAGGCGCTCGACCGCCTCTCCGCGGCGCTGTCCGAGACCGTGGTGGCCGGCCCGAAGACCAACGCGGCGTTTCTCGCCGCGCTGTGCGACGCGGACGGCTTCCGCTCCGGGGCGTTCGACACCGGTTTCATCGACCGCAACCTCCAGGCGCTGGGCGCCGTCGAGCACGGCCGGGACCACGCGGCGGCCGCGCTCGGCGCGGTCAAGATCGTGCACGACGACCTCGCCGCCCTGCGCCGGATCGGCCGGGGGGAGGGCGGTCCCGCCTCGCCCTGGGACGTTCCGGACGGTTTCCAGCTCGTGGGGGCCCGCACGGTGGCGATGCCGATCCTGGTCGACGGCGTGCGCGAGGAGGTCGCGATCACGTGGCCGCCGGGCGCACCGGGCGACTTCGAGGCCCGGATCGGCGACTGGAGCGAACGTCCCAGCGGGCGCTTCCAAAGCGCGCGGGACACGGCCTTCGCGGTCGCCCCCACCGGGACCTATGTCCTCGAGGCCGGGCGCCAGACCTTTGTTCAGCGCTTCGACCCGTTCGCGGTCGATCTCGAGCACCTCGATGCCGGCGACACGATCGCGGCACCGATGCACGGCAAGCTCGTGGCGGTGTTCGTGGCGCCGGGCGACCCGGTCAAGAAGGGCCAGCGCCTCGCCGTGCTCGAAGCGATGAAGATGGAGCACGCGCTTCTCGCCCCCCGGGACGGCGAGGTCGCCGAGGTGATCGGCGAGCCCGGCCAGCAGGTCGCGGACGGCGCCCGGCTCATCGTTCTCGCGGCCGCCGCCGAGGTCGCCTGAGGCCGCCGCCCGGAACCGCTTCGCCCGACCCACCGTTCACCCGCGTCATTGGAGGACGCCATGAGCGGGATCACGTACAAGATCGTCGAGCACGACGGCGGCTGGGCCTACAAGCTCGGCGACGTCTTTTCGGAGACCTTTCCGACGCACGATCTGGCTCTGAAGGCGGCCAAGGCGGTTGCCCAGGAGCAGCGTATTCCGGGCGAAACCGCGCCGATCCGCTACCAGGATGCGGGGGGGCGCTGGCACGACGAGGTCGCGCGCGGCGACGACCGGCCGGAGGCCGAGATTTCGGACCCGGTCGACGCGCGAAGCCGTTGATAAGGCGGCCGGCGCGACCACGCGCCGCTCGACCCGCCCGGGGGCCCCGCCGATAAGGGAGGCATGGCCCTTCACCTGATCAAGCTCTGCGTCGGCTGCGACACGATCGAGGATCTCGAAGCCTGGATCGTCGAGCGGCGCAGGCTGGCCGGCGCGACAACCGCGTACGAGCACATCCACACGACCCGCATGGTGCCCAAGCGGCACGAGGCCCTGGTCGACGGAGGCTCGCTGTTCTGGGTGATCAAGGGCCAGCTCGCCTGCCGCCAACGCCTGCTCGCGGTGCGGCCGTTCACGGACGGCGAGGGCGTCGGCCGTTGCCGGCTCGCGCTCGAGCCGGTCGTCGTGCCGGTCCGGCCGCGTCCCTACCGGCCGTTTCAGGGCTGGCGCTATCTCGAGCCGGACGACGCTCCGCCCGATCTCGCCGGCGGCGATGCCGGCCTCGCCGTTCTGCCTGAGCCGATGCGGCGCGAGCTGGCGGAACTCGGGCTGCTCTGAACGGCCGCGCCGTCGCCGAGAGAACGGGGCCGCGTCCGCGAGGCGCCACGACCCGGCGGCCGCGGAGAGGTGGCATGAACCGCGGCGCAGGGCCCGGCGAACGAGGCCCGGCGGATGCGCCCCGTACGGAGAGCGGCCCTCGATTTCGGCCGCCGAGTGGTCTACCGTTCCGGACAAGACAGGATGGAGGATCAGGGATGGCACTCGCTGCGCGCAAAAGCAGGCGCGATGCGGAGGCGACGTCCGAGCAGGACGTAGCCCAGACGCCTCCGGCCTTCTCGCGGGAGCAGGAGCTCGAGGCGTACCGCCACATGCTGCTGATCCGCCGCTTCGAGGAAAAGGCCGGGCAGATGTACGGCATGGGCCTCATCGGCGGCTTCTGCCACCTCTATATCGGCCAGGAGGCCGTGGTGGTCGGCATGCAGATGGCCGCGAAGGGTGGCGACGAGGTCATCACCGGCTATCGCGACCACGGGCACATGCTGGCCTGCGGAATGGAAGCACGCGGCGTGATGGCCGAGCTGACCGGGCGCCGTGGAGGCTACTCCAAGGGCAAGGGCGGCTCCATGCACATGTTCTCGAAGGAAAAGGCCTTCTACGGCGGCCACGGCATCGTGGGCGCGCAGGTCTCGCTCGGCACGGGGCTCGGCCTCGCAAACTGGTACCGCGAGGACGGCCGGGTCTCCCTGACCTATTTCGGCGACGGCGCCGCGAACCAGGGCCAGGTCTACGAAAGCTTCAACATGGCGGAGCTGTGGAAGCTGCCCGTCGTCTACATCATCGAGAACAACCGCTACGCGATGGGCACCTCGGTGAGCCGCGCCTCCGCCCAGACGGACTTCTCCAGGCGCGGGGTATCCTTCAACATTCCGGGCGAGCAGGTGGACGGCATGGATGTCCGGGCCGTGCACGCGGCCGGCGCCCGGGCGCTCGATCACGCGCGCTCCGGCCAGGGTCCCTACATCCTGGAGATGCAGACCTACCGCTACCGCGGCCATTCCATGTCCGACCCGGCGAAGTATCGCTCGAAGGACGAGGT
>JAQGJJ010000153.1 GCA_028290695.1 Enterovirga sp. | reverse complement strand
GTCGCGGCTGCTTTCATCTTGGTTCCCCTTCTTCGGTTCAGACCTTGCACTCGGTCCGTCGGAGCGTCGCTCCGGCGAGCGCGTTCGCGGCCATGATAGAGTGCCGTGCTCCACAGGAAAGCACCGGCGCTCACCCATTCCGGTCACATCGCCCGGCCCAGCGTCCCGGTCCGCAACGGCCAATCGAGAGCCAGCCCACATTGACAGATTGTCAGACAGTCTGAAATTTGCAAGCAAGTTTCGGACCGCCCTTGCCCCGGACGAGCCGGGACACGATAGCCTGCGTCGCCCCGGGCGGAGGGCGAGGAGAGAGCGCCTATGTGGCGAACGAGTGTGGAACGGATCGGCGAGGGCATCGCGCACCTCTGCCTGCATCTGGCAGGCGCGGCGCTGCTTGCGATCGTGGCCATCAACGGCGTCAACGTCGCCGGGCGCTATCTCTTCGGAGCGCCGCTCGAATGGGCCGAGGAGGCGATGCTCTACCTGATGGTGTTCATCGTGTTCGCGGGCGGGGCGGCCATCAGCTGGCGCGGCCTGCACATGCGGCTGGAGGCGCTGATCGACCGGGCGCCCCCGCGCCTGCGGCGGCTCGCCGTGTACCTGACGACCCTGTGCGGCTTCGTGCTCCTGATCGTGATCAGCACCGCCAGCCTCGAGATCGTCTCCATGCTGTACGGCTTCGACCAGCGTAGCGACGCTCTGCACCTGCCCATGTGGATCCCGCAGAGCTTCGTGCTCGGTGGCTTCACCCTCTTCGCCCTGCTGATGGTCATGCGGCTCGCCGTGTTCGGGGCGAGCCTTCCGGGCTCCGTCGCCGAGGCCGTCGTCGCAGAGGAAACCCGATGAGCGCGCTGATCTTCGTCGGCATGCCGATCCTGCTGCTCGCGATCGGCATGCCGATCTACCTCGTGCTCCTCACGGCGGCGACGGTCGGGGTGCTGTATCTCGGCGTGGGCCCGCTCTACGCCATCCACACGGCGGTGTTCGGCAGCCTGGACAGCTTCCCGCTGCTGGCCGTGCCGCTGTTCATCCTGGCCGGCGACCTGATGGCGCGCGGCGGCATCGCGCAGCGGCTCATCGAACTCATCATGGCGATGGTCGGCGGCATCCGGGGCTCGCTCGGCATCGCGACCATCGGCTCGGCCGCGACCTTCGGGGCCATGTCCGGCTCGAGCGTCGCCTGCGTGGCGGCGATCGGGAAACTGACCCTGCCGTCCCTCGAGAAGGCGGGCTACGGCCGGAACTTCTCCGTCAGCATGATCACCGCGACCGGGGTGATCGACGTGATCATCCCGCCCTCCATCCCGATGATCATCTACGGCATCGCGGCCCAGCAATCGGTCACGCAGCTGTTCCTGGCCGGCATCGTGCCGGGGCTCATCATCGCGGTCGCGCTCGCCCTGTACGTGATGCTGCACGCGCGCCGGCTGGGCATCCCGATCGGCGAAGGGCCGCGGCTGTCGATCGTGCTGCCTGCGCTGCGGCGCGCGATCTGGGCGCTTCTCGCACCGGTGGTTATTCTGGGTGGCATCTATGGCGGCGCCTTCACGCCGACGGAGGCCGCGGGCGTGGCCTGCATCTACGCCATGGTGGTCTCGGTCCACATCTACCGTGAGCTCACCTGGGCCGACGTCTGGCGCATCACGATCGAGACCACCGCGCTCGTCGGCCAGATCATGATCCTGGTGGCGGCCGCCGGCGCCTATGCCTGGCTCATCGCGACGAGCGGGTTCCCGCAGCAGGTCGTGTCCTTCGTCCAGGAGTTGCATCTCCAGACCTGGCTCCTGCTGCTCGTGATCAACGCGGTGCTGCTGCTCGTCGGCAGCGTGCTCGAGCCGCCGCCCGCGATCCTGGTGCTGACACCGCTGCTGCTGCCGGTCGTCACCGCGGCCGGAATCGACCCGCTGCACTTCGGGCTGATCGTGACCGTCAACCTCGCCATCGGCATGTTCCTGCCGCCGTTCGGCCTGAACCTGTTCGCCTCGCATGCGCTGTTCAAGACGCCGCTGGAGGTGCTGTACCGGGGCGTGATCCCGTTCCTGTTCATCTATCTCGCGGTTCTCATGCTGCTCACCTACGTGCCGGCCGTGACGCTGCTGCCGGTGCAGTGGATGAAGTGACGGCCCGCACCGGGGCCCAAGCCAAGCGCGGCGGCGGCGAGCCGCCGCCGCCGCCGCAAAAGGACGATAACCGATGACAAGACCGGCAAACGGAGAGGTGGGGTGAGCGAAGTCCGTAAGGTGCTCGTGGCGGGCGGCGGGGTCGGCGGCCTGACCTGCGCGACGGCGCTCGCCCGCAGCGGCGTCGCCGTGACCCTGATCGAGCGGCGGCCGGCTTTCGACATCCCGGGGGTCGGGCTCGGCCAGCCCGCGAACGCCCTGCGGGTCTACGATGCGCTCGGCCTCCTGGACGAGGTGCTGGCGACCGGCTTCGTCTACGACCGCATGCACATCTTCGACCCGCACAGGGAGCTGATCGCCGAGCACGTGTTCCTGCTCGGGGACGATCGCATTCCGGCGGTGTGCGCCCTGTCCCGGAGGGAGTTGCACACGATCCTGCTCCGGGCTGCCCAAAAAGCGGGCGTGACCGTGCGGCTCGGGCTGTCGGTCACCGACATCCTGGACGAGCCCGACGGGGTCACCGTCACCCTGTCGGACGGCCGGAGCGAGCGCTTCGATCTTCTGGTCGGCTTCGACGGCATCCGGTCGGAAACGCGCCAGCACCTGGTCGGCACGGCCTTCGTGCCGCGGCCGTCGGGATTCGGCGCCTGGCGCGTGCAGGTGCCCCGGCCGGATTACGTCCGCGGGATGGAGTTCCTGCAGGGCGTCGGCAGCAAGACGGGCGCGATGCCGCTCAACGACGAGCTCATGTACGTCTTCCACATCAGGCCGGAGGCGCCGGAGGCCTGGTTCGAGAAGTCGGACACCCCGGCGCTGCTGCGGGAGCGGCTCGCGCAGTACGGCAGCTACGTGGCCGAGGTCAGCGCGGGGCTCACCGAGGCCTCCGACATCGTCTACAGCGCGATCGAGCCGATGCTCCTGCCCTGGCCGTGGTTCCGCGGCCGGGTGGTCATCGGCGGCGACGCGGCGCACGCCTTTCCGCCGCACCTGACCCAGGGCGCCGCCATGGCGGCCGAGGACGCGTTCGTGCTGGCCCGGGAGGTGGTGCGGGACGACATCCCGGTCGAGGGGCGCCTGATGCGCTACTCGAAGAACCGCTACGCCCGCTGCGCCTTCGTGTACGCGTTCGCCCGCCAGTGGCTGGAGGACGAGCAGGCCATCCGCACCCCGGCGCAGCTCGAGGCCGCCAGGGCCGAAATGACGCTGAACGCCTCCGCCCGGATTGCCGCCAGCGACCGAATCCTGAACAGCCCGGTTGTCGATGAGAGGATCAGCTAAGGCATGAGCATCCAGTCACAGCGCGACGGCGACGTCCTCACCCTGCTGCTCGACCGCCAGGCGGCCGGAAACCGGCTCGACGTGGCGGCTATCGACGCCCTGACGGGATTCTTCGAGGACGCGAACCCGCTGGACGGGGGCCCGGCCGCGATCGTGCTCGGTGCGCTCGGACCCGACTTCTCGCTCGGCCGGCAGCGGCCCGCCGAGCAATCCGTCGATCCCCTCGACATCACGGCCGAGTTCGCCCGCATCCAGCGGCTGAACGAGGCCGTGCAACGCTGCCGGGCCGTGACCTTCGCGGCCGTTCGCGGCCGGGCCGAGGGGGCCGGCCTGTCGCTCGCCGGACGGTGCGACATCGTCATCGTGGCGGAGGACGCGACCCTCAGCTTCCCGGAGATCCCGCACGGCATCCCGCCCACCATCGTGCTGAGCCATTACCGCTACGTCCTGCCCCGCAACCTGCTGGGCGACCTGATCTTCACCGGGCGCGAGGTGGCCGGACGCGACGCCGTCGGGCTCGGGCTCGCGGCCCGGTCCGTTCCGGACGGCGAGGTCGAGACCCTGGCCGCCTCGCTGGCCGCGCAGGTCGCCGGCTACGACCGGCGCTCGATCGCGCTGGTGAAGGAGTTCCTGGGCCGCACGGAGGGGCTGCCGCCCGGCCAGGCGCCGGGGCTCGGCATCGCGCTCTACGCCAACGAGATGTCGCACCGCTTCCTGAAGCGCTGAGCGCGGCTCGCCCCGATCAGGCCGGCGCCGGCAGGCGTGCGGCCGGACGCGGCGCGGCCGTGCGCCGGTGGAGCCGGGACAGCAGGAGGTAGATGGCGGGAGTCGTGTAGAGCGTCAGCAGCTGCGACACGACGAGACCGCCGATGATGGTGATGCCGAGCGGACGGCGGATCTCGGCCCCGACGCCGGTCGCGATGGCGAGCGGCACGGCCCCGAGCAGGGCGGCGAGCGTCGTCATCAGGATCGGCCGGAAGCGCTCGACCGCCGCCTCGACCGCGGCCCGCTCCGGCGGCAGGCCGCGGGCTTCGGCCTCGAGGGCGAAATCCACCAGCATGATGCCGTTCTTCTTCACGAGCCCGATCAGCAGCACGAGGCCGATCAGCGCGATGATGGACAGGTCCATGCCGGCGAGGCTCAGCGCCAGAAGCGCGCCGAGCCCGGCCGACGGCAGGGTCGAGATGATCGTGAGCGGGTGGACGAGGCTCTCGTAGAGCACGCCCAGGATGATGTAGACGCCGAGCAGCGCCGCCACGATCAGGATGCCGAAGCCGCCCGAGCCCTGCGCGAAATCCTTGGCGTCGCCGGCGAACTCGGCCCTCAGCGTGTCCGGCAGGCGCAGTTCGTTCACGGCCTCCTGGATGGCCCCGGTGGCCTCGCCGATGAGCACGCCGGGCGCCATGTTGTAGCTGATCGTGACGGACGGAAACTGGCCCTGGTGGTTCACGACGAGCGGGGTCGTGCCGCGCTCGACCTTCGCGAGCGCCGAGATCGGCACCTGCGTTCCGCCGCTCGCCGGGACGTAGATGCGGGTCAGGTCCTCCGGATCGTTGCGGTCGTCCGGGGCCACCTCCAGCACCACCCGATACTGGTTGCGCTGCGTGTAGATGGTCGAGACCTGCCGCTGCGAGAACGCGTTGTTGAGCGCGTCGGTGACGTCCTGCATGCGGACGCCGAGGCGCGACGCCGTGGGGCGGTCGACCACGACCCTCGCCTCCAGGCCGCCCTGCTCGCGATCCGTGGAGACGTCCTGCAGCCCGGGCAGCGCGCGCAGCCGCGCCAGCACCTTCGGCATCCATTCCTCGAGCACCGCCAGGTCCGGCGACCACAGCGTGAACTGGTAGCTGCCGCGGCCGCCGCGCCCGCCGGCCCGCATGTCCTGCGCCAGGAACATGTAGGTCCGGATGCCGGTGATGCCGGCGAGCTCGCGCCGGAGGCGCTGCACCACCTGCATGGAGGGCTCGCGCCCGTCCCCGGTCTTGAGGCTGATGAACAGCCGGCCCTGGTTGACGGAGCCGGGGCCGAAGCCCGACGACCCGGCCGAGGACGAGACGCCCACCACCGCCCGGTCCTGCCGGATGACCCGGGCGACCCGCTCCTGCAGCTCCGCCATCGCCGGAAAGGAGATGTCGGCCGAGGCTTCCGTCGAGCCCATGACGAGCCCGGTATCGTCCTGCGGGAAGTAGCCCTTCGGAATGGTCCGGAACATCTGCACGGTCAGCGCCACGGTGGCGAGCGTCAGGACCAGCATGAGCCAGCGGTGCCTCAGCGCCGCCCCGAGACTGCGGCCGTAGGCCCGCGTCAGGCCCCCCAGAACCGCCTCGACGATCCGGTCGAACCGGGTCTGCCGGTCCGGCCGCTGCGGCAGCCGGGCCACGACGGTCGGGGCGACGGTGAGCGACACGAAGGTCGAGATCACGACCGCGAAGGCGAGCGTCATCGAGAACTCGCGGAAGAAGCGGCCGATGATGCCCGGCATGAAGAAGAGCGGGATGAAGGCGGCCAGCAGCGACAGCGAGATCGACAGCACCGTGAAGCCGATCTGCCGGGCGCCCGCGATCGCGGCCTCGATGCGGCCCGCTCCGGCCTCGACGTGACGCTGCACGCTCTCGATCATCACGATGGCGTCGTCGACCACGAAGCCGACCGAGATCGCGATCGCCATCAGGGACAGGTTGTCGATCGTGAACCCGGCCGTCCACATCAGCGCGAAGGTGCCGGCGAGCGAGAGCGGGATGGTGATGCCGGCCGCCACGGTCGGGGTGGCGCGGCGCAGAAACAGGAACACCACCAGCATCACGAGCGCGACCGTCTCGAGCAGCGTGACCTGCATGTCCCGCAACGAGGCCCGGATCGTCACCGTGCGGTCGCTCATGACCTGGATGTCGATCGCGGCCGGGATCCAGCGGCGCAGCTCGGGCAGGATCGCCCGCACCCGGTCCACGGTCTCGACCACGTTCGCGTCCGGCTGCTTCGTCACCGTGAGCGTCACGGCCGGCAGGCCGTTATAGGATCCGGCCGCCCGGCTGTTGCGGGTGCCGCGCTCCACGACCGCGATGTCGGCGAGGCGCACCACGGTCCCGTTGGCCGTGCGGACCACCACGCGGCCGAATTCCTCGGGCGTCGAGAGCTGGCCGTTGGTGGCGATCGTGATGCCCTGGTCGGCGCCGTCGAAGCTGCCGAGCGCCGATTCCGTGCTGGCGGCCGCGACCGCGCTCCGCACCGCCTCGAGCGACAGCCCCATGGCGGCCAGGCGGGACGGATCGAGCCGGACCCGGATGGCGGGCTGCTCGGCCCCGCTCACGCCGACCTCCGCCACCCCCTCGATCTGGGCGATGCGCTGCGCGATCACCGTGTCGGCGACGTCGTAGATGGCCGGACCGGCGAGCGTGGTCGAGGTGAGCGCCAGGATCAGGACCGGAAAGGCGCCGGGGTTCGATTTGCGGAAGGTCGGCAGCGTCGGCAGGTCGCCCGGAAGATCCGTCGCGGCCGCGTTCAGGGCCGCCTGGACGTCCCGGGCGGCGCTGTCGGAGGTGCGCGACAGGTCGAACTGCACCGAGATCGAGGTCGAGCCGAGCGAGGATTGCGAGGTGATCTCCGTCACGCCCGCGATGGAGCCGAGCCGGCGCTCGAGCGGCGCCGCGACGGTCGCGGCCATCGTTCCGGGATCGGCGCCCGGCCGGCTCGCGCTGACCCGCACGGTCGGGAAATCCACCGTCGGCATGGAAGCGACCGGAAGCGACCTGTACGCCACGAGGCCCAGCAGGAGCAGCGCGACGGAGATCAGGGTCGTCGCAACCGGCCGGCGGATGAAGGGCTCGGACAGGCTCACGCCGCGGTTCCGCGCGCGCCTGTCGGCGGCTGCGCGGCCTTGTCCCATCGGATCGCACTCATCCCGACACCCTTTCGCGACCCCACGGGGTCACGCGGCCGGCGGCGCCGTCAAGCGGCGCCGTCGGGGTCAGAATATGCGGCAATGCTCCGCATCGGCGGCGAGGCGAACCGTCGCGCCCTGGGGGAAGCTGCGGTCGGCCTCGCGCTTCGAGACGGCCAGGAGGCAGGTCTCGCCCGACGGCGTCGCGACGAAGACCTGCGTGGTCTCGCCCAGATAGACGTGCTGGGTCACGGTGCCGGATACGGCGAGCTCGCCCGCCACCCCCGGGCCCGCACCGGCGAGCCGCAGGTGCTCGGGCCGCACCGAGACCGACACGGTCTTGCCCTGCTGCGTCCCGTGAAGGGCAACGGCCGAGAGCGCGCCGCCCGGCAGGTCCACCCGGCACACCGAGCCGGGCGCGACGGCCTCGGCGGCCGTGCCGGACAGGAAGTTCATGCTGCCGATGAACTCAGCCACGAAGCGGCTGGACGGTTCCTCGTAGATCTCGACGGGCCGGCCGATCTGCTCGATCCTGCCCTTGTTCAGCACGGCGATGCGGTCCGATACGGCGAGCGCCTCGCCCTGGTCGTGCGTGACCAGGATGGTGGTGATGCCGAGAAGGCGCTGCAGCTTGGTGATCTCGAGCCGCATCTCCTCGCGCAGCTTCATGTCGAGGTTCGAGAGCGGCTCGTCGAGCAGCAGCACGGTCGGCCGGATCACGAGGGCGCGGGCGAGCGCGACCCTCTGGCGCTGGCCGCCCGAGAGCTGCAGCGGCCGGCGCTCGCCGAGATGGCCGAGCTGGACGAGGCCGAGCGCCTCCGCCACGCGGCGCTCGATCTCGCGCTTGTCGACCTTGCGCATGCGCAGCCCGAAGGCGACGTTCTGCGCCACGCTCATGTGCGGAAACAGCGCGTAATCCTGGAACACGAGACCGATGTCGCGCCGGAAGGGCGGCTCGTCCTCGACCGGGCGGCCCGCGAGCCGGATCGTGCCCGCGTCCGGGTGCAGGAAACCGGCGATCATGTTCAGGGTCGTGGTCTTGCCGCAGCCGGAGGGTCCGAGCAGCGTCAGGTACTCGGCCTGCGAGTCCGAGAGATCGATCCCTTCGACCGCGGGCTGTGCCTTGAATAGCGTGCGGATGCCCTTCAGCTCGACGGAGGGCTC
>JAQGJJ010000060.1 GCA_028290695.1 Enterovirga sp. | reverse complement strand
CGTGCTCCAGGGCCTGGCGGCAGTCGGCGCGAGCCGCGCCGAGGCGGCCTCGGGGCTGCTCGCGCTGCTCGCGGTCAAGGGTGTTCTCGCGGTCGGCCTCGGGCTGCGCACCCGCATGCCGATCAGTCTGGCCTGGTCTACGCCGGGTGCAGCGCTGCTCGTCGCGACCGGCGTCCCGGCCGGGGGCTTCCCGGCCGCTGTCGGCGCGTTCCTGTCGGCGGCGGCGCTGATCGTCTGCGCCGGTCTGTGGAGGCCGTTCGGGCGCCTCGTGGCCTCCGTCCCGGCCGGGCTCGCCAGCGCCATGCTGGCCGGCGTGCTCCTCGACCTGTGCTTCGCCCCGGTAAGGGCGGCCGCCGCGATGCCGGCACTGGCCTTGCCGATCGTGGCGGCCTGGCTCCTCGCGTGGCGCTTCGCGCGTCCCTACGCGGTTCCGATCGCGGTGTCGGTGGCGGCCGCGATCATCTGGGCCGCAACGCCGCTGCCCGAGGGCGCCCTGTCGGCGATCGCGCCGCACCCCGTCCTGGTGGCCCCCGCGTTCTCCCTCGACGCCCTGGTGGGGATCGCGGTCCCGCTCTTCGTGGTCACCATGGCGTCGCAGAACGTTCCCGGGCTCGCGGTGCTGAACGCCAACGGTTACCGTCCGGCCGCGGGGCCGCTGTTCGTCGCCACCGGGATCGCAAGCGCCGTGATCGCACCTTTCGGCGGCCATACCGTGAACCTCGCCGCCATCACGGCCGCGCTCTGCGCGGGGCCGGACGCCCATCCCGATCCGGGGCGCCGCTGGATCGCGAGCGTGACGGCCGGGGTCGCCTACGTGCTGCTCGGGCTCGGTGCGGGGTTCGCGGCGGCCTTTGTGGCGGCTTCGCCACCGCTCCTGATCCAGGCGGTGGCCGGCCTTGCGCTGCTCGGCAGTCTCGGCGGAGCGCTGCAATCTGCGCTGGCACGCGAGGATGAGCGCGTGCCGGCCGTCGTCACCTTCGTGGTGGCGGCGTCCGGCGTCAGCTTCTTCGGAGTGGGGGCCGCGTTCTGGGGCCTTCTCGCCGGCGGAGCGATGCTCGGGCTCGCCCGGCTGAAACTGCCCTGAGCGCGACGATTTCAGCGATGCGCGGCGGACAGGGCCTCGTCGAGGTCGCGGTAGAGGTCCTCGGGATCCTCGATACCGGTCGAGAGGCGCAGCAGGTCCGGCGGGCAGGGTGTGCCCGGGCCTTCGACGGAGGCGCGGTGCTCGACCAGGCTCTCGACGCCGCCGAGTGAGGTGGCGCGCTTCCACAGCCGCACGGCCGCCGCCGTGCCGATGGCCGCGGACTCGCCCCCGCTCACCTGCACCGACAGCATGGTGCCGAAGCCGTTCTCCATCTGCCGGGCAGCAAGGTCGTGCCCGGGATGCTGGGGCAGGCCGGGATAAAGAACGCGCGTCACGCGCGGGTGCGCCGACAGGCGCTCCGCCAGGTCGGCCGCGCCTTTCGCCTGGGCGGCCGCCCGCACGTAGAACGTCTTGAGGCCGCGGTTGAGCAGATAGGCCTCGAGCGGGCCGATGATGGCGCCGCCGCCGGCCCGGACCTTCTTCACCTGGGCCCAGTAGGCATCGTCGGCGCGGGCCGCGAGAACGCCGGCGACCACGTCGGAATGGCCGTTCAGGATCTTGGTCGCGGCATGCATGACGATGTCCGCGCCCAGCGTGAGCGGGCGGGTGTGGAAGGGCGAGGCGGCCGTCGAATCCACGGCCAGCCGCGCCCCGGCCGCATGCGCGATGGCGGCCGCGCCGGCGATGTCCGTGATCGTCCAGAGCGGGTTCGAGGGTGTCTCGATCCAGACGAGCTTCGTTTCCCCGGGCCGGACCGCGGCCTTCAGCGCGTCGAGGTCGTCCGTTTCGACGGTTTCGACCCGCAATCCCCAGCGGGTCGCTTCCGTCAGCAGCCAGTTGCGCAGCGCCCAGTACATCACGGCCGACACGACGACGTGGTCGCCGGGCGAGAGCGCCGCGAAGCAGGCATTGGCGGCCGCCATTCCGGACGAGAACAGGAGGGCGCCGGCGGGCGCCTCCTCCAGCATGGCGATCACCTCCTCGGTCTGCCGCACGGTCGCGTTGTCCGGCCGGCCGTACACGAAGCCGGAGCTGTAGGCGTTGTCCGGGTCGCGGATGTAGGTCGTGGCGAGATGGATGGGCGGAACAACCGCCTTGGTGATCGGGTCGATCCGGCCGAGAGCCTGCGCCGCGAGGCTCTTCTTGGACCAGGATGCGGCGTCGGCCATTCGGAACCTCTCGGGCAGGGGCGCGTCTTTACGCGACGCCTATCCGATCGGACGGAGCATGAACACCGCCGCCGCGCCGCACGCCCACCGGAACGGACCGGCCGGCCGTTTCCTGCTCGCCACCCTGCCGGTCGCCACGACGGCAGGCCTCGGCTCGTTGGCGACGCTGCCCAACATCCCGACCTGGTATGCGGGCCTGGCGAAGCCGCCGCTCACGCCGCCGAACGGAGCCTTCGGGCCTGTCTGGAGCGTTCTGTACGTGCTGATGGCCTATGCGGCCTGGCGGATTCTCGCCGCTCCGGCCGAGACGCCGGGCCGCGGACGGGCGCTCGGCTGGTTCTTCGTGCAATTGGCGCTGAACGCGCTCTGGTCGTGGTCCTTCTTCGCGGCCCGCAGTCCGGCCGCGGGTGCGGCGAACATGGTCCTGCTCCTGGGCGCGCTCGGCATGACCATCGTGGCGTTCCGGCCCGTCGACCGGGTCGCGGCCTGGCTGCTGGCGCCCTATCTCGGCTGGGTGCTGTACGCCGCCTATCTCAATGGCGGCGTCCTGGTGCTGAACCGCTGAGCTGCGCCTAGTCCGCGCCCGTCGGGCGGTTCAGGACGCGCGCCACCGCGGCCCGCGCCTCCGCGAGGGAGAACGGCTTCGTCAGCACGTCCTCGACGATGGCCTCGAGGTTCTTCGCGCGCTCGCGCTGCTCGGCATAGCCGGTCATCAGGAGGATCGGCAGGTCCGGGAAGTCGCGCTTGGCGGCGAGCGCCAGCGCAATCCCGTCCATGATCGGCATGCGGATATCGGTCAGGACGAGGTCGAAGGCGCCGCCCGTCTCGGCCAGGATCTCGACCGCCTCGGATCCGTCGCTCGCGGTTCTCACGACATGGCCGTCGAGCTCGAGGCCGCGCTTCAGGAAGCCGCGCACCCCCTCCTCGTCGTCCACCAGCAGAATCTTGGGCATCGCGGCTCAGGTGCCTCCGAACAGGTCGGGCTCGGCATCGCCGTGGGCGACCACGCCCACGAAGGGCAACTGCCGGTAATGGTGGGCGATGTCCATGCCATAGCCGACCACGAACACGTCGGGGCAGGTGAATCCCACGAAATCCGGCTGGACCTCCACGGCCCGCTTGTCCGGCTTCTCGAGCAGAACGGCGACGAGGACCCGGCGGGCGCCGCGCGCCATCAGGAGATCCTTGGCGAACACGAGCGTCCGTCCGGATTCGAGCACGTCGTCGACCAGCAGAACGTCCCGGCCCCGCACCGCGCTCTCGACGTCCCGCAGGATGGCGACGTTGCCGGACGACACCGTCCCGGCGCGATAGCTCGACAGGTGGATGAACTCGACCTGCGGCTCCTGCCCGGCGCGATGAAGCGCCCGGATGAGGTCGGCCGCGAACATGAAGCTGCCCTTGAGGACGGCCACCACGAGAAGGTCCGGCGATGTCGTGCGGACGATCTCCTGCGCCATCTCCTCGTTGCGGCGAGCGATCGCCTCCTCATCGAAGAGGATGCGGACCCGTGACGATGCATTCATGCCTGAGAAAGTGACCAGAAGCTCACCGCGATGCAACAGCGTCGCCGTCGCGGGCGGTGCGAAACGTCACGACGACGCGCCGGCCGGCAGGCGGCGGCGCCGCGAGCTTCGCGGAGAAACGCAGCGTCTCGCGCGGCGCGATCTCGGCAACGGGTGGCTTCGAGGACCAGCGGTACAGGATGGTCCCGTCCTCGCCCTCGATGGCATAGTCGAGCCGCGGAAGAGGGGCAGCCTCCCCGCCGACAGACCGGATGGTGCCCTCGATCACAAGAAGGCGGGCGCCCGCCTCATCCGTCAGGGCGGAGGTGACGTCCTCCAGCGCGACCCCGACGAGGTTCACCGGAAGGCCCATCGCCGCGAAGATCCCGGCCGTCTCCGGCACGGCGCGGACCAGCGCCGTTCTCGCCGCCAGCGCCGTCGGCAGCGCGAGAAGCAGAAGCGACAGGGCGGCGATGGCCAGCCGGTCGGCAATGCGGCCGGAGCCGGCGGCCCGCGACACGGCGGGGCCGTGCCGAGCCCCGCCGCGGCCACGCCGGGACGGAACGTACGGCACCGCGTCGATGAGGCGGCCGCTCTGGGGAGCCGGCGAATCCGGCTCGCCCCGGTCGTCGGTCACGGCGACGGATGTCGGCTGCGGTCCGGCCACGAACCAGCTCTCCCGGCACTGCGCGCACCGGACGGCCCGGCCGGCAGCCCCGATGCGGTCGGGGTCGATGGTGTATTCGCTTGCGCAGGACGGGCAGACGATGAGCATGGCGAATCGGTCGGCGCGGGATGGCCCAGGCGCGCCGGAACCCTGGGCGGCGGTGGTTAACGGAACGTCAACGGAGCGGCGTGCGGTTTGGAACCCCCTGTGGTCGAGTTCGACAATGTCGGCCTGCGCTACGGCGACGGACCCGAGATCCTGCACGACGTGAGCTTCGCGATCGAGCCGGGCTCGTTCCAGTTTCTGACCGGCGCGTCCGGGGCGGGCAAGACCTCGCTTCTGCGGCTGATCCTCATGACCCTGCGGCCCAGCCGCGGCCTGATCCGGCTGTTCGGCGCGGACGCGTCCGGCGCCCGCGGGCGCGACCTGACGGCGCTGCGGCGCCGGATGGGGGTCGTGTTCCAGGATTTCCGCCTGCTCGACCATCTCTCCACCTACGAGAACGTCGCGCTGCCGCTGCGGGTGCAGGACAGGGAGGAGGCGAGCTACCGGGCGGAGGTGCTCGAGCTTCTGCACTGGGTCGGCCTCGGCGACCGCATCAAGGCCTCTCCCAGGGTGCTGTCCGGTGGCGAGAAGCAGCGTGCCGCCATCGCCCGGGCGCTGATCGCGCGCCCGGAGCTGGTGCTCGCGGACGAGCCGACCGGCAACGTCGACCCGCCGCTCGCGCGCCGGCTGCTGCACCTGTTCGTGGAGCTGAACCGCCTCGGCACCTCCGTCGTGATCGCGACCCACGACATGGCCCTCATGGACCAGCTCGATGCGCGGCGGCTCCTCCTGGCCGAGGGCGACCTCTTCGAGGCGGCGTAGCGGGAGGTCCATGGTGATGTCCCGGCTGCCCGGCCGTCGCGAGCGGCGCGCCCTGCTGGTCCGACCGGACCAGGCCACGACCCGCGCACTCGCGGGCGTGATCGTGATCCTGACGTTTCTCGCAGCCCTCGCGGCCGGGGCGGCCGAGATCGTAGCCGTCGGCTCGGCCGAATGGACGTCCTCCATCTCGCGGGAGGCCACCATCCAGATCCGGCCGAGGCCGGGGCGCGATGTCGAGGCCGACCTCGAACGCGCGGCCGAGACGGCCCGGACGGAGCCCGGAATCGCCGAGGCCCGGGTCGTGTCGAAGGCCGAATCGGACGGCCTCCTCGAGCCCTGGCTCGGGAACGGCGCGGAACTCGCCTCCCTGCCGATCCCGCGCCTGGTGGTGCTGACGCTCGCCCCTGGAGCAGGCCGGGACCTGTCCGGCCTTCGGGCCCGCGTCACCGCCGAGATCCCGGCCGCGAGCGTGGACGATCACGGCGCCTGGATCGGCCGGCTGTCGTCGCTGGCGAACGCGATGGTGGGGATCGCCGCCTCGCTGGTGGGACTGGCCCTCGCCGCCAGCGCCCTCGCGGTGGCGTTTGCGACGCGCGGGGTGATGGCCGGCAGCCGGGACGTGGTCGAGGTGCTGAGCCTCGTCGGCGCGGAGGACGGCTTTGTGGCGCGGGAGTTCGCGATGCGGTTCCTCACCCTCGGCCTCGCGTCGGCCGGCACGGGCGCGCTCGCGGCCGCCGCCGTGTTCCCGGCGCTGGGTGCGCTGCTGGGAGGCGGGGAGGGGGACGGGACCGAAATGCTGTTCGGCGCGTTCAGGATCGGCTGGCGGGGATACGGGCTGATGGCCGCTCTCGCCCTTTCGGTCGGCGTGATCGCGGCACTCGTGTCGGCCGGCAGCGTGAAACGCTTTCTTCGCCAGCGCAGCGCAACCTGAGATGCCTGCCCTCGGTCCGGAATGCCCGACGCCATGACGATGACGCGACGTCTCCGATCGGAGAAGCACCCGGGGCCATGACGGCGGATGTTCGTCCTATGGCCCGCGACGCGGCCCGCCCCCGGTCGTGGGGCCGGGCGCTCAAGGCGCTCGCGCTCGCGCTCGCCGTGCTCGGGGCATGCGGGATCGTCGGGTTCGGCTTCTTCGTGGCCTCGCTCAAGCTCACGGAACGCGATCCTCCCGGCGCCGCCGACGGCATCGTGGCGCTGACGGGCGGCGCCCAGCGGGTGGGTGACGCGATCGAGCTCCTGGCACGCGGCTATGGCGGCCGCCTCCTCATCACGGGAGTCAACGAGCGCACGAGCCGGGACGAGATCACCCGGCTCAGCCCGCGCCAGCGCAGCCTTGTTCAGTGCTGCGTGGATCTCGACTACCGGGCCCGCAACACCATCGAGAACGCCGCCGAGACGGGCCGCTGGGTCGAGCGCAACGGCTTCGGCTCGCTGATCGTGGTGACCTCGAACTACCACATGCCCCGCACCATGGCGGAGCTCGACCGCGTCCTGCCCCGGACCAAGAAGGTGCCCCACGTCGTCATCTCGCCGGCACTCGATGGCGCCGGCTGGTGGTGGAAGCCGGCGGCCGCGCGGCTGCTGCTGGAGGAATACGCCAAGTATCTCGTGGTGCGGGTCCGCAATGCGCTTCCTCCTGGCGCGGCCGCCGGGTCGGGACAGGCCGACCATCGCGTGTCGCGGGCCTCGCCATGACGGTGCCCCTTCGCTAAGACCCGGTCCCCTGCGGTCCGCCGCGCCCGGCACCCCGATGCTTCTGTTCCGCTCGCTCGTCTTCCAGGTCGCGTTCTACCTGAACACGACGCTGTGGCTGATCGCGATCATTCCGACGCTTCTCATGCCGCGCATCGCCATCCTGCGGGTGGCGCAGGCCTGGTCGCGGTTCAGCCTGGTGCTGCTTCGGGTGATCGTGGGAACGCGGGTCGAGCATCGCGGCCTCGACCGCATCCCGCCGGGCGGCTGCCTCGTCGCCTCGAAGCATCAGTCCTTCGCCGACATCCATGCGCTGCTGCCGCAATTCGACGACCCGACCTTCGTGCTGAAGCGCGAACTGACGCTGATCCCGTTCTGGGGCTGGTTCGCCATCAAGGCCCGCATGATCCCGATCGATCGTGCCAAGGGCGCAGCCGCGATCTCCGATATGAACAAGCTCGCGGTCGAGGCCGTGCGGGACGGACGGCAGATCCTGATCTATCCGGAGGGCACCCGCACGGCGCCGGGGGCCGCGCCGGCCTATCGGCAGGGCGTCGCCCACCTCTACCGGACCCTCAAGGTGCCCTGCGTCCCGGTCGCGCTCAATTCCGGGCTGTTCTGGCCACGCCGGAGGTTCGTGCTCGAGCCGGGCACCATCGTGGTCGAGTTCCTCGACCCGATCCCGCCCGGGCTCGACCGCGAGACCTTCCTGCGGACGCTGCAGGACCGCATCGAGAGCGCTTCCGAGCGGCTTCTGTTGGAGGGTTCGGGGGCCGGGCCCGGTGCGCGCGGCTACACCGGCCCCGAGAACATCTGAGGAACACCGGTTGACTTCGCACCTGGATGTCGTCATTGAGAACAAATGACGAACATCTGCCGTATCCCGTCCTGGGCAGGAATGCGCGAGAAGCGGACCGAGCGGCTGGGCCGCGCGCTGGTCTGCGAAGAGCGGCTGCGGGCGACGGCCGGCTTGCGCGAGCCGCCGGCGCTCACGTCATGGCGCGGGCGGTCGGGACGACGCTATGTCGTCGGCGTCCATGCGGCCTCGGAGCCGGACCTGGCGGACCTGACGGAGGCGGTCGTGCTCGCCGTGCAGCGCAGCCGGGACGGGGTGGCGGAACTCGTGGGCGCGGCGGCGCCCGGGTCGCGTAGCTCGCGGCGCGACCGTTCGTCGTGGCTCGCCGCGGTGCGCGGCGGCGGCGCGACCGAGCTGCATGTTCACCGCCTGGCGGACAACGAGGCCGAACGGCTGGCCGTGGTGGCGGATCTGGTCGGATCGGCCGCCTGAGCGAGCCGTTCGGCGATGGCGGCCAGCACCGGGTCGCTGACGCCCATCTCGGCGAGATGCTGGTGGGTGGCGGTGACGTAGTCCGGATTGGCGCCCGAGATGCCCACGCCTTGATTGACGAGGTGCAGCAGGTCCTCGGTCGGCAGCCGCCCGGCATATTGGGGGTGGTTCCGGTCCGCCACGTAGGTCACGGCCTTCACCGCGCGTCCATCCGCGAGCCGGATCGGGACGTGCCGCTCCAGATACACGGACGTGGCCTGCTCCCGCTCGCGCAGATAGGCGATCGTCCCGTCCGCATGCTCCGGCTCCACCGCGAAGGCGACACCGCGGCAGCGTCCGCCCCGATCGAGGCCGAGCACGAGGCCTGGGGCCTCGGGCGTGCCGCGATGCACGTGCGAGAAGATGCACAGGGAGCGGTGGTAGCCGTGCAGGGTCGCAAGGCTGCGCTCGCGGAAGGGAAAGCCGGGGCGCCACATCAGCGAGCCGTAGCCGAAGACCCAAAGATCGCCGCTTTCAGCCGTCATCGGAGGTGCCGATCGCGCGCCTTCGGCCCGCAGGAGGCGCGGCGCTAGCAACATCCGCGCTCCGCATCAACAGGAGAGCCGACCTTTGCCGGCGCAAGCCTCGACATTCCCCCGCCGCCCGAGCCGGCTGCGGCTCTACGGGCCCTTCCTCCTCCTCGGCGCCCTGGCGGTGGCCTGGTCGGTCGGCTGGTTCGTCATGCGGGACCGCGTGGTGGCCGGCCTCGACCAGTGGGTCGCGGCGGAGGCCGCGGTCGGGCGGCAATGGTCGTGCCCGGACCGGACGGTCGGCGGCTACCCGTTCCGGATCGAGCTCGCCTGTTCGAGCCTCTCGCTCCGCCGGCCGGACGTCGTGGCCCAACTCGGCCGCCTGCTCGTGGTGGCGCAGATCCACAACCCGTCCCACCTGATCGCCGAAGCCGCCGGCCCGCTGAAGGTCACCACCGCGGCCGGCGACGACGTCACCGGGGAGTGGGAGCTTCTCCAGGCAAGCGTCGTGACGACCGGCGCGCGGCGCGCCGCGATCGTGGCGCGAGCGCCCCGGGTCCGGATCGTCGCGCCCGGGACCGGCACGGTCGACCTCTCCGCGGGGCAGCTCGAGACGCATCTCAGGCCGGATCCGTCCGACCCGACGACCGCCGACTTCGCGCTGACGGCCTCGGCCGCGATCGTACCGGGCCTGGACGGGATGATCGGCGGGACGGAGCCGACCGACATCGACCTCGTGGCGACGGTGTCGCAAGCCCACGATCTCCCGGCCCGGCCCCTCTGGGGCGAGCTCGAGCGCTGGCGGGCGGCGGGCGGACAGGTCGCGTTCCAGCGCCTGTCCCTGGCGAAGGGACCCCGTCGCATCGCCGGAAAAGGGACGCTCGCCGTCGACGAGCAGCATCGGCCCCGAGCGCAGCTCGACCTGGCGGCCGTCGGGCTCGAGGGCGTTCTCGGCGGGTTGATCGGCGGAAAAGGCGGCCTCGCCGGCAACCTGCTCGGCGCGCTGCTCGGCGCGTCCTCTCCGGCCGAGATACGTCAGCCGCAGGCGGGGGCGTCGTCGGGCGGCCCGCCGCTGCGCCCGCTCCCGACCGTGCGCATCGAAGGCGGGCGCCTGTTCCTGGGGCCGCTGCCGATTCCGGGCGTCCGGATACCGGCGCTCTACTGAGATCAGGCGCACTGGCGAATCGCCTCGTCGCGCAGAAGCGCCACCGCTCCCGCAGCCGGGAGCGCTTCGCTGAAGAGGAAGCCCTGGCCCTGCTGGCAGCCGCGCGCCATGAGGTCGTCCTCCTGGTCGGTGCCCTCCACGCCCTCGGCCGTGATGGTCAGCCCGAGGCCGAGCCCGAGCCCCACCAGCGCGCTCACGATCTCGGCGCTCTCGCGCTCGGTACCCATGTTCGACACGAAACTCCGGTCGATCTTGATCTTGTCGAGCTTGAAGTTCCGCAGGTGGTAGAGGCTCGAATAGCCCGTGCCGAAATCGTCGAGGGCAATGCGGACGCCGGCCGCGCGCAGCGATGTCAGCACCGTTCTGGCGGCCTCCATGTCGCGCACGAGCGCGCTTTCGGTGATCTCGACCTCGAGCCTCTGCGGCTGGAGGCCGACGCGCCCCAGGATCGACAGGATGCGCAAGCCGAGCGTCGGGTCCCGGAGCTGGGCGGGCGAGATGTTGAAGGCGAGCGTCACGGCGGCAGGCCAGTCGAGGGCGGCCCGGCAGGCGGCCTCGAGCAGCGATTCGGAGAGCTCCTGGATCAGCCCCGTATCCTCAGCGACCGGAATGAACCGCTCCGGCGAGATGTCGCCGAGTTCGCGGTGCGGCCAGCGGGCGAGCGCCTCGAAGCCGATGATGGCCTTCGTGCGGAGGTCCACCAGCGGCTGGAAATGAGGCGTGATCTCGCCCAGCGCGATCGCCGCCTTCAATTCCCGCTCCAGGTATTCGCGCTCGCGCACGTGCCGGTCCATCTCGGCGTCGAAGAAGCGCAGCGACGACTTCCGGTCGGCCTTGGCGCGGTACAGCGCGACATCGGCGCGCCGCATCACCTCCTCGGCGCTCGCTCCGGCGAACGGAAACAGGCAGATGCCGACGCCCGTGCTCACCTCGATCTGCACGGAGGCGATCGTGGCCGGCTTCGAGATCGAGTCGATGATCCGCAGCGCGAGGCCGGTGGCGGCTTCGGGCCCGGTCAGGTGCTCGGCGATGACCGCGAACTCGTCACCGCCGAGCCGCACGACGAGATCGCCGTCCCGCACGGCCGCCAGGAGCCGCTGCGCCACGACGACCAGCAATTCGTCCCCGGCCGGATGGCCGTGCACGTCGTTGACCTGCTTGAAGCCGTTCAGGTCCAGCATCAGGAGGGCGTGGGCGGCGCTCTGGCGCGGCGGCGCGCCGAGTGCGGCCCTGAGCGCGTCGTTGAACTGGCGCCGGTTGGGAAGGTCGGTCAGCGGATCCCGGAAGGCGAGCTTGCGGACATGCCGTTCGGCGGCCGTTCGGCGGCGCGTCTCCCGTTTCACCTCGCGCAGGCGCTGCCAGGCGAAGATGAGCAGGCCGACAACCAGAACGGCGCCGATGAGCGGCAGCTCGTCGTGTTCGATCTGTCGGGCCGCAGCGCCCCCGAGCCCGACAAAGACGTCCACCTCGAGGCAGGCATAGACGGCCCCGAGAACGGCCAAGGCGACAAAGGACAGGTCCTGCAGGGTGACACGGTTACGGATGACGAAACTCCAGAAACGAGCCCAGCTGGGAGGGGAGGCGGGCCGCTGTTCGCGCATCCCGCGACGTTAGGAAGCATTCGCTGACGGGAGGTGAATCAGGCCGAGTCCCCGCCGGAATCCTGCCCGGGTCCGTGGAAGGCGGGGGCCGCGCCGTCCGGCTAGGCCGCCGGATCCTCGCGGCGGCGCCCGAAATCGGGCTCGGCCGTCTCCTGGCCCTGCGAGATGATGCCCCGTCGGATCGCGCGGGTGCGGGTGAACAGGTCGAAGAGCGCGTCCCCGTCGCCCCACCGGATGGCGCGGGCCAGGATCGCGATGTCCTCGTTCAGCCGTCCGAGCATCTCGAGCACGGCCGGCTTGTTGTGCAGGAATATGTCGCGCCACATCGTCGGGTCGGAGGCCGCGATGCGGGTGAAATCCCGGAACCCGCCGGCCGAGAACTTGATCACCTCGCCCTGGGTGACCGTTTCCAGGTCCGCCGCCGTGCCGACGATGTTGTAGGCGATCAGGTGCGGGACGTGGCTCGTGATGGCGAGAACGAGGTCGTGGTGCTCCGGCGTCATGATCTCGACGTTGGCGCCCATTGCGGTCCACAGCGCCGACACGGTCTCGACCGCCGCCGGGTCCGTGCCCTCGGGCGGCGTGAGGATGCACCAGCGCTCGCGGAACAGGGTCGCGAAGCCGGCGTCCGGGCCGGAATATTCGGTGCCGGCCACCGGGTGGGCCGGAACGAGGTGGACGCCGTCCGGGAGGTGGGGCGCGACCTGGGTGACGACCGAACCCTTCACCGAGCCCGTATCGGACACGATCGCGCCGGGCTTGAGCGCGCCCGCGATCGTCTGCGCGACGGCTCCGAAGGCTCCCACCGGGATGCACAGGATGACGAGGTCCGCCCCACGGATGCCGGCCAGCATGTCCGTCGTGGCCTCGTCCGCGATGCCGAGGTCGCGGACGCGCGCCACGACCTCGGGGTCCCGGTCGATGGCGACCAGGGTTCCGGCGAGCCGCCGCAGCTTCGCGGCGCGGGCGATCGATGAGCCGACAAGCCCGAGCCCGACCAGCGCGAGGCGCCCGACGATCGGCGTCGCGACGGGCGGCCCGAGTGCCGCTCCGGTTCCGTCAGGCATGTGCGGGGGACCTGCCCATGAACTCGGCCAGCGCGGCGACCACGAGCTCGTTCGCCTCCGCGGGTCCGATCGTCATGCGCAGGGCGTTCGGCAATCCGTAGGCGCCCACCGCGCGCAGGATCAGCCCGCGCCGCCCCAGAAAGGCATCGGCCTCCTTGGCCGTTCTGCCCGGGTCCGACGGGAAATGGATGAGGAGGAAGTTGCCGACGCTCGGCGTCACCGTCAGGCCCAAGCCTTCGAGGGAGGCCGTCAGGCGGGGCAGCCATTCGTCGTTGTGGGCGAGCGCGGCCGCCACGTGGGCATCGTCCGCGATTGCGGCCGCCCCGGCCGCGATGGCGGGCGCGTTGACGTTGAACGGCCCACGGATGCGGTTCAGCGCGTCAACCACATGGGGCGGACCGACGAGCCAGCCGATCCGGAGCCCCGCGAGCCCGTAGATCTTCGAGAACGTCCGGACCATCACGACGTTGTCCGCCGAGAGCGCGAGTTCGAGCCCGGAGGCGTAGTCGTTGCGGCGGACGTATTCGGCATACGCCGCGTCGAGAACGAGGAGAACGCTCGAGGGCAGGCCGGCATGGAGCCGCCGGACCTCGTCGAACGGGAGGTAGGTGCCGGTCGGGTTGTTCGGGTTCGCCAAGAAGACGATCTTCGTCCGCGGCGTGACCTTGGCCAGGATCGCGTCGACAGACGCCGTGAGGTCCGTCTCGTCCGCGACCACCGGCGTGCCGCCGGCGGCCGTGATGTTGATCTTGTAAACCAGGAAGCCGTGCCGGCTGAACAGCCCCTCGTCGCCCGGTCCGACATAGGCGTGCGTCAGGAGGGACAGGATCTCGTCCGAGCCCGTGCCGCAGACGATCCGGTCGGGGTCGAGCCCATATTTCGCAGCGATGGCCTGGCGAAGGGCGGTCGCGCCGCCGTCGGGATAGATCTCGAGCGCGGCCGAGGCGGCCCGGAAGGCCGCGACCGCCTTCGGCGAGGGTCCGAGCGGGGTCTCGTTGGAGGAAAGCTTGTAGACCTTCTCGACGCCGTCCACGTGGTCGCGGCCCGGAACATAGGCGGAGATGTCGAGAACGCCTGCGCGCGGGGTGGGCAGGCTGCCTGGGGGTGGGGTCATGGCCGGGACGCTTCGAGCACGGGACCCGGCCCTTATCCGAAGCAGCAGCCGATGGCACGTGCAAAGCGCGCACGCCCACCCGGGGAGTGCGGCGCCTCGACCTCGCTTGATCGCTTCCCCCGCGCATGCGAGTGGCGCTCAACGTTGGGGAGCTCGAGCAAGTGGCGAGGCCGACTGGGGAGCGAGACGCTCTCCCGCGCGTGATTGGAACGCTCGCCTCCACCCAACTTCTCGCCTGGGGCACGACCTTCTATCTGCCGGCGGTGCTCGCGGCCGACATGGCCGCCGCGACCGGACTCGCCGTCGATGCCGTGTTCGGCGGACTCAGCCTGATGCTGCTGGTCGGTGCGCTCGCGGCCCCGGTGGCCGGCCGCATCCTCGACAGAAACCCGGCGCGGTCCTGGATGGTGCTCGGGTCGATCCTGATCGGGATCGGGCTCATGGTCCTGTCGCGGGCGACCGGACCCGTGCAGTTCTTCGCCGCCTGGATCCTCATCGGAATCGCCTTCCCGTTCGGGATGGGCCAGGCCGCGTCCACGGCGATCGTGCAGTTCGCTCCGGGCCGGGCCCGGCGGGCGCTCGCCCTCCTGCTGCTGTTCGGAGGGATGGCCTCCACCGTGTCCTGGCCGATGATGATCTGGCTCGAGAGCCTCGTCGGCTGGCGCGGAACCCTGACAATCTTCGCGGCGGTCCACGTGTTCGTGTGCGCGCCGATCCATTGGCTGATCGTGCCGGGCCGGCGGCCGAGCGTGCCGGACAGCACGGAGGGGCCTGGCCCGGCGGCCGATCTGGAGACCGGGGACGAGCCGCCACGCCCGATCCGGGGCGCCTTCCCGCTTGCCGCGATCGCGCTCTCCGTCGCCGGATTCGCGACCTGGGGCATACCGCTCCAGCTGATCGCCATGCTCCAGGACCTCGGTCATTCGACCAAGCAGGCGGTGCTGATCGGAGCGCTGTTCGGACCGGCGCAGATCGTCGCCCGGGCGGTGGAAATCTTCTTCGGCAGCCGTCTCAGCATCCTCAGGCTGGGCGTCATCTCCCTGATGATGATCCCCTGCGCGCTCGCGGTGCTCTACGTCTGGGGCGGCACGCTCGCCGGTGCCCTGGTGTTCTCGCTGGTGTTCGGAATGGCGGCGGGCCTGACCTCGATCGTGCGCGCGATCTCGCCGCTCCGCCTCTTCGGACGCCAGCGTTATGCGAGGATCGCCGGCTGGCTCGGCGCGCCGCAGAATGCGGCCTTCGCAGCGTCTCCCTTCGCGTTCGCCTGGGTCAGGCAGACCGCCGATTCGGGCACCGCCATGCTGCTCGGCATCGCGGCGTCCCTCGTCGCGCTTGCGGCGATGGTCGTGCTCGCGCGCCGGGCGGGGGAGTGACCAGCGGTCCGGCGTCGCGGCACTAGCCGGCGAACCGGAACCGGGCCGCGTGCGCACCGACCTCCACCGGGCCCGAACGCGCGAGGCCTGCGGGGGCGAGCGCCGCCTCCAGGGCTGCGCGCTCGGTCGCGGCCGGAACGGCCACGAGGGCGGTCAGGCCTTGCGCCTCCCCGGCGCTGCCGATCGCCTCGCCGCCGATCGCGTCCAGCCCCTCGGCGGCGCTGCGCGTCCAACGCTCCAGCCGGGCCGAGTACAGCAGCACCTCGCGGGCGCCGGGGGTTTCGAGCGGGCGCGACACGACCAGGACCGGTGTGCCGGCCGGATGGCCCGGGCGCTCGATGAAGGGCAGCCGGGCGATCACCTTGGGACCGTCGGGCGCCTCGAGACGCCGCCACCAGGCTCCCGCGGTCGCCCCCTGGTCGAGCCGCACGAGGCCGAGATCGCCCCGCGACGCCGCGACCGCGTCGATCACGGCCCGCGCATCCGGCTGGGGCCGATAGGGCACCGTGAAGCCGAAATGGAAGCGGGCCGAATCGCGCATCGGCGCGTCGCCTCCCGATACGTCGGTATGCACGGAGAACGGTGCCTGGACGTAGGTGAAGGTGGCGATGATGACGCGCCAGATCCCCTCCGCGGTGTCGAGCGGCAGGAGCCCCGCGTGCCGCTCCGCGAGGGCCCGCATCATCGAGGCCTCGCGGTCGGGCCGGAAGGCGGCGCCCGATCGGGCCGTGCCTTTCGTGGCGATCAGGCGGTCGATGATGTCGCCCCGCTCCATCAGGAGGCGGTGCATCCCCTCGTCGATCCGATCGATCTCGCGCCTGAGATCGGCGAGGGTCGGAGCCCCGGCATTCGCGTCCATCAAACCCTCTCCAGGCCCGCCCGTCGTGGTCACGACCCCGCTTTACGGGCGGGCGGTCGCCCGGCCAACCGGCCGGCCTTCGTTGACTTGGCGCCGTCGATCACGACATGAGGTCGCGCGATCATGACCGAGCATGACGTCATAGACCTGAAGGTGGCCGGACGGAGGTCGGAAGCCGACGAGCCGACGAGCCCCGTGGCGCGCTTCGGCGTGGACGAGCCGCTGCGGCTCGACGCGGGGGTCGACCTCGCCCCGTGGCAGATCGCCTACCAGACCTATGGCGAGCTGAATGCGGACCGATCCAACGCGGTGCTGGTCTGCCATGCGCTCACGGGCGACCAGCACGTGGCCAGCCTCAATCCGGTGACGGGCAAGCCCGGCTGGTGGCAGTCGCTCGTCGGTCCGGGACTCCCGATCGACACCAACCGGTTCTTCGTTGTCTGCGCCAACGTGATCGGCGGATGCATGGGCACGACGGGCCCGGCGTCCAGCGACCCGGCGACGGGCCGCGCCTATGCGCTCGATTTTCCGCTCGTCACGATCCGCGACATGGTGCGTGCGCAGGCGATGCTCATCGACCGGCTCGGAATCCAGTCCCTGTTCTGCGTCATCGGGGGCTCGATGGGCGGCATGCAGGTGCTGCAATGGGCGGCGACCTATCCGGAGCGCGTCTTCGCCGCAATGCCGATCGCGACCGCGGCGCGCCATTCCGCGCAGAACATCGCCTTCCACGAGGTCGGACGCCAGGCCGTCATGGCCGATCCGGACTGGCGCCGCGGCCGCTACCTCGACGAGGGAGTGCGGCCCCGGAAAGGGCTCGCGGTCGCCCGCATGGGCGCACACATCACCTACCTGTCCGAGCCGGCCCTGCACCGAAAGTTCGGCCGCACCTTCCAGGACCGGCACGCGCCGACCTTCTCGTTCGACGCCGACTTCCAGATCGAGAGCTATCTTCGCTACCAGGGCATGACCTTCGTCGAGCGCTTCGACGCGAACTCATATCTCTATGTCACGCGGGCGATGGATTACTTCGACCTCGCGGAGGAGCATGGCGGCGTTCTGGCTCGGGCCTTCAAGGGAACCCCGACCCGCTTCTGCGTGATGTCGTTCACCTCGGACTGGCTGTTCCCGACGGTTGAATCGCGCGCGCTCGTCCACGCCCTGAACGCCGGCGGCGGACAGGTCGGGTTCGTCGAGATCGAAAGCGACAAGGGACACGACGCCTTTCTCCTGGAGGAGCCGACCCTGTTCGCCGCGGCGCGCGGCTTCATCGACGCCGCGGCCGCCGTTCGGGGTCTGCGGTGACGGCGGCGGCGGACATCCAGGCGGCGCGGGTCGCGGGTGCGCGGCTCGCCCGGACGGAGGCATCGGCCGGGCAGCTGCCGACCGCCCCCCCGGGCGCGCGGCGCGACCACCTCCTCGTGTGCCGGATGGTGCAGCCCGGCTCGCGCGTGCTCGACGTCGGCTGCGGCGACGGCTCCCTTCTGGCGCTGCTGCGGGAAACGAGGGGCGCCGACAGCCGCGGGATCGAGCTCTCGCGTGACGGGGTCAGCGACTGCCTGGCGAAGGGGCTCGCCGTGATCCAGGGCGACGCGGACACGGACCTCGAGAACTATCCGGACGACGCCTTCGACTACGTGATCCTGTCACAGACGCTGCAGGCCACCCGGCAGCCGCGAACCGTGCTGGAGCACATGCTCCGCATCGGCCGGCACGCCATCGTGTCGTTTCCCAATTTCGGGCACTGGCGCGTCCGCTTCGAACTCGGCGTGCGGGGCCGGATGCCGGTCACCGAAAATATGCCGCACAGCTGGTACGACACGCCGAACATCCATTTCTGCACCATCCGGGACTTCGTCGGCCTCTGCCGCGAGCTCGGCGCCACAATGGACGAGGCACATGCGCTGGACGCCGGCGGTCAGCCGGTGCGCTGGCACATGCCCTGGTGGTTCTGGAACCTCTTCGGCGAACAGGGCGTGTTCCTGCTGCGCCGAGGCTGAGGCCCGCGCCTAGCGCGTGATGCGCAGTGTGCCGATGCCCGCCGCGATGGCCGTGAAGGTCGAGTTCAGCGACGCGGCGTCGGAGGCCAGGAAGTACTTGTCCGGCGACGAGGCGCAATCCTTGATGAGCTGCTGCCCGCTCGTGTCGATCGTGTTGCCGGGCGTGGAGAACGCCACGGAATAGATCACCACATTCTTGGCCTTCATGTTCGTGCAGGTTTCGCGCGTGAGCTGGTCCATCGCCGCGCGCGCATCGTCACTGGTCTGCAGATTGTTGTAGCCGCTCGGGAGACGATTGGTCGTCGTCGTGCCGTCCGCATTCGTGAAGTAGCCGTAGGCGGAATACTGTGACCTCACGACCGGCGAACCGGAACTGCTCCAGGTGTTCACGCCGTCCGTCATCAGCACGATGATCTTGGTCGTGTTCGCCGCGCCGTAGGCGGAGGCTTCGGTGAACACGCCCGTGTTCGTGATCGTCCGCCAGCCCCAATGCAGCCCCTCGGCGATGTTGGTCTGCCCACTGGCGTCGAGCGCGCCGATCTCCGTGGTCAGCGTGGCCTTCGTGTTCGTGAGCTGGGTGAGCGGCCGCGAAGTGCATTGCGAATTGGGACCGTCCTCGCTCGTCCGGATGTTGCGGGGCGAGACGTATTTGCACGCCTGGCCGAGGCGCTTGCTGTCGCTGGAGTCGAGGCTGTTGCAGCTGCCGCTCGTGGCGGAGCCGTCGTCCATGTAGCTGTTGACGCTGCCGCCGTCGTGGCAGGCATAGGTAAAGGTGCTGCCCCGGAAGCTCATCGAGCAGGTCGTGTTGGTGCCGACCTCGTCGGGAGCCAGGAGCGGGACGTAGCGGGTGTCAGGCGTCGCCGCGGAGGGCGTGGTGTCCTGGGTGTTGTACGGATAGGGCAGGGCTTCCAGGCACCCGGCCCAGGTCCAGGCCGCGCGCGCCGCCTTCAGCTTCTTGAAGATGTCGAACCGGTTCGTGAAGCTCGACCCGGTGGGGTTCTGCAGGTTCGACCAGTGGATGCCCGACGTGCCGCCGGAATCGAGCCAGGCCGCGCTCGGGCTGTTGTTCGCGGCGAAGGTATCCGGATTCACCTTCACGGATGCGGCGAACGGCACGATCGACATCTTCAGGTGGGAGGTGTCGAAGCTGGTGAACATCGTGTTGACGAAGTTCGTCGCTGCCGTCCGCAAGGCCTGGATCTTCGTGCCCGACCCGGCCGACTGGTCCATCGACCCGGTGGTGTCGAGCACGAGCGCGATCTCGTAGAAATTCTCGCCGGCTGCACAATTCGAGGTCGTGGAAACGCTGACCGCGCTGATGTTGGCGACCTTCATGAACCGGGTCGGGTAGCTGACTCGGCTCGTTATCTGCACCGATCGCGGATTGTTGGCGGACCTGAAGGCGTCGATCGTGACCGTGCGGTTCGGCATGTAGGCGTTCAGCGCGGTCTGGGCGATGGCCTGGAGGTCGGCCTGGGCGGTGAGCGTGGATTTGCAGGCCATGAGGGCCGCCGCATCGGTGTCGGCCTGCAGCTCGGAATGGAGGCGCGCTGCCGAGGAATAGTCGATGGCCGCCCCGATCGCGGTCAGCAGCGGCAGCATCGCCAGCGCGCCGATGACGGCGATATTTCCGTCCCGCCTGTCGGCGAAACGGCGAAAAAGTTTCTGCATGTCTCGATCCGATCAGGCGTTGCGGCCTCTCCGGTGAACGTCAGCGGAAACACGATAGCGGGGCGGGCTTTCCGGCCCGTTACGTCGACAGGCCGATAAAATTCGCCGCGCGTTTGCTTTGGTAAACCACGAGCGGCCGACATTTGCCGCGAAAACCCTCGTCCGAGGCGCCCCGCGACCCGCCGCGCTTAGGCCGGCCCCGGGCGCCGCAATCGCGGCAGCCCCCTGCCGGGTCTCGGCCCGTTCCTGCGGGGCCGGCACAGGCCCCGCCCGGTCACCTCACGATGCGGACTTCCTTGTCGGCGATCTTCACGAGCGCCGGGCAGGAAACGACGAGACGGATGTCGTCGTAATCCTTATCGCTGGCGCCTTGGCTGACCGGCGGCCTGTCCTCCCAGCCGTAATAGACGTACTTGCCTTCCGTGCAGGGGCCTGAGGCCGTTGCCGGCGTGCGGCCGGTTTCGTGATTGTTGGGCAGGATTCCCCCGTCGGCCTTCGACCGGCAGGCCGCTTGCGTGTCGCAGACGATCGTTTCCAGGAGGGGGGCCTGGTTCAGGTCGGTCATCGTCATGGTGCCGTCGGCCCATTCGCGACCGCCGGTGATGGTGTTCGTCAGGACGCGCGTGTTCGGATCGACCCTGGTATCGGTGTAGTAGAGGTAGTGCTCGGCGCTCGCCGCCGTCCAGTTCTGCGGCTTGGTGCGGGAATCGCGGACGTTTCGGAGCTGGTAGCTCAGCGTTTCCCCGTCCTCGCAGGCCGGCATGACGGCCCCGCTATAGCTCGTACCGCCGTTGTCCGCGATTGCCGTCAGCGTCTCGAGCCGCCGCCCCTTGTTGGGCTGATCCTTCTTAGTCTCGTTGTAGCAATAGACCGAGATTCGGTTGTAGTCCGCCGCCTCGAAGGACAGGTCCCGAACCTCCGGAAGCTTCCACTGCCAACGGGCCGCGATGCGACTGACCTGCGTCGTGACCGCGACCGTGATCGCGCCGGGCATTCCGGGAACGGCCTTCAGCACCGTGCTGGCGAAGGCCGAGGTGGCCGTGAGGGTAAACAGCGATCCGCCGCTCCAGCTGGAGGTCACGTCCACGGACTGCACGGGATTGCGACCGCCGGCCGGGCCGTAATGGGTGAGCGCACGTGACCTCAGGCTCTCGATCGTTGAAGCCGCGTTGGGCGCGTCCGAACTCGCGATCGCGAGGGCCGCGTTGTCCGCTTCGCGGTGCAGAAAGGCCCGGAACTCGGCGGCGCGGGAGTAATCCACGGCCGCTCCCGTCACTCCGACGAGCGGGATGAGAGCGAGCGCGAAGATGATGCTCAGAGCCCCCTTCCGGTCGTTCGCAAACCTCCTCAGCATGTACCCTCCGCGAACCGGTTCGGGGGATCCTGTGTTGATCCCGGACGCTGCCGGCAGGCTTAGATGCTCTGAAAACCCGCCAGGCGCCGTTGCTGGCTGACGGTGCGGTTAAGGAACGGTAATCAGCCGCGGTCGCATTCGGCCGAGACGGCTTCGGCAGGGACGCTGAAACGCCCACGGCTCGATAACACCCTCGTTTGCCCGCAGCAGGCGGCAACCGGCAGCGACCGCCTCGGACGGGGTCAGGACGGCTCGGTATCCGAAAGAGGATGAAGGTCGCGGACCATGCCTTTGAGCCGCTCGTCGAGAACGTGCGTGTAGATCTGCGTGGTCGCGATGTCCGAGTGGCCCAGCAGTTCCTGCACGACGCGCAGATCCGCACCGTTCTGGAGGAGGTGGCTGGCGAAGGCGTGGCGCAGGACGTGCGGGCTGATCTTGTCGGCCCTCAGGCCGGCGGCTCCGGCGACCGCCTTCAGCTCGCGGGCGAAGACCTGCCGGGTCAGGTGGCCCTGGGCCCCGTCGGATGGAAACAGCCAGCGTCCCGCCTGGCCCCGCGCCTCCAGGGCCCCAAGGTAGAGTGCCGCGGCACGGCGCGCCGCCTCCGTGAGCGGCACGAGCCGCTCCTTTCCGCCCTTTCCGCGCACAACGAGAAAGCGGTCGCGCGAACGGGCGGCCGCCTGGGGGAGGGACACGAGCTCGGACACGCGAAGCCCCGTGGCGTAGAGGAGCTCGAGCAAGCAGAGCATTCGCTTTCCGGCCAGCGATCCGCCGCCGCCCTCCTTGCCCGACCCGGCCTCTCCGTCGCCGCTCTCCGCGCGCTCGCGGGCGACCGCGAGCAGGCGGTCGATGTCGCCCGTCGAGAGCACCTTTGGAACGGCCCGGGCGCGCTTCGGCCCAGAAGCGGCGGCGCTCGGGTCCGATCCCGCATGGCCCTCGGCATAGAGAAACTTGTGGAACTGGCGCACGGCGGAGAGACGGCGGGCGGCCGAGGACGCCTTGAGCCCGCGCTCGGCCAGGCTCGCCAGGAAGGCCCGCACCGTGGCCGGCCGGACCTCGCCGGGGGCGAGGCCGATCTCGCCCAGGTAGGCCAGGTAATCCTCGAGGTCGCGCCGGTAGGCCGCGAGGGTGTTGGGCGCCGCTCCCCGCTCGGCTGCGAGCATGTCGAGGAACAGGTTCGCGAGGCGCGGCGGCGCAAGGCTCATGGGTTCGGCTTGTGGCAAAATCGCAGCCGCATGATACAGCTTCGGTCATGGAGAGGCACCCGGAGATGGGCCCGCAGGAAGCCGTCGAGATGCCGCCCGCTCCGCTGCCGGAGCCGGGCCCAGGCCCGTTGCTGCGCGACCGGCTGGGCCGTCGCAGCGTGGTGCTGGTCGGGCTCATGGGCGCCGGCAAGACCACGGTGGGCCGCCGGCTCGCAGCCCGGGTCGGATTGCCGTTCCGGGATGCCGACGCCGAGATCGAGGCCGCGGCCGGCATGACCGTGCCGGACATCTTCGCGGCGTTCGGCGAACCCTCCTTCCGGGACGGTGAGCGTCGCGTCATCGCCCGCCTGCTGGCCGGACCGCCGCTGGTGCTCGCGACCGGCGGTGGTGCCTACATGGATCCGGAAACGAGAACCGCGATCGCCCAGCATGCCATCTCGGTGTGGCTGAAGGTCGACCACCACACCCTGATGCGCCGCGTCCGGCGCCGGTCGAACCGGCCGCTCCTGCTGACCCCGGACCCGGACGAGACGATGCGTCAGCTCATGGCGATCCGGCACCCAGTCTATGCGCTGGCGGATGTCCTGGTTGAATCGGGGGACTGGGCGCATGACCGCGTGGTCGAGGAAGTGGTGAAGATGCTCGACGCGAAGCTGGCGAACGAGGCGGTGTCGGCGTGACCTCGGCGGCGCTCGGAGAACGGCCGGCGGAGCCGGCGCGGGAAACCATCCGGGTCCCGCTGGAGGGCCGCGCCTACGACATCCTCGTCGGACGAGGGGTGTCGGGCGAACTCGGCGCCCACGCAGCCGTGCTGGGCGCGCGCGCGGTCTGCCTCGTGACCGACGAGGCCGTTTACGCGCTGCACGCCCCGGCCGCCGAAGCCTCGCTTGCCGCCGCCGGGCTGCGGGTAGAGCGGGTCGTGGTTCCGGCCGGGGAGAGCTCGAAGAGCTTCACCCAGCTCCAGACGATCTGCGACGCCATGCTGGCCGCGCGACTCGAGCGCGGCGACCTCGTCGTGGCGCTCGGTGGCGGGGTGGTGGGGGATCTCGCCGGTTTCGCCGCCGCGATCGTCCTGCGCGGGGTCCGCTTCATCCAGGTGCCGACGACCCTTCTGGCTCAGGTCGATTCCTCCGTCGGTGGCAAGACCGGCATCAACACGGCGCGCGGCAAGAACCTCGTCGGCGCCTTTCACCAGCCCGCGCTCGTCCTGGCCGACACGGCCCTCCTCGATACGCTCGCGCCCCGCGACATGCGGGCCGGCTATGCCGAGGTGGCCAAGTACGGGCTCATCAACGACCCCGGGTTCTTCGCCTGGTGCGAGGCGCATTGGGCGGACATCTTCGCCGGTGGATCCGCGCGGGACCATGCGGTGGCGCAGAGCTGCCTCGCCAAGGTCGCGGTGGTTCTCCGCGACGAGCGCGAGGAAGGCGACCGCGCGCTCCTCAATCTCGGCCACACCTTCGGGCACGCACTCGAACGTGCCGTGGCCTATGACGGGGCGCGGCTGATCCACGGCGAGGGCGTCGCGGTCGGAATGGCGCTCGCCTTCCGCTTCTCCGTCCGGCTCGGGCTATGCCCACGGGCCGACAGCGACCGGGTCGACGCCCATCTGCGCTCCGTCGGCCTTCCCACCCTCCTGGCGGACGTGCCGGGCGGGGTCGGCACGGCCGACGATCTCATCGCCGCCATGGGGCAGGACAAGAAGGTGAGGGCGGGGCAGCTCACCTTCATTCTCGCGCGCGGCATCGGCCGGAGCTTCATCGCCCCGGGCATAGCGCGCGAGGAGGTTCGAGCCTTCCTGGAGGACGAACTCGCCCGCGCGCCGAGCTAGGGCGCGGCGCCGGTCACCCGCCCACCGCCACCAGGGAAGGCCGCGCGGTCGGCCCGGCCGCCGCCGCGTCCGGAGCCATGAACTGACCGCGGGCGAGCTCGGCGAAACGGCCGTCCAGGGCCACGAGCTCCTCGAAGGTCCCGGATTCCACCACGCGACTCTGATGGAAGACGAGGATGCGGTCTGCATTCCGGATCGTCGCCAGACGGTGCGCGATGACGAAGGTGGTGCGGCCCTTCATCACCTCGATCAGCGCCGCCTGGAGCCGCTTCTCCGTGGTGGCGTCGAGGGCGCTCGTCGCCTCGTCCAGGATGAGGATGGGAGGGTTCTTCAGGAGGGCGCGGGCGATGGACAGCCGCTGGCGCTCGCCGCCGGACAGGGACCGGCCACGCTCTCCGATGACGGAATCGAGCCCGTCCGACTGGCGCTGGATGAATTCGAGCGCCTGGGCGCGCTCGAGCGCGTCCATCATCTCGGCCTCGGTCGCATCCGGGCGGCCGACCTGGAGGTTCTCTCGGATGGAGCGGGCGAACAGCATCGGCTCCTGGAACACGACGCCGATGTTGCGGCGCAGGGACGCCAGGCAGATGTCGCGGATGTCGACTCCGTCGATGCGGATCGCGCCCGATTGCGGATCAAACGCGCGGTGCAGCAGGCCGAGCGTGGTGGATTTGCCGGACCCGGTGGCGCCCACCAGGGCGATGGTCTGCCCGGCCTCGACCGAGAACGAGACGTCCGCGATCGCGGTCCGCTTGCCGTCATAGGAGAAGGACACGTTCTCGAACGCCACCTCGCCCTTGAAACGGTCGATGTTCTGCGCGTGCGGCCGATCGCTGACGGTCGGAGCGGTGTCGAGGATCTCGAAGAACTCTCGCATCTTCGGCGCCTGCATGAAGAGCTGGTTCACGAAGGCGACCACCTGTTCCAGGCGCCCGATCAGCATCGTGGCGATGGACATGAACATCACGACGTCGCCCACCGTGGCCCGCCCGGTCAGGTTCAGCCACGTGCCGAGCAGGAAGATCGAGGTGACGGTGAGCGTCGCCGAGGCGCGCGTCGCGATGGAGGCGATCGCCCACCAGGACAGAACCGGGGTCTGGGCCGCGAGGAGCTGGGTGATGGTGGACCGGAGCTGGCCCGTTTCCGCCTTCGTGCGGGTGAAGGACTGGATGACCGGGACGTTGCCGAGCGCGTCGGAGGCCTGCTCCGCCAGGCGCGAATGGAATCCCTCGACATAGCCTTGCAGCGTCTCGGTCTTGCGCAGGACGAGCGCGGTCAGGATCGTGAAGAGGAAGACCAGAACGACGAGCAGGATGCCGAGGCGCCAGTTCAGGAACAGCGTCAGCGGTAGCAGGATGGTCAGGGCAACGATGGCGGCCAGGTGGTCGCGGAAGAAGCCGAGCCACAGCCAGGCCATGCCGTTCGAGCCCTCCAGCATCACCTTCAGGACGCGCCCGGAATGGGTGGAGGTGTGGAAGGCGAGCGGCAGCTCGAGCACGTGCTCGAAATAGTTCGCCATGGTGGCGAGCCGCCGGCGGTGGGAGAGCCGGTCCGCGTGCAGCGCCACCAGGACGCCGGCGCCGATCGTGAACAGGCCGAAGCCGATCCAGGCGAAGAGCAGCGGCAGGAGGGACGAGAACGTCACGGGTCCGGCCGCCGCCGCGCCGCCACCCGTCAGCCTGTCGATGATGCGGCCGAACAGGATCGGTTCGGCGAAGGCGGCGATCGCGAGGCCGATATTGGCGAGCGACAGCACGGCGCCGACCTTCAGGTCCGACCCGAGCTGCCCGAGCACCCGTACATAAAGACGGATCAGCCACATGCGGACGTGAACTCCGGTCGATAACCAGTCCCAAGGGAGCCGGGCTTGGCGCGTGTCAACGTGTACGATGCCGGGCGGTTCGGGCAATGCCCGCCGCCGCGCCCGGGCCGATCTCGCCCATGACAAGCTTCGACATGCCCGATATGAGCGCCCAAGGCACGCTCAAGTTCGGGTCTCGATGGTCGCTCCCTCGCAAAAGGCTTTTCCGGTCTCCTGGGACCAGTTCCACCGCGACGCCCGCGCGCTGGCCTGGCGGCTCGCCGCCGCGGGACCGTTCAAGGCGATCGTGTGCATCACCCGGGGCGGGCTCGTTCCGGCCGCGATCGTCGCGCGCGAGCTCGATGTCAGGCTGATCGAGACCGTCTGCGTGGCGAGCTACCACGACTACACGAGCCAGGGCTCGCTGATGGTCCTGAAGGACATCGCCGAAAGCGTGAAGGCGCTGGGCCCGGAGGGTGCCGGCGTGCTGGTCGTCGACGACCTGACGGATACCGGCAAAACCGCGAAGATCGTGCGCGAGATGCTCCCCAAAGCCCATTTCGCGGCCGTCTACGCGAAGCCGGCGGGCCGGCCCACCATCGATACCTTCGTGACGGAGGTGAGCCAGGACACCTGGATCTACTTCCCCTGGGACATGGGCCTCGCCTACCAGGAGCCGATCACGGCCGGCGCGAAAGGCTGAGGCGGTCCGGATAGGTTCCTGTGCGGGAATCCGCTAAAGGCCCCCACATGGAACGCTCCCGCATCTCGCTTCTCACGATCTGTGGCCTGGAGGAACTCGAGGGGCACGGCAACAGCCGCGTGACGCACGTGCTGTCCATCCTCGATCCGGACTGGCCCGATCCCGAAGCGTTCGGCTCCTACGACCGTAAGCACCACCGCATGACGCTGCGGTTCCACGACATCATCGAGGCGCGGCCGGGGCAGGTCATGCCGGAGCCGGAGCACGTGCGGCAGATCCTCGCCTTCGCGGACGACCTGGAACAGGACGCCAAGGAACGCGACGAAGGCCATCTCCTTATCCACTGCCACATGGGCATCTCGCGCTCCACCGCCGCCATGGCGATGCTGCTGGCCCAGGCCTACGAGAACGAGAGCGCGACCGCGATCATCGACCGTCTGACGCAGATCCGCCCGCAGGCCTGGCCGAACCTGCGCATGATCGGCTTCGCCGACGAGATGCTGGGGCGGGGCGGGACGCTGAGCGAGGCGGTGAGCCGCCTGCATGGTCGTCAGATCGCCGCCAAACCCCGGCTGGCGCAGGTCATGACCGATCTCGGGCGCGCCCGTGAGGTCGAGCAGGCGCTCAAGCTCGCCGCCTGATCCCATGCTGATCGGGGTCGATTGGGGCGGCACCAAGATCGAGGCGATCGCGCTCTCCCCCGAGGGGGAGACGCTGGCCCGGGTGCGGGCCCCGACCCCGAAGGGCGATTACGCCGGCTGCATCGCGGCCATCCGGAGCCTGGTCGAGGATCTCGAGCGCACAACCGGATCGAGGGGCACAGTCGGGATCGGGATCCCCGGCGCGATCTCGCCCCGGACGGGCCTCGTGATGAACGCCAACTCCACCTGGAACATCGGCCGGCCGCTCGATCGCGACCTCGCCGCCGCGCTGGGGCGTGAGGTCCGGGTCGAGAACGACGCCAACTGCTTTGCCGTGTCGGAGGCCGCGGACGGCGCGGGAGCGGGCGCGTCCGTGCTCTGGGGCGTCATCATCGGAACGGGCGCCGGCTCCGGGATCGCCATCGACGGCCGCGCCCTCGGCGGCCGCAACCGCATCGCCGGCGAATGGGGTCACATCCCGCTGCCCGCGCCCCGCGACGAGGAGCGGCCAGGCCCGCGCTGCTTTTGCGGTCGCCATGGCTGCGTCGAGACCTTCGTGTCCGGCACCGGGTTCGAGCGCGATCATGCCCTCGCCACGGGCGAGGCCGCCGCGGGCCCGGCCATCGTGTCCGCCATGCGGGCCGGGGATCCGGCCGCGCTCGCCACCTACGGTCGCTACGTGGATCGCCTCGCCCGCAGCCTGGCTGCGATCGTCAACGTGCTCGACCCGGACGCGATCGTGCTCGGGGGCGGCATGTCCAACGTGGACGAGCTCTACCGGGATCTGCCGTCCCGGATGAAGCCGCACATCTTCTCCGACGTCTTCACGACGCCCGTGCTCAAGCATCGCCACGGCGATTCCTCCGGAGTGCGAGGTGCCGCATGGCTGTGGAAGGACTAGCGGGCCGGCGCCGCGCGGACGTTCGCGGGCTCAATCCCACGGTCGCCCTCATTCCGGTGCTCGGCCTGTTCTGGGGCTTGAACTGGCCGGCGGTGCGGATCTGCCTCGACGAGATCAAGCCCTGGACCCTGCGGACGCTCGGCTTCACGTTGGCCGCGCTGCTCCTGTTCGGGCTGCTTCGCCTGCGGGGCGAACCCTTGTCCGTGCCGCGGCGGCACTGGCTGCGGGTGTTCGGAACCGGGCTCCTGGCGGTGACGGGCTACAACATCCTGAGCGCGCTGGCCCAGCTGACCGCCTCGACGACCCGAACCGCGGTTCTCTCCTATACGATGCCGCTCTGGACCGTGCTGTTCGCCCGGCTCATCGTGGGCGAGCGCCTGGACGGTCGCCGCATGGTCGGGCTCGCCCTCGGGGCCGCCGGGCTCGCGGCCCTCGGATGGCCGATCGCCGCCGAGGGGCAGCTGTCCTGGGGGCTTCTGTTCGCGGTCGGATCGGGCCTGAGCTGGGCGGCGGGCGCGGTTCTCATGAAGCGCTATCCGACCGATGCCGGGCCGATCACCGTGGCCGCATGGCAGCTGGCGCTCGGAGCCGCGACAACGGTGTTCGGCATGCTGTGGGTGGAGGGCGTGCCGGAGATCCACCCCCTGCAGGCACGGACGACGCTGGCGCTGATCTACCATGTGATCTTCGCGCAGGCCCTCGCCAACGCGATCTGGATCCAGATCCTGGACAAGCTCCCGGCCGGGATCGCCTCGATCGCGTCCCTGCTCGTCCCGGCGGTCGGGGTGATCGGAGCGACGCTGATCCTCGGCGAGCGGCCGACCGCCGCCGACTGGTCCGGGCTCGTGCTGATCGTCGGAGCCTCGGCCGTCGTGTTGGTGCGATTTCGGCCGGCCGAGCCGGTCCTGGCCTAAACGCTTCGGATACGGGCTCCGTCCGAAGGTCGTCCGGCGCGATTCGGAGGCAGGATGAGCACGTGGCGGGATGAACGGAACCGGGCGACGCTCGCGCGACTCAGGCGCGCCCTGCCGGCCATCTTCCCGGCACCCGTTCTCGCGCATGCCCTGTCCCGGCCCCTCGTGCCTGCCACGCCGCGCCGCGCCATCGAGAGCTACTGGCGCGCCCATCCGCTACGGGCGGACCAGCTCGCGCGCGCGCTCGCCGGGCTCGGCCAGGCCCCCGACGGCTGGGAGTGGCGGCTTGGCCCGGAAGGCCGCTCCACCAGCTTCCGAGCGCCGCCCGCGCCGTTTCGGGAAAAGGCCTACGCTCTCGGCCCGGGTCATTGCTGCGTCTGCGGGCAGCCGGTGTTCCGACTCGGATGGCACCGGGATCTGTGGGGGGACGGGAAGCCGAACCGCAATGCGGGGTGGCATTCGGCCTGCGTCGCGGCGTGGCGGTTCTGGAACGACCCGAGCCAGCAGGTGCAGGCGCTGAAGAAGCGTCAGGCCCGGCGCTGCGCCCAGTCCGGCCGGCGGCTCCTGAAGAGCTCGGAGGTGGACCACCGGGTTCCGCTCTTTCGCGTGTGGCGCGAGCGGGGCGAGCATCGCTGGCCGGCGATCCTGGCCTATTGGGGAGCGCCGAACCTGCAGGTGATCAACCGGGATGCGCATGTCGCGAAATGCGCCGCGGAGGCGGGGGCTCGCGCCGGGCGGTCGCAATCGGCATATTCGCCCGTCTTGGAAGCTTAGGCGGGGATGACGGGGATGGCGGGCGCGGATGCGATCGTGGTGGGGCTCGGCGCGATGGGCAGCGCCGCCCTGTACCAGCTCGCCAAGCGGGGTGTGCGCGCGCTCGGGATCGATCGCTTCTCGCCGCCGCACGAGCACGGCTCCTCCCATGGCGACACGCGCATCACGCGCCAGGCGATCGGGGAGGGCGAGTCCTATGTGCCGATCGTGCTCCGGGCCCACGAGATCTGGCGCGAGATCGAGGGCGAGACGGGCCAGAGGCTCCTCGACCAGTGCGGCGGGCTCGTGCTGGCCGGACGCACCGGGGTACACCCCAAGAAGGCGGCCTTCGTGCAGCAGACCATCGCGGCGGCGGAGCGCTACGGCATCGAGCACGAGGTGCTGAATGCCGACGAGATCGCCCACCGCTTCCCGCAATTCGTTCTGGACGGCGACGAGACCGGCTATTTCGAGCCGGGTGCCGGCTACGTCTACCCGGAGCGCTGCATCGCGGCCCAGCTCGATCTCGCGTCCCGGCACGGGGCAACCATCCGGACAGGGGAGATCGTGACCGGGATCGTGCCTCGCGCCTCGGGGGTTCGGGTCGAAACCGACAAGGGCTCCTACGAGGCCGAGCGCGTGATCCTGTCCGCGGGCGCGTGGAGCCCGGGCCTCGCGGGCGGGCCGCTCGACCGCATGGCCCTCCACCGGCAGGTGCTGACCTGGTTCGAGCCTGACAGTCCGGCGGATTTCGAGCCGGGACGCTTTCCGGTGTTCATCTGGCTGCACGGCAGGGTCGGGGAGCATTCCTACGGCTTCCCCATTCCGCCCGGAACGCGCGGCCTGAAGGTCGCGACCGAGCTCTACGAGCACCGGCTGGGCTCGCCCGCCGAGATCGACCGCACGGTCACGGACGCGGAGATCGCGACGATCTACGGGCAGCAGGTGGCCGGACTGCTTCGCGGCGTCAGCTCCCGCTGCCTGGCGGCGAAGACGTGTTTCTACACGCAAGCGCCGGACGGCGCCTTCGTGATCGATCACCACCCCGAGTCCGAGCGCGTGATGCTGGTCTCGGCCTGTTCGGGCCATGGCTTCAAGCACTCGGCCGCAATCGGGGAGGCGCTGGCCGGCTGGGCCACGGAGGGCCGGGCGGCCCTGGACCTGTCGCCCTTCGGCCTCGCGCGTTGGGCCGCCGCCGCCTGAGGCGTCCGCGTGGAAACACGCGGCTTCTCCGAAGGTTAGACGGTGTGCTTAAGCCTTCTTTCAGGGGGAAGGCGCAAACTAGGCTCAAAGTTCCACCCAATTTGAGCTGAAGCCATGGCTTTCACACTCAACGCAAGCCGGTTCGAGGCCAACAGGCCGCAACCGAAATCGGCGATGGGCGCAAAGGCGGTGCTGGCCATCGTGGTCGTACTGTTCGGGTTGTTCTGCGCCTACGACTACTCGTCGGCGGGAAGCGGCATGGTCGCGGAAGGCCTCGGGTCGGCGCAGCGCTCCTTCCAGGCATTCGTGCGGACGTTCCGCCTGAAGATGTAGCCGCCTCCCCGGACCCGGGAGGCTGTGCAACCGCCAGGATCGTCGGCCCAGCCGTTCAGATGAGGGTCGAACTCATAACCTCCGAGCGCTGAGCAGCGCTCCGGCATGACGCGGCGGTTCGGATCGAACCGAAGTCTCCGCCTCGGTTCCGCTCCCCGCTTATTCGGCTAGTCTGCACCTGGGGGCATCGCGTCCCCTCCGGGAGGCGACGATGTCGCGCGAACTCACAATGCTGGCGTGGACGGCGGTGCTCGGAATCGTCCAGCTCCTGATCGTCGCGCAGTTGTTCACTGCAGCGAATGGATTGTCGTACGGGATGAGCCCGCGCGACACGCCTCCCAAACCCCTGTCGGCGCTGGGCGGACGCTTCGAACGGGCCTTCAGAAACCTGATGGAAACCTTCCCGTTCGCGGCCGCGGCGATCCTGGTCGCGGCGGTCGCAGGTCGGAGCAACGCCTACACGTGGTGGGGCGCGCAGCTCTATTTCTGGGGCCGCCTGGTCTACCTGCCTCTCTACGCGGCCGGCGTGCCGTTCCTCCGCTCGCTCGTGTGGGCGGTCTCTCTCCTGGGCATCGTACTCGTGCTCGCCGGACTGGCGTGGGGTTGACAGGTTTGGGGCGCGCGCCCTCCTGCGCGGGCAGAAGCCGAGGGAGGGCAGGATGGCGTCGTTCAAGGCAGTCGTGATCGAGAAGACCGATGGCGGACAGGCCGCCCCGGCGATCCGCCAGTTCTCCGAGTCCGACCTGATGGACGGCGACGTCACCGTCCGGGTGACCCACTCGACCGTGAACTACAAGGACGGCCTCGCCCTGACCGGCACCGCGCCCGTGATCCGGCGCTTCCCCATGATTCCCGGCATCGATTTCGCCGGAACGGTCGAGGTCTCCTCCCATCCGGACTTCAAGCCCGGGGACGCGGTGGTGCTGAACGGCTGGGGAACCGGGGAAACCCATCTCGGCGCCTATGCCGAGCGGTCGCGGGTCCGGGGCGAGTGGCTCGTCCCGCTCCCCGCGGGGCTGTCCGCCGCCGAGGCCATGGCGATCGGCACGGCCGGTTACACGGCCATGCTCTGCGTTCTGGCGCTGGAGCGCCACGGCCTAGCGCCCGATCGCGGTCCTGCCGTCGTGAGCGGGGCGAGCGGCGGGGTCGGTTCGGTCGCGATCGCGCTGCTGGCCCAGGCCGGATGGCACGTCGTCGCCTCCACGGGCCGGCCCGCCGAAGCGGATTACCTCAAGAGCCTCGGTGCGGCCGAGATCATCGACCGCCAGGAACTCGCCGGGAAGGGACGTCCGCTCGGCAAGGAGCGCTGGGCGGCGGGAATCGACGCGGTCGGATCGGCGACGCTCGCCAACATGCTGTCCATGACGCGCTACGGGGGCGCGGTCGCGGCCTGCGGTCTGGCCGGCGGGATGGACCTGCCGGCCTCCGTTGCGCCGTTTATCCTGCGCGGGGTGTCGCTGCTCGGCATCGATTCCGTGATGGCCCCGAAGTCGCTGCGGATCGAGGCATGGCGGCGCCTCGCGCGCGACCTCGACCGTTCGAAGCTCGCCGCCATGACGAGCACGATCCCGCTCGCCGGCGTGATCGATGCCGGACGCGACATCCTGGACGGGCGCATCCGGGGCCGGATGGTGGTCGAGATCGGCTGACGGCCGCCCAGCCCTGGCCGTCCGTCAGGTTTCCTCGCCGGCGAAGAGCGGCCGCCTCACGCTCATCTCGGCCGCCAGGAAGTCCAGCAGGGCGCGGATGCGGGGCGCGTCGCGCAGGTCCGGGTGGGCGAGCAGCCACAGCGACGTCGAGAACGAGGGGTCGGGAGGCGCGAGCCGGCGCAGGTCCGGGCGGCTATGCGCCGTGAAGCAGGGAAGGGGCGAGATGCCGATGCCGGCCTGCACCATCTCGACGAGCGCTAGCACGGTGTTCACCTTGCAGACGATGCGGGATTCCAAGGCGTAGCGCCGGGCATAGCGCGCGGCCTCCACGCCCGAGAAATCGTCGCCGAGCACGACCCAGTCGGCGGCCCTGAGCGCGGCCTCGTCCATCTCGGCCGGATATTCGCCGTCGGCACGGCCATAGAGCGCCCAGGCCATGGTGGCGACGCGACGTCCGATCAGCGTTTCCGGCGGCTTGTTGGTGGCCCGCAAAGCCACGTCGGCATCGCGCCGCGACAGGTTCAGCGAGTCGTTCGACAGAACGAGGTCGAGCGTGATGAGCGGATGCAGCCGGCGGAACTTCGCCAGGATCGGCGTCAGCACATGCACGAGCAGGGTGTCGTTGGTGGTGATGCGGATCTGGCCCGCGGGCGCGGGCGCGCCCCCGGCCAAGCGGCGCGAGAGGGCGTCGACCTCCTCCTCCATCCGCCGCGCGAGCGCCGCCATGTCGGCGCCAGACGCCGTGGGAACATAGCCGGTCCGGTGACGCTCGAAGAGCTTCTGGGCGAGCCGGCTCTCGAGCTGACCGAGCCGCCGGAACACCGTCGATCCGTCCAGCCCCAGCCGTTCGGCCGCGGGGCCGAGCTTCCGCGTCTCGGCGATCGCGAGCACAAGCCTGAGATCCTCCCAGGAGAAACGGTCAGCCATCGCCCTTGCAGCCGCGCAATCGGTAGTCTGCAACGGTAGCAGTGAAGTTGCGCGGCAGAAAGGCTAGCTCCTCTGGGGAAGGATCGGGCGCTCCAATCGGCCCGGTCTCAGGAGCTGTATCGTCATGGCCAAGGTTCTGGTGCTCTATTACTCGTCCTGGGGCCACGTCGAACAGATGGCCTATGCCGCGGCCGAGGGCGCAAAGGCGGCGGGTGCCGAGGTCGTCGTGAAGCGGGTGCCGGAGCTCGTGCCGGCCGAGGTCGCCGCGGCGGCCCATTACAAGGTCGACCAGCCTGCGCCGGTCGCGACGGTCGACGAGCTGCCGGGCTACGACGCGATCATCTTCGGCACCCCCACGCGATACGGGATGATGGCGGCCCAGATGAAGCAGTTCCTCGACCAGACCGGCGCGCTCTGGGCGCAGGGCAAGCTCGTCGGAAAGGTGGGCTCGGTGTTCGCCTCGACCGCGACCCAGCACGGCGGGCAGGAGACCACGATCACGAGCTTCCACACCGTGCTTCTCCACCACGGCATGGTGGTGGTCGGTCTGCCCTACGCCTTCCAGGGCCAGATGCGGATGGACGAGATCACGGGCGGCTCACCGTACGGCGCCTCCACGCTGTCCGCGGGCGACGGCAGCCGCCAGCCCTCCGCGAACGAGCTCGACGGGGCGCGCTTCCAGGGCAAGCACGTCGCCGAGATCGCGGCCAAGCTCGCCCGCTAGCGATCCGCCGCCGCCCGGCGCAGGCGATCGTTGATCGCCTCGCCGAGACCGGCCTCGGGAATCGGGGCGACGGCGATCACCGCCGCGCCCCCGGCATCGAGCCGCCGCAGGTAGCCGAACAGGTTCGCGGCCGCCTCCGCGAGGCTGCGGGCCGGGCTGAGGTCCAGCGCGGCTTCGGCGTTTCCCGCGCCCGGCAGGGCGCCTCCGAACAGAAGCGCGGCCTCGCCGGGCCGGATGTCGGTCGCATTCAGCCGCACGGCGGCCTTCGGCGCATAATGCGAGGCAAGTCGGCCCGGCGCGATCGGCACCACCCCGTCGGGGCTATCGGCCGCGAGCGGGCGGCCGAGCACGCGCTCGAGCGCCTCGCGCGGCACCCCGCCCGGCCGCAGCAGGACCGGGTCGCCGCCCAGACATCCGACGATCGTCGATTCGACGCCGACCCGGGTCGTGCCTCCGTCCAGGACCGCGTCGATCCGGCCGTCGAGATCGGCCAAAACATGGCCGGCCTCCGTCGGACTGACGCGGCCGCTCCGGTTGGCGGATGGCGCGACGACCGGCGTCGCCGCCGCCTCGAGGATCGCCCGCGCGAGAGGATGGGACGGAACCCGGATGGCGACGCTGGCCAATCCGGCGCGCGCGAGGTCGCACACCGAGCATCCCGGCGGCGCCGGCAGGACGAGCGTCAGGGGGCCGGGCCAGAACGCCTCCGCCAGGGCCAGGGCGTCCGGCCCGAACACCGCTTCCCCGCGCGCAGCGTCGAGCGTCGGCAGATGGGCGATCAGCGGGTTGAAGCGCGGGCGGCCCTTGGCTGCGTAGAGGGCCGCCACCGCGGCCGCGTCCCGCCCGTCCGCGCCGAGCCCGTAGACCGTTTCCGTCGGGAACGCGACGAGGCCGCCTCCGGCCAGGATCCCGGCCGCCCTCCGGACGGAGTCCGGGTCGGAGCCGAGCCGCTGCGTCGCACGCGGGAGCGGCTCATCGGGAATTGACGCGGCCTCGCCCACGTCACATCACTCGGCGCGTCATTCCGGGGCGCTAGGGGAGGGCGTCCCGCCCGTCAAGAACCACCGGAGATCTGCCATGACCTATCGCGCGCCCGTCGCCGAGATGGCGTTCGTCATGCGGCATGTCGCCGGAATGGACGCGGCCATCGCGGACGGCCTGTACGGCGACCTTTCGGCCGAGCTCGTCGAAAGCGTGCTGGAGGAGGCCGGTCGCTTCGCCAACGACGTCATCGCACCGCTGAACGCCGTCGGCGACCGGCACGGCACGCCGCTGGCGGACGGTGCGGTCACGACCCCGCCGGGCTGGAAGGAGGCCTACAAGGCCTGGACCGACGCGGGCTGGAACGCGCTGCCGGGGCCGGTGGAATATGGCGGGCAGGGGCTGCCGACGCTGGTGGCGGCGGCCTGCTCCGAGATGTGGAACTCGGCCGCCATGGCGTTCGGGCTCGGGCCCCTGCTGACGGTCGGGGCGGTGGAAGCGCTCGACAAGCACGGTTCGTCCGAGCTGAAGGAGCGTTACCTCGCCAAGCTCGTGTCGGGCGAGTGGACCGGCACGATGAACCTGACCGAGCCGCAGGCCGGGTCCGACCTTGCGGCGCTCCGGGCCCGCGCCCTGCCGGCCGGCGACGGCACCTACCGGATCACCGGAACGAAGATCTTCA
>JAQGJJ010000030.1 GCA_028290695.1 Enterovirga sp. | reverse complement strand
CTGGTCCTTCACCTCGGCGGCGCGCGGCAGGATCTGCTCGAACGCGACCGAGCCGAACAGCACGAAGACCAGGAAGATGCCGAGCGCGAAGCCGAAATCGCCGACCCGGTTGACGATGAACGCCTTCATGGCGGCCGCGTTCGCGGACGGCTTCTCGTACCAGAAGCCGATCAGCAGGTAGCTCGCCAGGCCGACGCCCTCCCAGCCGAAGAACATCTGGACGAGGTTGTCGGCCGTCACCAGCATCAGCATGGCGAAGGTGAAGAGCGACAGGTAGGCGAAGAACCGCGGCCGGTGCGGGTCCTCGTGCATGTAGCCGATCGAATACAGGTGAACGAGCGCCGAGACGGTGTTCACCACGACCAGCATCACGGCGGTCAGCGTGTCGATCCGGAACGCCCAGTCGATCACGAGGTCGCCCGACACGAACCAGGTCGCGACCTGGACGCGGGTCGCGCCCGAGCCGAACCCGACCGAGATGAAGGCGATCCACGACAGGAGAGCCGCGATGCCCAGGAAGGCGGTGGTGACGATCTCGCTCGGCCGCGGCCCGAGCATCCGGCCGAAGAGGCCGGCGATCAGGAAGCCGAGAAGGGGGAGGAAGACGATCGCGTGGTACATGGGGGCTGACCTCACCCCTTCATCAGGTTGACGTCCTCCACCGCGATCGAGCCCCGATTGCGGTAGAAGGTGACGAGGATGGCGAGGCCGATGGCGGCTTCGGCCGCCGCGACGGTGAGGACGAAGAGCGCGAAGACCTGCCCGACGATGTCGTTCAGGAAGGACGAGAACGCGACCAGGTTGATGTTCACGGCGAGTAGGATCAGCTCGACCGACATCAGGATGACGATGACGTTCTTGCGGTTGATGAATATCCCGAGCACGCCGAGCGTGAACAGGATCGCCGCGACGGTGAGGAAGTGGCCGAGCCCGATGGTCATCGTGAGTCTCAGATCCCCTGCCGCGACGGCACCTTGCGGAGCTCGACTGCCTCTTCGGGCGTCCGGGCCACCTGCTGGGCGATGTTCTGCCGCCTGACGCCGACGCGGTCGCGCAGCGTCAGCACGATCGCCCCGATCATGGCCACCAGCAGGATGAGGCCGGCCGCCTGGAAGAAGTAGGAATAGCGCGTGTACAGCACCCGCCCGATCGCCTCGGTGTTGGTGATCACCTCGGCCGGCGGGTTCGCGGCGATCGGCACCCGCAGCGCGTCCGGGCTGATCGTCCAGGTCGACACGACGAGCAGGATCTCGACCAGGAAGATGACCCCGATCAGCGCCCCGACCGGCAGGTAGCGCTGGAAGCCCTGGCGCAGCTCGGCGAAATCGACGTCGAGCATCATCACCACGAACAGGAACAGCACCGCGACCGCGCCCACGTAGACGACCACCAGGATCATCGCCAGGAACTCGGCGTGCAGCAGGATGAACAATCCGGCCGCGTTCACGAAGGCCAGGATCAGGAACAGCACCGACTGCACGGGATTGCGCGAGGCGATCACCATGACGGCCGAGGCGACCGCGATCGCGGCGAAGATGTAGAAGAAGAGAGCGGTCATGGGCTGCCGGGTCCGGCCCTGCCTCGTTCGATGGGCGGGACCGAGGTCCCGGGGTGTATAGGCGCCTGCCCCGGACGGGACAACGGCTGCGGGTCGTCTTCCCACTCCCGGACGGGGGTGGGTTCGGCGTCAACGGTAGGGCGCATCCATGCGGATGTTGCGGGCGATCTCGCGTTCCCAGCGGTCGCCGTTATCGAGCAGCCGCTGCTTGTCGTAGTAGAGCTCCTCGCGGGTCTCGACCGAGAACTCCATGTTCGGCCCTTCCACGATCGCGTCCACCGGGCAGGCCTCCTGGCACATGCCGCAATAGATGCACTTCACCATGTCGATGTCGTAGCGCGTCGTGCGGCGCGTGCCGTCGTTGCGGCGCGGGCCGGCCTCGATGGTGATGGCCTGGGCCGGGCAGATGGCCTCGCACAGCTTGCAGGCGATGCAGCGCTCCTCGCCGTTGGGGTAGCGCCGCAGGGCGTGCTCGCCACGGAAACGGGGCGAGTAGTAGTTCTTCTCGAACGGGTAGTTGATCGTCGCCTTCGGCTTGAAGAAGTACTTCATCGACAGCACGAAGGCCGCGACGAACTCCTTCAGCAGGAGCGAGGTGGCCGCCTGACCGACATTCATGGCGTCTGTCCTTGCGTGAGCGCGATGGGCGCGACCGGCACGGGTTCGGCCGAGCGCGGCGCGAGCCCGGTCAGTTTCAGCACGAGGGCGACGAGAACCACCATGAACAGCGAGACGGGAAGGAACACCTTCCAGCCGAGCCGCATGAGCTGATCGTAGCGGTAGCGCGGCACGAAGGCCTTCACCATCGCGATGAGAAAGAACAGGAAGCTCGCCTTCAGGACGAACCAGATCAGCCCGGGCACCCAGGTGAAGGGCGCGAACGGGATCGGCGACAGCCAGCCGCCCAGGAACAGGATGGTTCCGAGCGCGCACATGGTCATGATGGCCACGTACTCGCCGAGCATGAACATCAGGAACGGCGTCGAGGAATACTCAACCATGTAGCCGGCCACGAGCTCCGACTCGGCCTCGGGCAGGTCGAAGGGCGGCCGGTTCGTTTCCGCCATCGCCGAGATGAAGAAGATCACGAACATCGGGAACAGCCACAGCCAGTACCAGCCGAACAGGCCGATCCGGGTGTCCTGGGCGGCCACGATCTGGGTCAGGTTGAGCGAGCCCGCGCACATCAGCACGGTGACGATCACGAAGCCGATCGAGACCTCGTAGGACACCATCTGGGCGGTCGAGCGCAGGGCGCCGAGGAACGGGTACTTCGAGTTGGACGCCCAGCCGCCCATGATCACGCCGTAGATGCCGAGCGAGGACACCGCGAAGAGATACAGGATGCCGACGTTGATCTCGGCCACCGCCCAGCCCTCGGCCAGCGGGATCACGGCCCAGGCGGCGAGCGACACCGTCGCGAAGACGAGCGGCGCGAGCAGGAAGATGCCCTTGTTCGCCGAAGCCGGGATGATCGGCTCCTTCAGGAAGAACTTGGTCAGGTCGGCGAAGCTCTGCAGCACGCCGAAGGGACCCACCACGTTGGGGCCGCGCCGCAGCTGCACCGCCGCCCAGATCTTGCGGTCGGCATAGAGCGCGAACGCGATGAACACGAGCAGCGCCACGAGCAGCACCACGCTCTTCAGCGCGATGAGCAGAACGGCCAGAAGGGTGTCGGTCACGCTCATGGCGCCCTACTCCGCGGCCTGCAGCACGGCCGCCGGTCGCGCCAGGGCCGAGCATTCGGCCATGACGCGCGAGGCGCGGGCGATCGGATTGGTGAGATAGAAGTCCCGCACGGCGGCGGCGAAAGGCTCGCGCCCCGCCTCGCCCGCGAGCCCGGTAAGGCCCGACAAGAGGTTTTCGGATTCCGCCGGCGCGACCTCGTCGAGGCGCGCGAGATGCGGATGGCGCCCGTAGAGCTCCCGGCGCAGCGCCGCGAGGCTGTCGAACGGCAGGCGCTTGCCGAGCACGTCCGAGAGGGCCCGCAGGATCGCCCAATCCTCGCGGGCGTCGCCCGGCGGGAACACGGCCCGGTTGGCCATCTGGACCCTGCCTTCGGTGTTGACGTAGGTGCCGGATTTCTCCGTGTACGCCGCGCCCGGCAGGATCACGTCGGCCCGGTGCGCGCCGCGGTCGCCATGGGTGCCTTGGTAGATCACGAAAGCGCCGGGTGCGACCTCGATCTCGTCCGCGCCGAGGTTGAACAGAACGTCGAGCGCGCCGGCTGCCGCCATCGCGGATGCGGCGAGACCGCCCTCCCCCGGCACGAAGCCGATATCGAGCCCGCCGACCCGCGAGGCGGCCGTGTGCAGCACCCCGAGGCCGTTCCAGCCCGATTTCACGGCCCCGATGGCGGAGGCGAGCTTCGCGACGGCGGCCAGGATCGCCACCCCGTCTGGCCGCGCGGTCGCGCCGGCTCCCACGATGACGAGCGGCTTCGCGGCCTTGTCGAGAGCCTTGTTGAAGCCGTGGCGCCCGGCAACCAGCTCACCCAGCGTGTCCGGGCCCGCGCCCAGATGCTCGTACGGGTAGGTCAGGTCGACCTGCGGGCCGATCAGGCCGATCGGCAGCGGCGCCGTCCGCCAGCGCTTGCGGATGCGGGCGTTGAGGATCGACGCCTCGAGGCGGGGATTGGCACCCACGATCAGGATGGCGTCCGCGTCCTCGATCCCGACGATGCCCGGATTGAACAGGTAGGAGGCGCGCCCGTGTGCGGGCGACAGCGCCGACCCGTCCTGCCGGCAATCGATGTTGGCGGAGCCGAGGCTCTCCATCAGGAGCTTCAGCGCGAACATCTCCTCGACGGCCGCGAGATCGCCCGCGACGGCGCCGATCCGGTCGCCCGGAACGCCGGTCAGCCGGGCCGCCACGACCCCGAAGGCCTCGTTCCAGGAGGCGGGCCGCAGGCGGCCGTTCTCGCGGATGAACGGGCGGTCGAGCCGCTGCAGCCGGAGCCCGTCCACGTGCTGGCGCGTCTTGTCGGAGATCCACTCCTCGTTGACCGCCTCGTTGACCCGCGGGAGGACCCGCATGACCTCCTTGCCGCGCGCGTCGACCCGGATGCTGGACCCGACCGCATCCATCACGTCGACGGACGGGGTCTTGCTCAGCTCCCACGGGCGCACGTTGAAGGCCTGCGGCTTGTGGGTGAGCGCGCCGACCGGGCACAGGTCGGCCACGTTCGCCTGCAGCTCCGAGCCCATCGCGTGCTCGAGATAGGTCGTGATCTCCATGTCCTCGCCGCGTCCGGTCGCGCCGAGGTCCGGCACGCCCGCGACCTCGGCCACGAAGCGGATGCACCGCGTGCAATGGATGCAGCGGTTCATCGAGGTCTTGACCAGCGGCCCGATATACTTGTCGTGCACCGCGCGCTTGTTCTCGTGGAAGCGCGTCGTGTCGGCCCCATAGGCCATGGCCTGGTCCTGGAGGTCGCACTCGCCGCCCTGGTCGCAGATCGGGCAATCCAGCGGGTGGTTGATGAGGAGGAACTCCATCACCCCCTCGCGGGCCTTCCTGACCATCGGCGACTTGGTGATCACCGTCGGCGGCTCGCCGTTCGGACCGGGCCGGCAGTCGCGCACGCCCCAGGCGCAGGACGCGACCGGTTTCGGCGCGCCCTTCAGCTCGACGAGGCACATGCGGCAATTGCCGGCGATCGACAGCCGCTCGTGGAAGCAGAAACGCGGAATCTCGGCACCCGCCAACTCGCACGCCTGGAGCAGCGTGTATTCCGGCGGGACGTCTACCTCGATGCCGTCGACGACGATCTTTGTCATCTTATCTGTCCGTCACTCCGCGGCCATGAGCACAGGCTCGGAATGGGGGTTGTTCGAATACAGGTCGATGCGCTTCTCGATCTCGCCGCGGAAGTGACGGATGAGGCCCTGGATCGGCCAGGCCGCCGCATCACCGAGCGCGCAGATCGTATGGCCCTCGATCCGGGTCGTCACGTCGAGCAGGAGGTCGATCTCGCGCTTCTGCGCCCGGCCCTCGGCCATGCGGGACAGGACGCGCCACATCCAGCCCGTGCCCTCGCGGCAGGGGGTGCACTGGCCGCAGCTCTCGTGCTTGTAGAAATACGAGATCCTGGCGATCGCCCGCACGATGTCGGTCGACTTGTCGAGCACGATCACGGCCGCCGTGCCGAGCCCGGACTTCAGGTTCCGGAGCGTGTCGAAATCCATCGGCGCATCGATGATCTGCTCGGCCGGCACCAGCGGCACCGACGAGCCGCCCGGGATCGAGCAGAGCAGGTTGTCCCAGCCGCCCCGCATGCCGCCGCAATGGCGGTCGATGAGCTCGCGGAACGGTATGCCCATCTCCTCCTCGACGTTGCACGGCTTGTTGACGTGCCCCGAGACGCAGAAGAGCTTGGTGCCGGTGTTGTTCTTGGTGCCGAGCCCGGCGAACCAGGCCCCGCCGCGCCGCAGGATCGTGCCCGCGACGGCGATCGACTCGACGTTGTTCACCGTGGTCGGGCAGCCGTACAGGCCCATATTGGCCGGGAACGGCGGCTTCAGCCGCGGCATGCCCTTCTTGCCCTCCAGGCTCTCCAG
>JAQGJJ010000186.1 GCA_028290695.1 Enterovirga sp. | reverse complement strand
AGCACCGCCTCGATCCGGGCGGCGTCCTCGGCGATGGAGGCGCCGCCGATCTTCATCTTGACGACGTTGTAGCCGCGCTCGACATAGCTGCGCATCTCGGCCCGCAGCGCCGAATCGTCCTTGCCCGGGTAGTAGTAGCCGCCCGCCGCATAGACGAAGACACGCGGATTGGCCTCGCGGCCGCAGCGCTCGGCGAGCAGCCGGAAGAGCGGCCGGCCGGCGATCTTCGCGACCGCATCCCACACCGCCATGTCGATCGTGCCGACGGCGACGGACCGCTCCCCGTGCCCGCCCGGCTTCTCGTTCTGCATCATCGCGGCCCAGACCTTGTCCGGGTCCAGGTTCGATTCGCTCTCGTCGAGGAGGCTCTCGGGCGCGGCCTCGAGGATGCGGTCGCGGAAGCGCTCGCGGATGAGGCCGCCCTGTCCGTAGCGGCCGTTCGAGTTGAAGCCGTAGCCGACGACCCGCCGCCCGTCCCGCACGACGTCGGTGACGACCGCGACGAGGCTCGTCGTCATCTTGGAGAAGTCGATATAGGCGTTGCGGATCGGCGACGAGATCGGCTGCGTGATCTCCTTCACGTCGATGATCTTGACGGACATGGGGATGGAGCCTCGGGCTGGGGGCGCCGGCACGCGATGGCCGTGGCGGGTTCCAGGCATACACCGCCGCCGGCGATCTCGGCCACAGCCCGGCTTCGGGGGGCGCGTGGCGGCTTCGGAGCGGGGCACTCGTCCGGAGGGCCGCGCGCCCGGCCGGGTCGCTGCCCCGATGCGCAGGCGCTTCGGTGCCTCGGCCGGGTGACGCTCAGCCGGGCTCCCGGCAGGCCGCGCACTCGCCTTCGAGCTCCACCGCCCGGCTGTGCGGCTTGAAGTCCACGGTGGCCGCCATGCCGTCGAGGTCCTGCGCCACGGCCTTCGAGGCGATCTCGTCGACGTTGCCGCACGTGGCGCAGACCAGAAACACCGTGGTCTCGCCAGGACCATGGGCGTGGTGGCAGGGCAGGTAGGTGTTGCGCAGCGCGATCCGATGGATCAGCCCCGCCTCGATCAGGAAGTCGAGCGCGCGGTACACGGAGATCGGCGAGATGCGCCGCTCGCGCCCGAGGCGCTCCACCAGATCGTAGGCGCCGAGCGCCGTCCCGCTGCCGGCGAGCTCCTCGAAGACGCGGCGTCGCAGCGGCGTGAATTGCAGCCCGCGCTCGCGGCAATGCCCCACGGCATGGGCGACGAGATCGCCCATGCCCGCATGGTCGTGGGAATTGCGGGCGGCCGCATGCGACCGCGCGTTGGCGTCCTTCGCCGTGTCCATGGTGCGCTCAGCCCCGTATGGGCAACACTATAACGCTCCCTGGACAGCCGGGCCAGGGTGGCGCTCAGGAGCCGCTGAGCGCCGCCTTGGCCTTGGACCACCAGCCGCCCCGCTTCGGACGATCCGGATCGGGGGGCGTCAGCACCACGGCAACCGGCTCCGGCTCGGGCTCCGGAAGGGGCTGCGGGACCGGTTGCGGCGGCAGGGCCGCGGCTGTTTCCGCCAGCGTGTCGCGATCGGGATCCGGCGATGCCTCGATGTCGGTCGCCGCGTCCGGACGCGAGCGCTCGATGTCGCCGCCCGAGGCGGGCGAAGCCATGGAGGAGGCGCCGTCCGTGTAGCGTCGGGGCCGCTCGATGACCTCCGCTTCGCCGGTCTCGGCCGCCTCGGTGGACCCGTTCGACGCGGCCTGCGGCAGCAGCTGGGCGGCACCGGTCGAGGCCCCGTCCTCGGATTCCTCGTCGTCCTCGTCCGTCTCGCCCTGTTCGGCGCTTGCGCCCTCGAGCTCGCGCGGGGCTCCGCGTCCGCGGCGGCGGCGGCGACGGCGGCGGCGGCGGCCGTTCTCGTCCGTCTCGCCCTCGCCCTCCCGGGGCTCGCCATTGGGCTCGGCGGCGGATTCGACCCCCGCGCCCTCGTGGTCCTCTTCGTCCTCGCGCTCGAACTCGGCCGTCGGATCGACCTCGATCGGCTCGTCGACCGGCGTGAAGCTCTCCATGCGGACGCCCGTCGCGGCCGGGCGCTCGGCCGGGGTCGCCAGCTCGCCGCGATCGATCGCGAAGGTGGTCGTCCCGGACAGGCTCTCGTCCGGCATGATGCTGACCGTGACGCCGAACCGGGTCTCGATCTCGCGCAGGTGGGCGCGCTTCTGGTTGAGGATGTAGAACGCCGCCTCGACCCGGGTCCGGACGACGAGATTGTGCGTCGTGCTGCGCAGGAGCGCTTCCTCGATCGAGCGCAGGACCTGGAGGGCGACGGACGGGGTCGACCGGACGGTTCCGGAGCCGCCGCAGGCCTGACACACGATCGACGAGGATTCGAGCACGCCCGTGCGGATGCGCTGGCGCGACATCTCGAGCAGGCCGAAGGGCGAGATGCGGCCGACCTGGATGCGGGCGCGGTCGTTCTTGAGGCAGTCCTTCAGCTTCTTCTCGACCGCGCGGTTGTTCCGCTTCTCCTCCATGTCGATGAAGTCGATGACGATCAGGCCCGCGAGGTCGCGCAGCCTGAGCTGGCGGGCGATCTCCTCGGACGCTTCGAGGTTGGTGCGGAGCGCCGTGTCCTCGATGTTGTGCTCGCGGGTCGACCGGCCCGAGTTCACGTCAATCGAGACCAGCGCCTCCGTCGGGTTGATGACCAGGTAGCCGCCGGACTTCAGCGTCACGTGGCTGGAGAACATCGCGTCGAGCTGCGCCTCGACCCCGTGCTGGGCGAAGAGCGGCTGCGTCTCGCGATAGGGCTGCACGACCTTCGCCTGGGTCGGCATGATCATGCGCATGAAGTCTTTCGCCTCGCGATAGCCTTCCTCGCCGGAGACGATGACGTCGTCGATGTCCTTGTTGTACAGGTCGCGGATCGCCCGCTTGATGAGCGACCCCTCCTCGTAGACGAGGGCGGGGGCGGACGAGCCGAGGGTCAACTCGCGCACGCTCTCCCAGAGCCGCATCAGATATTCGAAGTCGCGCTTGATCTCGGGCTTGGTGCGGCTGGCTCCGGCCGTGCGCAGGATGATGCCCATCCCCTCCGGCACCTCGAGGTCCTGCACGACCTCCTTCAGGCGCTTCCTGTCCTCGGCCGAGGTGATCTTGCGCGAGATGCCGCCACCCTTGCCGGTGTTCGGCATCAGCACGGCATAGCGGCCGGCCAGCGACAGGTAGGTGGTCAGCGCGGCGCCCTTGTTGCCGCGCTCCTCCTTGACGACCTGAACCAGCAGGATCTGGCGGCGCTTGATGACCTCCTGGATCTTGTAGTTGCGGCGGTGGACGCGCGGACGCTCCGGGACGTCCTCGAGGGCATCCCCGCCGCCCACGTGCTCGATGATCTCGTGTTCTTCGAGCTCGTCCTCTTCTTCCTCGTCGTCCTCCTCGTCGGCTTCGTCGTCGACGGTCTCGGAATGGTCGTCCTCGAACGGGGCGGACGCTTCCGCGAGGGTCTCGGCGTCGTCGGGCGAAAGGTTGTGGGCGCGCTCGTCCGCGTCCGGCTCCGGCTGGTCGCCCGAAGCGGCCCGTGCGGGCTCGGAGTCCTGCGGCTCCGGAGGCAGAGCGGATTCGGCGACCTCGGTCGCGGCGACGGCATCCTGGCCGTCGCTCCCGGCCGGGAGCTCGACCTCGGACGCGTGCTCCTCGCCCGCGAACGGGGCCGAGTCCTCGGGCGCAGGGCCTTCGCCCCGGTCCGTGCGGGCGTCGTCCTGCTCGTCCGCCCCGCCATGGGCCGCGTCGGCGCGCTCGTCGTCGAGCGGACGCTCGAGCTCCTCCGCCGGGGCCGAGATCGTGGCGTTGCGGTCCTGGTGGCGCCGCGACGCGCCGCGGCGGCGCCGGCCGCGCGGACGCTCGGCCTCGCGCTCCTGCTCGCGTTCGGCGCGGGCATCGTCCTCGAGCAGCGCCTGCCGGTCGGCGACCGGGATCTGGTAGTAGTCGGGGTGGATCTCGCTGAAGGCGAGGAAGCCGTGGCGGTTGCCGCCGTATTCGATGAACGCGGCCTGGAGCGAGGGTTCGACCCGGGTGACCTTGGCGAGGTAGATGTTGCCGCGAAGCTGGCGGCGGCTGGCGGATTCGAAGTCGAACTCTTCGACCTTGTTGCCGCGCGTTACGACAACGCGGGTCTCCTCCGGATGGGAGGCGTCAATGAGCATCTTGTTGGGCATGTTCGGCTTTCGGAATGGCGTGCGACGGTCCTGCCTCCGGGGAGGCGCCGTGCGGGGCGAGCCAACTCGGCCGCGGGTCCGGTTGCGGAACCCGGGCCGGCAGGCCGGCGACACGCCGCGATGCGCCCTTGTCGGGCGCGTCTGGGCTGGAAGTTACGGGTAGAACTAACGGTCCCGGCCGCGACACACACGGCGGGGACGGGGGACAGAGACGATTCGGGCGGAGTGCGAACAGGGACGAACAGCGATGCTGATCCCTCCTGTGCGCTCATGTCCAAATTCCTTCGGCGAGGACACGCAGCCTCGGCTGCGCACCTCCGGTGCGGCGTGGGACACCGCGGTCATGCTTCGTCGTCTTGGGGCAGGCAGGGAAGCGAAGCGGATCCGACCGACTTCGCTCCGCGACTGCGGCCACCAGCCAGACGGAGCAGACTTCATTACATATGCGCGACGGGGTTTGACAAGATGCTTCCATAAGCGGGCGTCACGGCCCGGCGGCACCGTCCCGGACGGGGGCGGCGCGGGCCGGGTCGGGCACCCCGCCGGCGCTTCGCGCGGGGGGCGCAAGGGGGCATTAACCACGCTGGTCCAGACAGGGGCGGTCCGAAACCCGGAGCCGTTCCGTGATGCCGCGGCCTTGCCGCCTCGCTCGTCTCGCCGTTGCGTTCGCGTTCGCCTCGGGACTTTTCCTGACGGACGGGCGCGGGGCGACGGTGGACCCGCCCGCGGTCGCGGTCGCGGCCGATGTGGACGGTCAGGGGCCAAAGAGCCTGCTCAGCCTGACGCTGTCCCGCCGGGTCGCCGCGACGGCGTTCGTGCTCGACAAGCCCGACCGGGTCATTGTCGATCTGCCCGAGGTCAATTTCCAGCTCGGGAGCGACGGCGGCCGCGCGCGCGACGGCCTGATCGCCTCGCTCCGCTACGGCTTGTTCGCGCCCGGCCGATCCCGCGTGGTGGTCGAACTGGCCGGACCCGCGACCGTGACCCGGATCGAGTCCGTCGCCGGGCCGCTGCCGGGCACCTCCGTGCTCCAGGTCGAGCTCACCCGCGCCGACCGCGACGCTTTCCGGGCCGCGGTGTCCAGCGATCGCACCGACCTGGTTCTGACGACGGGATCGATCGGCGGCTCGTCGCACGGCGATCCCCGCCCGGTGATCGCGATCGATGCCGGCCATGGGGGGGTCGACCCGGGCGCGATCGCGGCGAACGGAGCGATGGAGAAGGACATCGCCTTCGCGTTCGCGTCCACCCTGCGGGACCTGCTGTCGGGGCGGGGCCGCTACCGGGTCGTGATGATCCGCGGCGAGGACGTGTTCGTGCCGCTCGACGAGCGGGTGAAGCGCGCCCGCGAGGCCGGGGCCGACCTCCTCCTGTCCGTCCACGCCGACATGATATCGAGCCCCCATGTGAGCGGCGCGACGATCTATGTGGGCGGCGAGAAGGCCACCGATCACGAATCGGCGAGCCTCGCCGACCGGGAAAACGCCGCCGACGCGGCCGGCGGGATGGGGGCAGCGCCGCCGACCGCGGTGGTCGACATCCTGCACGACCTGACCGTGCGCGAGACGCGCGGATTCTCCGGCCGGTTCGCCGGCCTGCTCCGGCGCGATCTCGGCAGCGTGGCGCGGCTGAACACGCAACCGCAGCGCGAAGCCGGCTTCCGGGTGCTGCGCTCGCCCGACATCCCGTCCGTGCTCGTGGAACTCGGCTACCTGTCGAACGCGCGCGACCTCGACCTGATGCTCTCGGCCGAGTGGCGGGCCCGCACCGCGGGTGCGATGGCGGCCGCGGTGGACCGCTTCTTCACGGCTCGGCTCGCGAGCCGTGCCCCATTGTCACCATAGAAACCATGTCCATTACCGGCCTTGCGCTTCGTTCCGCCCGTTGACACTCCGGACTGCTCGGGTCACGTCGGCCGGCGGGGATGAAGTCGGATCCCGCGCGGGATCCTTGGCGGATTGGAGCGGATGCGGTTCATCCTTCGGTTCTTCGGGTTCCTGTTCAGCGTCGGCGCGATCGGGTTCATGATCGCCGCCACGGTCGCGGGCTATTTCTACTGGAAGTACAGCCAGGACCTGCCGGATCACGCGCAGCTGGCGACCTATGAGCCGCCGGTCACGACCCGCGTCCACGCGGCGGACGGATCGCTGCTGGCCGAGTACGCCAAGGAGCGCCGGCTCTACCTGCCGATCCAGGCCGTGCCGCAGCTCGTGGTCGGGGCCTTCCTGTCGGCCGAGGACAAGAATTTCTACAAGCACAGCGGCGTCGATCCCGAAGGCATCGTCCGGGCGGCGCTCACCAACTTCCGCTCGGGCAAGAAGCAGGGCGCGTCCACGATCACCCAGCAGGTCGCCAAGAACTTCCTGCTCGATCCCTCGCAGACCTTCGAGCGCAAGATCCGCGAGGCGCTGATCGCCTTCCGGATCGAGGCCGCCTACTCGAAGGACAAGATCCTCGAGCTGTACCTGAACGAGATCTTCCTCGGCACCATCATCCCGGGCCGCAACGTGCACGGCATCGCGGCCGCGGCCCTCGAGTACTTCTCGAAATCGGTGCACGAGCTGACGCCCGCGGAGGCCGCGTACCTGGCCGCGCTGCCGAAGGGCCCGAACAACTACCACCCGTTCCGCCGGACCCAGGAGGCGATCGCCCGCCGCAACGACATCCTCGATCTGATGGCAGCCAACGGCTACATCACCAAGGACGAGGCCGTTCGCTCGCGGGCCCTGCCGCTCGGCATCCAGGCCCGCAGCGTGTCGCCGAACACGACCGCGTCCGGCTTCTTCGCCGAGGAGGTCCGGCGCGAGCTCGCCGACCGGTACGGGGAAAAGGCGCTCTACGAGGGCGGCCTCTCGGTGCGGGCGACGCTCGACCCGAAGCTCCAGGCCTTCGCCCGCAAGGCGCTGCTGGACGGGCTTGTGCGCTACGACGAGGCGCAGGGCTGGCGCGGTGCGCAGACCAACATCCCGCTCGCCGGACGCGAGTGGGGCCTGGCCCTGTCCGAGGTGCCGGCCCTCGCCGACGTGCAGCCCTGGCGGCTCGCCGTCGTCCTCGAAGCGGCCGCCGGCCAGGCCCGAATCGGGCTGCAGCCGAAGCGCGAGCCCTCCGGTCAGTTCTCCCGGGAGCGCGAGATCGGCGCGATCACCCCGGACGGAATGAGGTGGACGCGCCGGAGTGCGGCCCAGGCCTTCCAGGTCGGCGACGTGATCTATGTCGAGCGGATCGAGGACAAGCCCGGCCAGTACCGCCTGCGGCAGATCCCCGAGGTCTCGGGCGGCCTGGTCGCCATGGATCCCAACACGGGCCGGGTTCAGGCCATGGTCGGCGGGTTCTCCTACGACCAGAGCGAGTTCAACCGCGCCACGCAGGCCCTGCGGCAGCCGGGCTCCTCCTTTAAGCCTTTCGTCTACGCGACGGCGCTGGACAACGGCTTCACGCCGTCCACCATCGTCAACGACGAGCCGATCACCATCGATGCCGGGCCCGGCCAGGAGGCCTGGTCGCCGCAGAACTTCGAGGGCAAGTCGACCGGACCGCACACGCTCCGCTACGGCATCGAGCATTCCAAGAACCTGATGACCGTGCGGCTCGCCCGCGACGTCGGTATGCCGCTCATCGCCGAGTATTCGCGGCGGTTCGGCATCTACGACGATCTTCTGCCGGTGCTGCCCATGTCGCTCGGCGCGGGCGAGACCACGGTGCTGCGCATGACGGCGGCCTATTCGATGCTGGCCAACGGCGGAAAGCGCATCAAGCCGACGCTCATCGACCGCATCCAGAACCGGAGCGGCTCCACCATCTACAAGCACGACGATCGCGAATGCGTCGGCTGCAGCGCGGAGGGCTGGGCGAACCAGGACGAGCCGAAGCTGATCGACAAGCGCGACCTCGTGCTGGATCCGCTCACCGCCTACCAGATGGTCTCGATCCTGGAGGGCGTGGTGCTCCGCGGCACCGCGGCCCGCCAGAAGGCGGTGATCGGCAAGCCGGTGGCCGGCAAGACCGGTACAACAAACGACGCCAAGGACCTGTGGTTCGTGGGCTTTTCTCCGAACCTCGCCTGCGGCGTCTATATCGGTTACGACAAGCCGCGCTCCATGGGCGACAGTGCCCAGGCCTCGCAATACGCCGCCCCCATCTTCGGCGAGTTCATGAAGCAGGCGCTTGCCGATAAGCCGCCGACCCCGTTCCGGGTCCCGCCGGGCATCAAGCTGATCCGCGTCAGCATCGGGTCGGGCCTGCGGGCCGGTGGCGGCGACAGCGCCGGCACGATCCTCGAGGCGTTCAAGCCCGGCACGGGTCCGCAGGAAAGCTATGCCGCGTCCGGCTACGGCAGCGGCTCCGAGGACCGCGCCGCGGTGAGCAGCGGCACCGGCGGCCTGTACTGACGAGGGTCGGCGCCGCCGGTCGCGGGTCGTTTACAGCCGGGCCCGCGGTGCTTATCTGAGCGTTCTCCCTTTCCCTCTCGTGTACGGATCGTCCTCCTCCTGCCATGCGGGCTGAAATCACATCGCTCCTCGAAGCCGCCAAGCAATCCGTGGGATTGCTGAGGAGGCATCTTTGACTGGGATACGGTCGATCTTCGCCTCGGGGAGCTGAACGCCCGGTCCGAGGACCCCTCCCTCTGGAACGATCCGGAGGAGGCGCAAAAGGTCATGCGCGAGCGCAACGCGCTCGACGAGCAGGTGGGCGCCATCCGGCGGCTCGAATCCGATCTCGATGACGGTGTGACGTTCATCGAGATGGGCGAGGCCGAGGGCGATCCCGCCTCGATCAAGGAAGGCGAGGAGATCATCCGCCGCGTCCAGGCGGAGGCCGCGCGGCGCCAGGTCGAGACCCTGCTGTCCGGCGAGGCGGACGGCAACGACACCTATCTCGAGGTGCATTCCGGGGCCGGCGGCACGGAGAGCCAGGACTGGGCCCAGATGCTGTCGCGCATGTATGCGCGCTGGGGCGAGAAGCACGGCTGCAAGGTCGAGCTGCTCGAGCAGCAGGAGGGCGAGGAAGCCGGCATCAAGAGCGCGACCTTCATGATGAAGGGTCACAACGCCTATGGCTGGCTTAAGACCGAATCCGGCGTGCACCGGCTTGTCCGCATTTCGCCGTTCGATTCCAACGCCCGGCGGCACACGAGCTTTGCGTCCGTGTGGGTCTATCCCGTGGTGGACGATCGCATCACGATCGATATCAAGGAATCGGACTGCCGCATCGACACCTATCGGTCGTCGGGGGCGGGCGGCCAGCACGTCAACACGACGGATTCGGCGGTCCGCATCACCCACATCCCGACCGGCATCGTGGCCGCCTGCCAGCAGGAGCGCTCGCAGCACAAGAACCGGGCCACCGCCTGGAACATGCTGCGCGCGCGCCTGTACGAGGCGGAACTGCGCAAGCGCGAAGAGAAGGCCAACGCCGAGCAGGCCGCCAAGACGGATATCGGCTGGGGCCACCAAATCCGCTCCTACGTCCTGCAG
>JAQGJJ010000147.1 GCA_028290695.1 Enterovirga sp. | reverse complement strand
GGCCGGTGCACGGCACGGTGCTGCTTGTCCAGGAGGGCGGGTACCTGTGCGAGGCGCTGCCCCGCAACCTCGCGGCCTTCCTGGCCGCGTTCGAGGCCGCGCGCCGGTAGCCGGGGCGCCGCGCCGCGACCGGACAGATGCGTGCTATCCTCCGGCATGAACTGGTTGTTTGCCCCGCGCCGGACGGCATGGCTGCTCGGGAGGCTGGCGCTGGCCCTCGCCGTGCTAGCCCCCGCCGCCCTGGCCCCCACGGGCCCGTCGCTGGCCCAGACCGGCTTTTTCAGCGACGACTTCGTCCCCCCGGCCGCCAAGCAGGGGGTCGGCGACGCGTATGTTCTTCTTCCAGAGGCCGCCTACAGGGCGCGGATCGCCCGACTGGCGCAGCTCGGGGTGAAGTACAAGCAGTACAACTACTTCTGGGAGGGCATCGAGCGGGCCGGCATTCCCTCGAGCCCGACCCCGATCGCCTGTCCGCCCGAGAGCTTTCTCTTGCCCTCCGGGGAGGCCGAGAAGGCGGCGCTCGGCTACCGGCGCTTCCGCTGCCTGGACAGAACCGCCGTCGAAAGCTTCGACAGGATGCTGCGCCTGGACGGTGAGCACGGCATTCAGAGCGGCGTCGTGATGTGGGCGACGCCCCGGCAGTACATCCATCCCGACTGCGCCGGCGACCCGCGCTTCGGCAGGCTCGGCTGCGTGCCGCGCGACGACGCGATGGAAGATTTCGCGGATTACGCGAACTTCCTCGCCAGCCGCTACGACGGCGGTGCCTTCGGCAAGATCTCGCACTTCATCGTATGGAACGAGAGCGCCAGCACGGTCTGGTTCGATTATTCCCCGGCCGTCGCCAAGGGCGGCTGGACGGAGGAGGAGGCCGAGCTCCGCATCGGCAAATACGCCGCGATGATGAAGGCGGTGCACGCCGCCCTGCAGCGCCACCAGAGGGGCGCGCTGATGTACGCCAGCACCGACCTGCTCTGGGATACCCCCGACCAGGCGAAGGTGCCCGGCCACCTCGGCTCGCGCAGGCTGCTGGACGGCCTGTGGGCGCGCCTGGGCACCGCCTACAGCTGGAGCGTGGCCGTCCACCCCTACGGCCGCGTCGACCGTACGCCGCGGCGCGGCATCTACAGCTTCGCCAATCTCGAGCTCGTCTCCGAGTACCAGCGGTCCAAGCTACGGGAGGCTGGCGCGGGCGGGGACCTCGGCCGCTTCCCCCAGACCCGGCTGATCGCCTCCGAGCAGGGCTGGGACCTGGCCGGCCATGGCCGCGCCGGGCAGGCCCGCCAGATCTGCCTCGCCCATGCCCGGGCGATAAGCATGCCGGAGCTCGTCGCGGTCGCGCACAACTACTTCCAGTCCGTCGAGCCTCAGGAGGCGACCGGCGGGGAATCCAACCAGGGCGCTTTCTACGGGCTGCTGCCACCCGGCGTCCCGGTCGATCTCGCCGGCATGGAGAGCACCGACACCGGCGCTGCCTATGTCGCGACGCTGGATCCGCGCTTCGGGAGCGGGGGCGATCTTTGCTGCACCCGGCTCGGCGTGAGCTGCCCGGTCGGCGGACCGCCACGCACCGGAGCCGCCCGGGCGCCCTGAGCCGGGGCGCGTTCCCTCTCCCGGCTCGGGATAGGGAGATCCGCAGCGCTACTCCGCCGCCTCGAGCACCGGTGCCGTCGCCCGCTCGATCCTGGCCGCGCAGTACTTGAATTCCGGGATCTTCCCGAACGGGTCGAGCTGCGGGTTCGTGAGCACGTTCGCGGCCGCCTCGGCATAGGCGAACGGGATGAAGATCAGCCCCGGCGGGATCATGCCGTCGATGCGCGCCTTGAGCTGGATCGAGCCGCGGCGGGTCGAGACCTGGATGAACTCGCCCGTATGGGCCCCGAGCCGCTCCATGTCGCGGGCCGACACATAGGCCACGGCCTCCGGCTCGAGGTCGTCCAGCACCTGTGAGCGGCGGGTCATCGAGCCGGTATGCCAGTGCTCGAGCTGCCGGCCCGTCGTCAGCACGAACGGGTATTCCGTATCGGGCTCCTCGGCCGGGGAGACGAGCTGTGCCGGGACGAACTTCGCCCGGCCGCTCTTGGTCGGAAAGCCGTTGCCGAACACGATGTCCTGCCCGGGCTCGTCCGGCCCGTCGCACGGATAGGTCACCGAGTATTCCCGCTCGACCCGCTCCCAGGTGATGTTGGCGAGCGAGGGCATCACGGAGGCCATCTCGGCGAAGACTTCGCTGACATGGCCGTAGCTCCAGCCGCAGCCGAGCCGGTTCGCCAGGTCGATGATGAGGTCGAGGTCCTGGCGCGCCTGGCCGGGCAGGGGGAGGGCGGCCCGCCCCATCTGCACCTGCCGGTTCGTGTTGGAGACCGTGCCGTCTTTTTCGGGCCAGGCCGAGGCCGGCAGCACGACGTCGGCATATTTCGCCGTCTCGGTCAGGAAGATGTCCTGGACGACGAGGTGCTCCAGCTTCGCCAGCGCCTCGCGGGCATGCTGGACGTCGGGATCGGACATCGCGGGGTTCTCGCCCATGATGTACATGCCGCGGATCTGGTCGGCATGGATGGCGTCCATGATCTCGACCACCGTCAGCCCGCGCTTCGGGTCGAGCTTCGTTCCCCACAGCTCCTCGTAGCGGCCGCGGATCTCCGGATCCTCGACCGATTTGTAATCGGGGAAGAACATCGGGATCATCCCGGCATCGGAGGCGCCCTGCACGTTGTTCTGGCCCCGGAGCGGATGGAGCCCCGTGCCGGGCCGGCCGATCTGGCCGGTGGAGAGCGCCATCGCGATCAGGCAGCGGGTGTTGTCGGTGCCGTGGATGTGCTGGCTGATGCCCATGCCCCAGAAGATGATCGCGGCCTCGGCCCGGGCGTAGACGCGGGCGACTTCCCGCAAGGTCTCGGCCGGGATGCCGCAGATCTTCTCCATCTCCTCGGGCGGGTAGTTCTTCACGTTCTCGACGAGCTTGTCGAAATCGTCGGCGTTGGCCTGCACGTATTGCTGGTCGTACAGCTTCTCCTCGACGATCGTGTGCAGCATCGCGTTCAGCATCGAGACGTCGCGTCCCGGCTTGAACTGCAGCATGTGCGTCGCGAAGCGCTTCAGAGCGACGCCGCGCGGATCCATGACGATCAGCTTCGCGCCGCGCTCGACCGCGTTCTTGAAGAAGGTCGCGGCGACCGGGTGGTTCTCGATCGGGTTCGCGCCGATCACCACGATGACGTCCGCGTCCTTGGCCGCCATGAAGGGCGCCGACACGGCGCCAGAGCCGACGCCCTCGAGGAGGCCGGCGACCGAGGAGGCATGGCAGAGGCGCGTGCAATGGTCGACGTTGTTGGTGCCGAAGCCGGCGCGCACGAGCTTCTGGAAGAGGTAGGCCTCCTCGTTCGAGCCCTTGGCGGAGCCGAAGCC
>JAQGJJ010000124.1 GCA_028290695.1 Enterovirga sp. | reverse complement strand
GAGACCAAAAAAGCCCGTCCGTCGTTGCTTCAAGCTGCGTCCCCCGTGGAGTGCGGGGTTCGCCGGTTTTCCCTCCGGCTGCCGGTTGTTGTCGGGGTTCGGTGTTGCCACCGGGATCGCCGCCTTGGGGGTCCAACCCGTCCGGCATCAATCCTAAAACCCCTGGCGGCTGTCCGGCCTCTTGTCCGGATGCCCACCAACCGACACGCTGCCACAGGCACGTGCGAAATTGGGCAAGGCGGTAGATAGGGATATTCGCCCCGGACGACAAGGGCTTTTTTGACGCGGTCCCGACAGGGCGGCGCGGCGGCTCGGAAGCCGTTCACCTAAAGCTCAGGCGGGCTCATTCAAGAGCGTGCGATCCGCGACTCTCCTTGCTATCTCGTGGCCATGACCGATCTCACGCGCCGCATGGCGCTCGCTTCGCTCGCCGCCGTGACGGCCCTGCAGCCCGCCCTGGCGCAACAGAGCGCTGCCCCGCCGCTCATTCCGTTCCGATTCGACGACGTGGTGCGGCGCGCCCGCGACCTCGCGGCGGCGCCCTTCGACGCCTCCCTGCCGCCCCTCCCCGAGCCCATCGCCAATCTGGATTTCGACGCCTACCGGGATATCCGGTTCCGGCCCGACCGGGCGCTGCTCGCCTCGACCGGCAAGCCGTTCCGGATGCAGCTCTTCCATCTCGGCTTCCTGTACAACCGGCCGATCACCGTGAACGTGATTCGGGACGGGGTGCCGACGCCGGTCGCCTACCAGCCGCAGCTCTTCGATTACGGGCGCACCAAGATCGAGCGTCCGCTGCCGGTGAATCTCGGCTTCGCGGGCTTCCGCCTGCACTACCCGCTCAACAATCCGCGCGTGCTGGACGAACTCGTCGCGTTTCTGGGAGCGAGCTATTTCCGCTTCCTGGGACGTGGGCAGCAATACGGCATTTCGGCCCGCGGCCTCGCGCTGAACGTCGATGCGCGCGAGCCGGAGGAATTTCCGTTCTTCCGGGAATTCTGGATCGACGTGCCGCAGGCCGGCTCGGAGCGGGTCACCATCTTCGCGCTGCTCGATTCGCCGTCGGTCGCCGGCGCGTATCGGTTCGAGGTGTATCCGGGCAGCGAAACCGTGGTGGATGTCGGCGCGACCCTCTTCCCGCGCCGGCAGCTCGCCACGATCGGGCTGGCGCCGCTGACCTCCATGTATTTCTCGGGCGAGAACGAGCGCCGCATCGGCGACGATTTCCGGCCCGAGCTGCACGATTCCGACGGGCTGCTGGTCGCCCTGAGCTCGGGCGAGTGGGTGTGGCGGCCGATCCGCAACCCCGCCCAGAAGACGGTCACCGGCTTCGGCGACACCAACCCGAAGGGCTTCGGGCTGATGCAGCGCGACCGCGGCTTCGAGAGCTACCAGGACCTGGAAGCCGCCTACCAGCTTCGACCGAGCTACTGGGTGGAGCCGAACGGCAACTGGGGCGAAGGGCGGGTCGAGCTCGTGGAGATCCCGACCGCCGCCGAGGTGCACGACAACGTCGTAGCCTATTGGGCGCCGCGCCAGCCCTACGAAGCCGGGCAGGAGGTGTCCTTCGGCTACCGGATCCGGGCGGTCGGGTCGGGCGAGGACATGCATTCGGGCGGCAAGGTCGCCAACACCTTCGTGGCCCCGGCCCGCAACAGCGGCTCGGTCGATCCGAGCGACCGCACCGCGCGCCGCTTCCTGATCGACTTCGCCGGCGGCAACCTGCCCTATTACCTGCCCGATCCGGGCCTGGTGGAGGTCGTGCCCTCGACCTCGGCGGGCCGCATCCTGGCGACCTTCGTGGTGCCGAACCAGCACACGGGCGGCTTCCGGGCCGCGATCGACGTGAAGCTCGAGGCCGGCCAATCGACGGATCTGCGGGCCTATCTCCGATCGGGCGGCAAGGCCCTGACCGAGACCTGGACCTATCGCTGGTCGGTGGAGTGACGGCCCGGGACCCCGACGCAGCCATCCGGGCGGCCGCGCTGTCCGACCTGCCGGCCCTGCAGGCGATCGAGGAGGAGGCGTTCGCGGGTGACCGCCTCGACCGGCGCGCCTTCCGGCATGCGGTGCTGTCCCCGACGATCGTCGCCCTCGTGGCAGAGGCGCGCGGCGCCCTCGCCGGCTACGTCCTGGTGCAGCTTCGCCGCGGTTCGGCGGCTGGGCGGCTGACCTCGGTCGCGGTGGCGCAGGCGGCCGCCGGCCGCGGGATTGCCCGCCTCCTCTTGTCGGCAGCCGAGGCGGCGGCGCGCGAGGCGGGATGTGGCCGGATGCGGCTCGAGGTGCGGGCCGACAACGCGGCGGCGCGGCGGCTCTACGAAACGGGCGGCTACCGCCGCTTCAACACGGTCGCCGAGTACTACGAGGACGGCGAGGCGGCCTGGCGCTACGAGAAGGAACTCGGCTAGCGCGCGCGTCCCTACAGCATGCTCGGCAGCACCCTGTCGGGCGGGCGGTGGCCGTCCATGAAGGTCTTGATGTTGACGATGACCTTCTCGCCCATGTCCATCCGGCCCTCCTCCGTGGCGGAGCCGAGATGCGGCAGAAGCACCACGCGGCCGGCGCGGGCGAGCTTGATGAGGCGGGGATTCACGGCCGGCTCGTGCTCGAACACGTCGAGCCCCGCACCGGACAACTCGCCGGCCTCGATCATGCGGGCGAGCGCGTTCTCGTCGATGATCTCGCCCCGGGCCGTGTTCACCACGATGGCGGAGGGCCGCATCAGTTTGAGCCGGCGGGCGGACAGCAGGTGGTAGGTGGCGGGCGTGTGTGGGCAGTTGACGGACACGATGTCCATGCGGGCCAGCATCTGGTCCAGCGAGTCCCAGTAGGTCGCCTCGAGTTCCTCCTCGACCTTCGCCTCGACATGGCGGCGGTTGTGGTAGTGGATGGACAGGCCGAACGACTTGGCCCGCCTGGCCAGCGCCTGGCCGATGCGGCCCATGCCGACGATGCCGAGGCGCTTGCCGGTGATGCGGCGGCCCAGCATCCAGGTCGGCGACCAGCCGGCCCACTCGTCCTCGGGCAGGATGCGCGATCCCTCGGCCAGCCGCCGCGACACGGCCAAGATCAGCGCCATGGTCATGTCGGCGGTGTCCTCCGTGAGGACGCCTGGCGTATTGGTCACTGTGATGCCGCGCGACAGGGCGGCCTGCACGTCGATGTTGTCGACGCCGTTGCCGAAATTGGCCACCAGCCTGAGGTTGGGGCCGGCCTGGGCCAGAATCGAGGAATCGATCTCGTCCGTGATGGTCGGCACGAGCACGTCGGCGCTCTGCACGGCCGCGACGAGATCGGAGCTCGACATCGGCCTGTCGTCGGTGTTGAGGCGCGTGTCGAAGAGCTCGCGCATGCGCGTCTCGATGGCGTCCGGTAGTTTCCGGGTCACCACGACGATCGGCTTCTTGCGCGGGTTGGTCATGAATCCGGCGGCCCCTGGACGCAACTTCACGCGTCGTTAACGCTGTCGGGCGATCCAGGAGCCGGCGTCCGGGCCAGCCTTGTCGGCCCGAGCGCCGGGTTCCTGGCCGCGCTGAGCGCGTTGTCTAGCAGAGGTCGGGGCGAAGACAATCGGACGCGAGAGATCGTCGATGAACAGAGCCATCCTGGTTGCCGCCGTGGCGGCCTGCATCGGAAGCACCGCGCCAGCCGCGCAGGCCGCCGCCCCGGACCTCGGAGCCGGCAAGGTGTCGGGCCTGCCACTGCCGCGCTACGCGAGCCTCAAGACCGACCGGGTGAATCTGCGCGAAGGGCCGTCCAAGGATCACAGGACCGCCTGGGTGTTCCAGCGGGCGGGGCTGCCGGTGGAGATCACGGCCGAATACGAGGTCTGGCGCCGCATCCGGGACGCGGGCGGCACGGAGGGCTGGGTGCTGCACTCGCTGCTGTCGGGCCGCCGCACGGCCGTCGTGATGCCGTGGGCGAAGACCCCCGCCGAACCGCTGCCGCTCTACGACCGCCAGGACGAAAAGGGCAACGTCGTGGCCCAGCTGCAGACAAACGTCATCGCCACCGTGAAGCAATGCGCGGCCGGCTGGTGTCGGCTCGTCATCGCTCAGCCCGGGCGCGACGTGACCGGCTACATGAAGCAGGACCGCCTCTGGGGCGTGTATCCGAACGAAAAGGTCGAGTAGCCGGCCCAACCGGCGTCGCGGCGGCCCGTCCGGCGGACGGGACCCTGCTGGCGGGCCCGGCCGGCGGCCGCTCAGGCCGCCTTGCGCAGCCGCACGATCACGTCGACGCGGGCGATCTCCATGCCGACCGGCGGTACCGGCAGAGCGCCGACCGCGATGTCGACCGGCACGTCGATCAGCTGCTCGTCACCCTCGACGAAGAAGTGGTGGTGCTCGGTCACGTTGGTGTCGAAATAGGATTTCGACCCGTCCACCGCGAGCTGGCGCAGCAGCCCGGCCTCCGTGAACTGGTGCAGCGTGTTGTACACGGTCGCGAGCGAAACCGGCACGCGGGCCCGCATCGCCTCCTCGAACAGCATCTCGGCCGTGATGTGCCGGTCGCCCTTGGCGAACAGGAGCCAGCCGAGGGAAATGCGCTGCCGGGTCGGCCGCAGGCCCACGAGGCGCAGCCGGTCCTTCAGCTCGTGCACCGGGCAGCCGCGCCGAGCGAGGCTGGCATCGGACGACCCGCTCTCGCGGGACGAAGTCGGGCTGAGTTCGGCCATGGATCTCGAACGGTCGCGGAAACGCTGCTGACCTATATAGGCGGCCTCCCCTGACCGCAAGATTCGCGGCCGTCCGGCGGGCCGGACCGCCTATGACGCCCTGCCTCGGTATGCTACCAGCCCGCTGCTCCCGCCTTCGCGGGACCACCAACACGGAGCATTCGGGCGGGATGGCCGGTCAATCGAGCTTCACCTACGAGGAGCTGCTCGCCTGCGGGCGGGGCGAGCTGTTCGGGGCCGGCAATGCCCAGCTTCCGCTTCCGCCCATGCTGATGTTCGATCGCATCACGGCGGTGGCGGAGGACGGTGGCGCCTATGGCAAGGGGCATGTCCGGGCCGAGCTCGACGTGCGGCCGGACCTCTGGTTCTTCCCGTGTCACTTCAAGGGAGATCCGGTCATGCCGGGCTGCCTCGGGGTCGATGCGCTCTGGCAGATGGTCGGGTTCTTTCTCGGCTGGCTCCAACTCCCCGGCCGCGGCCGGGCGCTGGGCGTCGGCGAGGTCAAGTTCGCCGACCAGGTCCTGCCGAGCATGAAGCGGGTGGTCTACGGGGTCGACCTGAAGCGGGTCTTCAAGTCCAAACTGGTGCTCGGAATCGCGGACGGCTTCCTGGAGGCCGATGGCAAGCGCATCTATGAGGCGAAGGACCTCCGGGTCGGGCTGTTCAAGCCCGAGACGCCGCCTGCCGGGGGCTGAGCCGGAACTGAGGCGTCGGTTGAGAAGGCGGCTGCCGGCTCCTACGTGAGCGGCGGTCGGGTGTCGGCTTTCGGGAGTGCGCAATGCGGCGCGTCGTGGTTACCGGGATGGGGATCGTGTCCTCCATCGGCAATAACACGCAGGAGGTCCTGGCCTCCCTGCGGGAGGCGAGGTCCGGCATCAGCCGGGCGGAGGATTATGCGAAGCTCGGCTTCCGCTGTCAGGTGCATGGCGCCCCGGACCTGAATGCCGAGGAGATCGTCGACCGCCGCGCCATGCGGTTCCACGGCGGCGGCACGGCCTGGAACCACGTCGCCATGGACCAGGCCATCCGGGATGCCGGTCTCGAAGACGGCGACATCTCGAACGAGCGCACCGGCATCATCATGGGCTCGGGCGGCCCGTCCACGAAGACGCTGGTCGAGGCGGCCGACACGGCCCGCAACAAGGGACCGAAGCGCGTCGGCCCCTTTGCGGTGCCGAAGGCGATGTCCTCCACCGCGTCAGCGACCCTCGCCACCTGGTTCAAGATCAAGGGCGTCAACTATTCCATCTCGTCCGCCTGCGCGACGTCGAACCACTGCATCGGCAACGCCTACGAGACCATCCAGTACGGCAAGCAGGACATCATCTTCGCGGGCGGGTGCGAGGAGCTCGACTGGGCGCTTTCCGTTCTGTTCGACGCCATGGGCGCCATGTCGACGAAGTTCAACGACACGCCCGAGCGCGCGTCCCGAGCCTACGACCGCAACCGGGACGGCTTCGTCATCGCGGGCGGAGCCGGCGTGCTGGTGCTCGAGGAGCTGGAGCACGCCCGCTCGCGCGGCGCCCGCATCTACGGCGAGATCGCCGGCTACGGGGCGACCTCAGACGGCTACGACATGGTGGCGCCGTCCGGCGAGGGCGCGATCCGCTGCATGCGCATGGCGCTTCAGGGCGTCGGCCCGAAGGTCGACTACATCAACCCGCACGCCACCTCGACGCCGGTCGGCGACGAAAAGGAGATCGAGGCCATCCGGGCGGTGTTCGGCACCGGCGACGCCTGCCCGCCGATCTCCGCCACGAAGTCGCTTACCGGCCATTCGCTGGGGGCGACCGGCGTGCAGGAGGCGATCTACTCGCTTCTCATGATGAACAACGGCTTCGTGGCCAAGAGCGCACATATCGAGGAGATCGACCCGGCCTTCGCCGACATGCCGATCGTGCAGGAGCGCATCGACGGCGCCACCCTCGGCTGCGTCATGTCGAACTCGTTCGGCTTCGGCGGCACCAACGCCACCATCGTGATGAAGCACGTCGACGCGTGAGCGACACGCACGGCGCCACGTTCGGGGGGGAAGTGACAGGATTGCTGCAAGGCAAACGCGGCCTCGTGATGGGAGTGGCGAACGACCATTCCATCGCCTGGGGCATCGCCAGGACGCTGGCGGCGCACGGCGCGGAGCTCGCCTTCACGTACCAGGGCGAGGCCCTCGGGAAGCGCGTACGGCCGCTGGCGGCCGGCGTCGGCTCCGACCTCGTCGTGCCATGCGACGTGGAGGATCTCGCTTCGGTCGATCAGGCCTTCGCGGCGATCGACGAGCGCTGGGACGGGATCGACCTCCTGGTTCACGCCATCGCGTTCTCGGACCGCAACGAGCTGAAGGGCCGCTACGCCGATACGACGCGCGAGAACTTCGCCAAGACCATGCTGATCTCGTGCTTCTCCTTCACGGAGATCGCGAAGCGTGCGGCCTCCCGCATGAAGGCGGGCGGCGCCATGGTGACGCTGACCTATGGCGGCTCCACCCGGGTCATGCCGAACTACAACGTGATGGGCGTGGCCAAGGCTGCGCTGGAGGCCTCCGTGCGCTACCTCGCGGGCGATTTCGGCCCGGACGGCATCCGGGTGAACGCGATTTCGGCCGGTCCCGTGCGGACGCTGGCGGGCGCGGGCGTGGCGGACGCTCGCTTCATGTACAATTTCCAGAAGGCCAATTCGCCGCTCCGCCGCACCGTCACGATCGACGAGATAGGCGGCTCGGCCCTGTACCTCCTGTCCGATCTCTCGGGCGGGGTGACGGGCGAGATCCACTACGTTGATTCCGGCTACAACACGATCTCCATGCCCCGGCCCGACGTGCTGAAGGCGCAGGAGGAGGCGGGCGCGACCGGCACATGACGGACGCCACCCGCCCCGGCACCGCCCGTCCGTGACCCGGTCCGACCCGGAATCGGCACAGCCGATACCGGCGCCGGACGGCGCGGAGTGCCGAGAGCGGGTCGGGTCGAGCTTCGCCCGACAGGGGCTCATGGAAACGGTCGGCGCGACCCTCGGCGAGGTCCGGCCGGGCTTCGTCGAAATCGCCCTCCGGCCGGGTCCCGCGGTCTCGCAACAGCACGGATTCGTGCATGCCGGCGCCGTGAGCGCGATTGCGGACAGCGCGGCGGGCTATGCCGCGCTCAGCCTGATGCCGGCCGGCGTCGGTGTGCTGACGGCCGAGTTCAAGATCAACCTCCTAGCTCCCGCGGCAGGCGACCGGCTGGTCGCGCGCGGCCGCGTCGTGAAAGCCGGCCGCACGCTCACGCTCGCCCAGGCCGAGGTCTTCGCGGAGGCGAACGGTCAGGAGAAGCTGGTCGCCCTCCTGACCGCCACGCTGATGAGGATCGAGGGCCGGGACGGGGTCAGCGACTAGGTTCGCGCCCGCCGGTGCGGGTCCGGCTTGACAAATCCTGATTAAAGTCCTACATCGCTGTCGTCCTCACCCGAGAGGGGCGTGTGCGCAGCGTGGCTCATGCGGGTGGGGGGCGGTGGTCCGGGGAGGTCGGCGTCACGCACCGGCG
>JAQGJJ010000116.1 GCA_028290695.1 Enterovirga sp. | reverse complement strand
GCCGGGCCCCGGTTCGATGACGCAAAGATGAGAACTCCGGCCAGGAACTTAGCGTCAGGTTGCGTCTTGGTCGGCCGGACAGGCCGATGCCGTCCGATCTCCCACTTCTGGCGGGACTTGCCATGCGCGCGATCCAGGGGACCGAGACGGTCGGCGACATCGACCGGACTCCCTCGCCGCGTGCCTTGCTCGGCCTCGATGCGCTGAACTTCACGCTGGCGGACGTGCGCGATGGGCTCGGCCCCTACCTGGCTATCTACCTGATCGCGGTGCGCGGCCCCGACCAGGGTTGGAACGAAGCAACGACCGGTGTCGTGATGACGATCGCCGGGATCGCCGGGCTGGTGGCTCAGACGCCCGCGGGGGCCCTCATCGACCGAACCGGGCACAAGCGTGCCGTAGTGATCGCCGCGGCGGTCGCGGTCACCCTGAGTTGTCTTGTCCTGCCGTGGATCTCGAACTTCTACCTCGTGACCGCGACGCAGTCGCTGGCCGGGGTGGCGGGCGCGATCTTCCCGCCGGCGCTTGCGGCCATCACGCTCGGGATCGTCGGACCTGCCGCGTTCTCGAAGCGGATCGGTCGGAACGAGGGCTTCAATCACGCGGGGAACGCCGTCGCGGCTGCGATCGCCGGCTCCACCGCCTACCTGTTCGGCCCCATCGTGGTGTTCTGGCTGATGGCGGCGCTGGCGATCCTGAGTGTCGGCGCGGCACTCCTCGTCCCGGCGCGCGAGATCGACGACGACCTCGCACGGGGGCTCGACTGCGAAGATGCCCGGGAGCCATGTGAGCAGCCCTCCGGGTGGGCCATGCTGGCCGAGAACAGGCCGTTGCTGCTCTTCGCGGTTCTCTGCGCGACCTTTCACTTGGCCAATGCAGCCATGCTGACCTCGGTCGGGCAGTTGCTCACCCACATCTCGGGCAAGGAGCATGCGACGTCGCTCGTCGCGATCTGCATCGTGGCGGCCCAATGCGTGATGGAGCCGATAGCCGTCTTCGTGGGCCGCAAGGCCGACACCATCGGCCGCAAACCGATTTTCCTGGCGGCCTTCGCCGTCCTGGCCGCCAGGGGCGTGCTCTATACCCTGTCCGACCACCCGTTCTATCTGATGGCGGTGCAGTGCCTGGACGGGGTCGGCGCCGGCATCTACGGCGCCCTGTTCCCCGTCGTGGTGGCCGACCTGACACGCGGCTCGGGGCGGTTCAATGTCGCGCAGGGCGCGGTGGCCACCGCCCAGGGCATCGGGGCATCGCTCAGCGCCAGCCTGGCCGGTTTCGTCATCGTGTCACACGGATACGGTGCCGCGTTCCTGACGCTCGCCGGCATCGCCGCCGCCGGCTTCGCCCTGTTTCTGTTCGCCATGCCGGAGACGGGCCCCGGCGGGCCCCGCCGCCAGCCGCGACCGTCACGGCCGGCGGTCGCGACACCCGCCCGGTGACGTGACCCTCGCCCGGGTGCCTCGTCCGGGTCCGGCGATGCGGCGGACCGCGACTACCATGCGGCCCATTCGCCCGGAGGCAGGTCCGACTGACCAGGAGCTCCATCGGCCGGGTGCGCTCTTGAGGCTGCCGCGCGTCAGGGGGCAGCCGCTCTTCTCGGCAGGCGAGAACATCCAGTCCGGAAAATAGCGGACTCGAGGTGCGCGGAGGATCAGCAGGCCTTAAACGGTCGCTCTGGCCCGCTGGCCATGCACACGAGGACGGAGGACGCATCGCGTGAACGCGCACCAGCACTTCATCGGGGGAACCTGGACCGGGGGCGGCGCGACCATCCCGGTCATCAACCCGTCCGACGGGCAGGTCATGGCCGAGATCGCCCGTGGCGGTGCTGCCGAGATCGACCGGGCCGTGAAGGCGGCCGAGGCCGCGATGGCCGGCGAGTGGGGCCGCCTGGACGCGGTGTCCCGCGGGCGCCTTCTGCTCAAGCTCGCCGAACTGATCCGGCGGGACGCCGACGATCTGGCGACGCTGGAGAGCGAGGATGTCGGCAAGCCGCTGTCGCTCGCCCGGAGCGACGTGCAGGTCTGCGCCCGCTACTTCGAGTATTACGGGGGCGCCGCCGACAAGGTTCATGGCGACACGATCCCGTTCCAGAACGGCTTCACGGTCATGACGGTCTACGAGCCGCACGGCGTCGTGGGGGTGATCGTGCCCTGGAACTACCCGCTGCAGATGACCGGCCGCTCCGTCGCGCCGGCGCTCGCCATGGGCAACGCGGTCGTTCTCAAGCCGGCCGAGGACACCTCCCTCACCGCGCTCGCGCTGGCGCGCCTCGCGGCCGAAGCCGGCTTTCCGCCCGGTTCGCTGAACGTCGTGACCGGCCTCGGGGCCGAGGCGGGCGCCGCGCTGGCGGCCCATCCCGGCATCCACCACATCTCGTTCACGGGCTCGCGCGAGGTGGGCGTCCTCATCCAGACCGCGGCCGCCAAGAACACGATCCCGGTCACCCTGGAACTCGGCGGCAAGTCACCGCAGATCGTCTTCGCCGACGCCGACCTCGACGAGGCGGGCGCCGTCATCACCAAGGCGATCGCCCAGAATGCGGGCCAGACCTGCTCGGCCGGCTCGCGCGTGATCGTCGAGGACCGGATCTACGACCGGTTCACGGCCGATCTCGCCCGGCGCTTCGAGGCGCTGAAGGTCGGCTCGGGCGCGCAGGACCTGGACCTCGGACCCGTGGTCAACGCCAAGCAATGTGCCCGGGTGAAAGGCTACATCGACCTGGCCGAGAAGGACGGTCTGACGATCCTCGCCCGAGGAGGGCTCGGCACCAACCTCCCGCAGGAGGGCTTCTACGTGCGCCCGACCCTGATCGGCAACGTGCCGCCCGACCATCGTCTCGCCCAGGAGGAGATCTTCGGGCCGGTTCTGGTGGCCATCCGGGTGCGCGACGAAGCCGAGGCGCTGCGGGTCGCCAACGGGACCGAATACGGGCTCGCGGCCGGCATCTGGACCTCCGACCTCGGCCGGGCCCTCCGCCTGTCGAAGGGCGTGAAGTCGGGTCAGGTCTTCATCAACAACTACGGCGCGGGCGGGGGCGTCGAGCTGCCGTTCGGGGGCGTGAAGGGCTCCGGTCACGGCCGCGAGAAGGGGTTCGAGGCCCTCTACGGCTTCGGCTCGATGAAGATGATCGCCATCAAGCACGGGGTCTGAGCGATGGCCGCCAATCCTCTCGCCCACGATCGGAGGACCAGCCCGCTCGCCGGCCTGACCGTGCTCACCCTCGAACAGGCGGTGGCGGCGCCCTATTGCTCCTCGCGCCTGGCGGATGCCGGGGCGCGGGTGATCAAGATCGAGCGGCCGGAGGGCGACTTCGCGCGCGGCTACGACGCCTCCGTGAACGGCATGGCGAGCTACTTCGTGTGGCTCAACCGCGGCAAGGAGAGCCTCGTCGCGGACATCAAGCAGCCGGACGATGCGGCGCTGCTGCACCGCATCCTGGCGACCGCGGACGTCTTCATCCAGAACCTCGCGCCGGGCGCCGCGGCCCGTGCGGGCTTCGGCGCGGAGGAACTGCGCCGACGCTATCCGCGGCTCATCACGGTGGAGATCAGCGGCTACGGCACCGGACATTCCTATGCCGACATGAAGGCCTACGACCTCCTGGTTCAGGCGGAATCGGGTCTGGCCGAGATCAGCGGGCATCCGGCCGGGCCCGGCCGGGTCGGCGTCTCCGTGTGCGACATCGCGTGTGGGATGTCCGCGCATGCCGCCGTGCTGGAGGCGCTGATCGCGCGGGGGATCACCGGAGAGGGCGCCCGGATCGAGGTCAGCCTGTTCGACGGCATGGCCGATTGGATGAACGTGCCCTTCCTGTACTACGAGGGCACGGGCCGGGCGCCCCAGCGGCTCGGCCTCGCCCACCCGTCCATCTGCCCTTACGGCGCCTTTCCGACCCGGGACGGCCGTCTCGTCCTGCTCTCGATCCAGAACGAGCGCGAGTGGGCGCGCTTCTGCGCCGACTTCCTGGGTGAGCCGGATCTGGCGCACCGGCCCGGCTTCGAAACCAACAACGCCCGGGTAGCGAACCGCCCGGCGGTCGATGCGCGGGTCGCCGAAGCGTTCGCGGCCCTGGATCGCGACGAGGCGGCTGCACGGCTTCAGGCGGCCGGCACCGCCTACGGCCTCGTCAACGGCATCGCGGATCTCGGCCACCACCCGGCCCTGCGCCGGACCCGGGTCGAGACCCCGAACGGCCCGGCCTCGATCATCGCGCCACCCGCGCTTCGCGACCGGTCGCCCCCGGCGCTCGGCCCCGTGCCGGCGATCGGACAGCACTCCGCTGCGATCCGGGAGCATTTCGCGGCGCCCGCCGCCGCCGAGTAGAGCAGCCGAGGAAGCGCGATGGCGACGATCCGCGAGGAGGACCTGATCGGCTCGATCGCCGACGCGCTCCAGTTCATCTCGTACTACCACCCGGAGGATTACGTCGCGAACCTCGCGGAGGCGTGGCGGCGGGAGGAAAGCCCCGCCGCCCGCGACGCGATGGGCCAGATCCTGACGAATTCCCGCATGGCCGCCTATGGCCGTCGCCCGATCTGCCAGGATACGGGCACGGCGCAGGTGTTCATGAAGGTCGGCCTCGGGGCCCGCATCCTGTCCGACCGTTCGCTGCAGGAGATCGTGGACGAGGCGGTGCGCCAGGCCTGGCGCACCGAGCGCAATCCGCTCCGTGCCTCCGTCGTGCGCGACCCGCTCTTCACCCGCAAGAACACCGGCGACAACACGCCCGCCATGCTGCACGTCGAGCTGGTGGCCGGGGCCGAGGTCGACGTCCACGTTGCCGCCAAGGGCGGCGGCTCGGAGAACAAGGCCAAGTTCGTCGCGCTGAACCCGAGCGACTCCGTGGCGGACTGGGTGGTGCGCACCGTCGAGGACCTCGGCGCCGGCTGGTGCCCGCCCGGCCTTCTCGGGATCGGGGTCGGCGGCTCGCCCGAGAAGGCGATGCAACTGGCCAAGCTCTCCCTTCTCGACCCGATCGACATGCCGGCGCTCCGCCTGCGCGGGCCCGGGACCCGGGAGGAAGAGCTGCGGGTCGAGCTATGGGAGCGCGTCAACGCGCTCGGGATCGGCGCGCAGGGCTTGGGCGGCCTCACGACCGTGCTCGACGTGAAGCTCAGGACCTTCCCGACCCATGCCGCCTCGCTGCCCGTGGCCCTGATCCCGCAATGCGCCGCCGACCGGCACGTCCACTTCGTCCTGGACGGCACGGGGCCGGCGGTGTTTGCACCGCCCAGCCTCGACCTCTGGCCCGCAGCCATCGCCGGCACCGTATCGGGCGCCCGCCGGGTCGATCTTGACCGCCTGAGCCGCGAGGAGGTCGGGACCTGGAA
>JAQGJJ010000084.1 GCA_028290695.1 Enterovirga sp. | reverse complement strand
GATCCGCCGAGACATGTCAGTCCGCGTCCGAAATTCCGCCGGACCGCTGCTCCGGACCTCGCTCTCGTTCACCGTGGAACCGTTGGCCTAGCGGACCTCAACAGGCCCGATGCTCCCCAGCGCCCTATCGAAGTCGGCTCGTCACATGCGCTTCGCCCTTTCGCCGGGAGCGGGCGGGTGAAAGCCGAAGCGCTTCCCCTCCCCGCCGCAAGCGTGAGGGAGGGAGAGCGGCGGCGCCGCTCCGCCTCGCCCAGAGGCCCAGCGTCTGTGGGTTCCGGGCTCGGCGCGCGGCCGCACCGGAGTGATGGTCACGCTCTCTTCCGGCGAGAGGCTCGCGGCACGGTGAGTTGGACAAGCCCGGATCTGCCGTTACCGTGCTGCAACAGACGGAGAAAGAGACCCTATGCGATTTCCGACAGCGTTGCTTGCCGCAGGCGCCCTGCTTGCGTCGACGCTCGCCCAGGCAGCGGAGACGATCAAGGTCGGCTCCAAAAACTTCACCGAGCAGTTCATCGTGGCCGAGCTCTACGCGGCAGCGATCGAGAACGCCGGCTACACGGTTCAGCGCCGCATCAATCTCGGCGCGACGCTGGTGGCGCACGAGGCGGTGAGGACCGGCGCGATCGACATCTACCCGGAATATACCGGCACCGGCATCCTGGCCGTGATGAAGGCAACGGGTAAGCAGAGCACCGACCCGAAGGCTATCTACGGGCAGATCAAGAGCTACTACGAGAAGGAGTTCAACCTCACGTGGCTGAAGCCGTCGGGCGTGAACAACGGCTACGCCATCGTGGTGCGGCCGGAGACCGCGGCGGAGTACGGGCTGAAGACCCTGACCGATCTCGGCAAGGTGGCCGGCAAGCTGAAGCTCGGGGCCGGGTCCGAGTTCTTCGACCGCTACGACGGGCTGCCCGGCCTCAAGGAGGTGTACGGCATCTCCTTCGCGGAGAGCCGCCAGTTCGCGGCCCTGCGGCTGCGCTACGAGGCGCTGGCCCAGAAGCAGGTGGACGTCGCGAACGGCTTCTCGACTGACTGGCAGATCGCGGCCGAGAAGTTCACCGACCTCAAGGACGACAAGAACCTGTTCCCGCCCTACGAGCTCGCCCCCGTGGTCCGGATGGAGATCGCCAAGGACCCGAAGATCGTGGCCGCGCTCGATCAGGTGAACGGCCTTATCGACAACCCGACCATGCAGGAGCTGAACCGGCAGGTCGAAGTCGAGAAAAAGGAGCCCCGGCGCGTCGCGGCCGACTTCCTGAAAGCGAAGGGAGTCCTGAAGTAGGCCTGCGGGGGTGGCGGCTGAAACGACGTCCGCCAGCGAGCGCAGGGACGGTCCGGACGGCGGGACAAGCGGCAGGCCGCGCTCCGCCGTCGTCATCGAGGTCGGAAGCGGCCCCGTCACGATCGCGGACCTGATCGCGGTCGCGTGTGACGGCGCCGAGGTCGCGCTCGCGCCCGAGGTTCTGCCGCGTCTGGTGCAGGCCCGGAGCTCCCTCGAGGCGAGCGCTGCTGCCGGCCGCGCCGTCTATGGGCTGACGACCGGGCTCGGCGCGGCGGTCGACACCGCGCTCGCCCCGTCCGAGCTCGCGGCCTTCCAGCGCCGGGTCGTCCCGGCGCGGGCCGTCGGAATGGGCGGGCACCTCACCCGCGAGGAGGTGCGGGCGACGCTGTTCGCCCGCCTCTGCGGCCTGGCCCGCGGCGTCTCCGGCATCACCCCAGGCTTCCTGCCCGCGATCCGCGACATGCTCAACCGCGGCGTGCACCCGGTTGCCCGCCGAACCGGCTCTCTCGGAGAGGCGGATCTCGCACCGCTCGCCGGGCTGTTCCTGCCGTTCGCAGGCGGCGGGGAAGCAGCGTTCAACGGGCAGGTGCTGCCCGGCCCCGAGGCGCTCGCCCGCGCCGGCATCGTTCCGCCCGCGCTCGGCCCGAAGGACGGCATCGCACTGATCAACGCGAGCGCGTTCACGGCCGCAACGGGCGCACTCGCGGCCGCCGAGTTGCGCGGTGTGCTCGACGCGATGGCGGCCGCCGGCGCGCTGTCGCTCGAGGCGTTCCGCGCCAACCTGTCCGTGATCGATCCGCGCGCGGTGGCCCTCCGCCCGGCACCGGGCCAGGCCGCGGCGTCCGAGCGCCTTCGCGGCCTCCTGGCCGGGAGCGACCTGATGCAGCCCGGCGCCGCCCGCCGGGTCCAGGACCCGCTGTCCTTCCGGTGCCTCGCACCGGTGCTCGGGTTGGCGTCGCTCAGGCTCGACGAGGCAGAGGCAGCCGTCGCGACAGAGCTCAGCGGGGCGGCCGACAGCCCCGCCCTTCTGGCCGGGACGGGCGAGTTCGTCTCCACCGTGAACTTCGACACCACGGCGATCGCCCTGTGCTTCGAGGCGCTGGGCCTCGCTCTCGCCCACGCCGCCACGATCTCGGCCTTTCGGATCGTGAAGCTGATGTCGCCCGGTCTGTCCGACCTGCCCCGCTTCCTGGCCCGTCAGGGCGGCAGCCGCACGGGCTTTGCGACCGTCCAGAAGACGGCAGCCGCCCTCGAGGCCGAGATCCGCCACCTCGCCGTTCCGGTCGGGCCGATGACGATGGCGGTGGCGGACGGCGTGGAGGATTACGCGCCCATGACGCCGCGGGTGATCGACAAGACCCGGATGCTGGGCGACGCTGCCTCGCGACTCGCCGCGATCGAGCTCGTGGTGGCGGCTGCAGCCGTCGACCAGCGCGGCGGGATCAGGCTCGGGACCGGCACCGGACGCGCCCAGGCCCTCGTGCGCGGCATGGTCGATCCGTTCGACGAGGACCGGGCGACCGGCGAGGAGTTCGAGGCCGTGTCCGAGGCCATCCGGGCCGGCGCCTTCCGGGCGGAGGCGGTTGCGGCATGACCTGGCTCCTGGCCAATCCGGACGCCTTCTGGGAGGCGCTGGTTCAGCACGTCCTCCTGGTGCTCCAGGCGCTGCTGATCTCGCTCGCGATCTCCCTGCCGCTCGGCATCTGGTCCGCCCGCCACCCGACGGCCTACACGGCCGTGCTGCTCGTGACCGGCGCGCTCTACACGGTTCCGGCGCTGGCCCTGTTCGCGCTGCTCATCCCGCTCGTCGGGCTCGGCACGACACCGGCCCTCGTGGCCATCGTGATGTACTCGCTCCTGGTTCTGACCCGAAACGTGGTGGTCGGGCTGCGGGGCGTGTCGCGCGACGTCATCGAGGCGGCGAACGGCATGGGCTACGGCCGGACGCGTCGTCTTCTCGCGATCGAGCTGCCGCTCGCGCTGCCGGTCATCGTGGCCGGGATCAGGCTCACGGTCGTGACCCAGATCTCGGTCGCGACGGTCGGAGCCTTCATCGGCGCGGGCGGTCTGGGCGACCTGATCTTCCAGGGCATCACCCAGGACATCGGAGACAAGGTCGTGGTCGGCGCGGTGGCGGCCTCGATCCTGGCGGTCGCAGCCGACGAGGCGCTCCGCCGGATCGAGCGGCGCTTCACCGTCGCCGGGGAGGGCCAGCCGTGAGCACCGTCATGACCTGGATCGGGAGCCACGCAGACCTGGTCGGGCGCACGATGCGCGAGCATCTCGTGCTCTGTGCCGTCGCACTCGGGATCGTGCTCGCGACCGCCCTGCCCCTGGGAGCCGCCCTGTCGCGCCATCCCCGGGCGACCGCCGTCGCGGTCGGGGCCGTGAACACGCTGCGCACCATTCCGAGCCTTGCGCTGCTCGTGATCATGCTGCCGGTCCTGGGAACGGGCTTCCTGCCCTCGGTCGTGGCGCTCACGCTGTACGGCCTCCCGGCCGTGCTGGTGAACACGACGGTCGGGCTCGCCGAGGTCGACCGCGACGTGGCGGATGCGGCGCGCGGTCAGGGGCTGTCCGAGCCGCAGATCCTGCGCCGCATCACGGTTCCGCTCGCCCTGCCGGTGATCCTCGCCGGCATCCGCACCTCGGCCGTGCAGATCGTGTCCGCCGCCACGCTCGCAGTGTTCATCGGCGGGGGCGGCCTCGGCGAACTGATTTCCTCCGGAATGGGATTGATGGACTACGGACAGCTGATCACGGGCGCGCTTCTCGTCGCGCTGCTGGCGATCGCCACGGAGGCGGCTTTCGGCGTCGTCCAGGCCGCCCTCGCCCGTCGCTACGGAGCCGCCGCTTGATCCGCCTCGAGCGCGTTTCCAAAACCTTCCCGGGCACGCAACGCGCGTCCGTCGAGGCGCTCGACCTCGAGGTCCCGGACGGAACCACCTGCGTCCTGATCGGGCCGTCGGGCTGCGGCAAGACCACGACGCTGCGCATGATCAACCGCCTGATCGAGCCGAGCTCGGGCCGGATCATCGTCGAGGGCGTGGACGTGACCCATGTCGATCCGGTGCAACTGCGGCGCCGCATCGGCTACGTCATCCAGAGCGTGGGTCTGTTCCCGCACTTCACCATCGGCGAAAACGTCGCGACCGTGCCGAACCTGCTCGGCTGGCCCAAGGCCAAGATCGAGGCGCGCGTCCGCGAGATGCTGGCGCTGGTCGGGCTCGACCCGGCCGAGTTCGCGGCCCGCAACCCCGCGAGCTTGTCCGGGGGGCAGCGTCAGCGGGTCGGCGTGGCGCGCGCGCTGGCGGCCGATCCGCCCGTGATGCTGATGGACGAGCCCTTCGGGGCGGTCGACCCGGTCGTCAGGGCGCGGCTTCAGCGCGAGTTCGCCGAGATCCTCCGGCGGCTCGGCAAGACCGTCATCATGGTCACGCACGACATCGACGAGGCCATCCGCATGGGCGACCGCGTCGCCATCATGCGGGAGGGCCGGCTCGTGCAATACGACCCACCGGAGCGTCTGCTGGCCGCGCCTGCCGACGCCTTCGTGGCCGATTTCGTCGGATCCGATCGCGGCCTGAAGCGGCTCACGCTGATCGCCGGGGGCGACGTCGCGCTCCCGGGCCGACCGGCAGGGCCGGCCCCCGCGATTGCCGCCGAGGCATCCCTGCAGACGGCGCTGTCACTGATGCTCAGCGAAGGAACCGACGCCGTGTTGCTCGTAGGACAGGACGGCCTCCCGGCCGGGCACTTGACCCTGACGCACATCCGCGAGGTCGCTGCGGCGGATCACGCGGCGGCGACCTCGATCACGTGCCACGGGCGTCAGGCGTAGCGCAGCCGGTGCCCGATCCCGAGCCGCTCCGCCTTGTCCAGCATGGCGGAGCCGAGCGCGATGTCGGACAAGGAGAGACCGCGGTGCCAGAGAAGGATGGTCTCGTCGTCCCGCTCGCGCCCTGCCCTCAGCCCGGCGACCACCTGGCCGAGTTCGGCGTGAAGCGTGGTTTCGGAAAGCTTGCCCGCCTCCACATGGGCCCGCAGGGAGCCGAACTTGCCGCCCTTGCACTGGCCCCAATCGTCGACGACCAGCTTGTCCATGATGTCGGTGAGCGTGAGCTCCACCGCGCTCATCGTGCCGTACGGCACCACGAACGCGCCCTTCTTGATCCAGTCCGTCCTCAGCATCGGCTGGGGCGCATCGAGCCGTGAAGCCTCGATCACGATGTCGGCTCCTTCGACCACCGATTGCCAGTCCTCGGTGACCACCACCGGCTTTCCGAGATCCCGGGACAGGCGCTCGCCGAAAGCCTCGCGGCTTTCCGGACGGCGGGAATGGACCCGGATCTCGTCGAAATCGAACAGCCGGTCGAGCAGGCGCACGTTCCAGTAGGCCGTCCCGCGCGCCCCGATGTGACCCAGCACCTTCGACCCCTTGCGGGCCAGGTACTTCGCGCCGACCGCGGTCAGCGCCCCGGTTCGCATGTCGGTGAGATGGGAGCCGTCGATGATGGCCTTCGGCACGCCGTTGGCCGGATCCATGAGGAGAAGCAGACCCATCTCGGACGGGAGCCCCTGCTTATAATTGTCGACGAAGTCGCCGATCACCTTCACGCCGGCATAGTTTACCGGCGGTCGGAAAGCGCCACGAAGAACATTGAAGTGCCCGTTTGCGGCGCCCGGCTCGAGATGCATGCGGGGCTCGATCACGGTTTCGCCGCGGCCCTGGGCAGCGAGCCCGGCCTCGACCGCTGCGATGATCTCGTCGTCGGTGAGCGCAAGCGCCTCCACGTCGAGCGCATTCAGATAGGTGAGATAGATCGGCTGCATCAATTGCCCTCGAAAACGGGGGAGCCTTTTGACACAAAGGCCCGATATGCGCGTCCGAAATCCCCGGTCTGCATGCAGATCGCCTGCGCCTGTGCTTCTGCCTCGATCGCAGCGTCGATACCCATGTCCCATTCCTGGTGCAGGCAGGTCTTGGTGATGCCGTGGGCGAACGTCGGGCCAGCCGCGAGTTGCGTCGCGAGGGCCTGAGCCTCGGCCAGGACGGCTTCGGGCGCGACGATCCGGTTGTGAAAGCCCCAGCGCTCGCCCTCCTCCGCGGTCATCGCCCGACCCGTGAAGAGAAGCTCCGCTGCTCTTCCCTGCCCGATGATCCTGGGCAGCATCGCGCAGGCTCCCATGTCCGCGCCGGCCAACCCGACCCGCACGAACAGGAACGCAGTTCTGGTCCGCGGTGTCGCGATGCGCAGATCGGACGCCATGGCGAGGATGGCGCCAGCCCCGGCGCAGATCCCGTCCAGCGCGGCGATAATGGGTTGCGGGCAATGCCGCATCGCTTTGACGAGATCCCCGGTCATGCGGGTGAAGGCCAGCAGGCCGCCCATGTCGCCGGCCTCCTTCATGCGCACGAGCGGGCCGATGATCTCATGGACGTCCCCGCCCGAGCAGAAGTTGCCGCCCGCTCCGGCGATCACCACGGCCTTGATATCAGGCGCATAGATCAGATCACGGAAGAGATCGCGAAGCTCGCCATAGGACTCGAAGGTGAGCGGGTTTTTGCGCTCGGGCCGGTTCAGCGTCACGGTCGCGGTCTTTCCCGACACCGCCCAATCGAAATGCTCGGATGCGTAAGTCTGCGCATCAAACCGCTTCATGGATCCCCCCTCGCGCGCGGAAGCTCGGCCTCCCGAGAAGGCGAGCGGCAGCGGAGCTAGCACGGATCCTGGCGAAGGCGCGCCCCTTCCTGAGACGAGCCGGCAGCTTACGGGTGCCGTCAACTGTGTTTCAGGAGCGAGATGGTGCAACGCAAAATATCTCTTGCCAAACTTCTAAGAAGCGGTAAAAAACTGTCAGAGGCACAACGTCGCAGGTTGGCATGTCTCATGTATCGAGTGAGTACCTGTCGCGTCGATCCGCCTCGGTCGCGTCGCCGGTTCTACCGAGCTTTGTCAGCGTCGCAGCCCTGGCCATAGACGCATCCGCGGTCGTTTCCTCTGGTTTTGTCTCGCGTATTTTGTATTGTTTACTCACCGATAGCGAAGTTGATCGTGGCGCCTACATGGCCGTTTCCGTCATGTTGGCATTGTTCTTTACGGCCCTGATGCGGATCTGGGGCCTCTACGATCCTCGCAACATTCTGACGATCGAAAAGCAAATCAGGTCGGCAATTCTAGCCTGGTCGATCTCGCTCGGGCTGACGCTCGCACTCCTATTTCTCCTTAAGACGAGTGCGGAGCTCTCACGGGGCGCCCTGCTCGTGTTCGCCGCCCTCGGCTTGTCGGTTGTCGTGGGTCACAGGCTGGTCTGGCGCTTCGCCCTGAAGCGCGCGCATGCCCACGGAGCGATCCGACGCAAGCGGGGCATCGTACTCAGCTCGGTGCCGTGGCCTGAGGCGTCGGGACAGATCGCCGCCTTGAATTACGCCGGGATCGAAGTCACGGAGCGCGTGTTCCTCCCGGTTGAGCCCGCCGAGCGCGCGGAGGCTCTGCGAAAGGTGATCGCCTCGACCCGTCAGGACTGCGTCGAGGAGATCATCTTACTGATGTCCACGGTCGATCTGCCGAAGATCGAGGCTGTTATGGAGGCCTTGCGGCCTCTCCCCCTACCGATCCGCCTTCTCCCGGACGCGACGCTGTCGCGCATCGCGCTGCAGCCGAGCCGGGCCGCGGCCCGCTTCGCCTTGATCGATCTGACCCGCGGCCCCCTCGGCGCAGGCGAACTCGGGCTGAAGCGTGCGCTCGACCTCGTTGTGGCAAGCGCCGCCCTGTTGGCCGCCGCTCCGCTCCTGGTGCTTGCCATGGCGGCCATTCGGCTCGAGTCTCCGGGACCCGCGCTGTTTCGCCAAAGCCGTCGCGGGTTCAACGGTCGCAGCTTCAAGATCCTCAAGCTGCGGACGATGACCTGCATGGAAGACGGGGATGGCGTTGCGCAGGCCCAGCGGCACGATCCCCGCGTCACGCGGGTGGGAGCATGGCTGAGGCGGACGAGCATCGACGAACTGCCCCAGCTCTGGAATGTGCTGCGGGGCGAGATGTCCGTGGTCGGGCCGCGGCCGCACGCCGTTGCGCACGATAGCTTCTATGACTCCGTCATCGAGAACTATGCCTTCCGGCATCACGTGAAGCCGGGTCTGACGGGCTGGGCCCAGGTGAGCGGGCATCGGGGGGAGACCCCGCTCGTGGCGATGATGGCGGCCCGCGTGGATCATGACGTGTGGTACGTCAACAACTGGTCGCTTCTTCTCGACCTGCGGATCCTCATGCTGACCTGCACCCGCCTTCTCGGGCGCATGGCGTACTAAGCGGCCCACGGGAAGCGTGACGCCGAGCCTGCTGGGCCCTGTTCGGGGAGGCATCTGACGTATCCGCTCGTGACGCTGGTTGCGCCCCGGGCGGAGCGACGGTAGAGGACCCCGACCGACGATGACGGCGACCGAACACCGGGACATCTGGGCTGATAGCCCGACCGGGTATTTGGGGCCGAACGGCGGCTGGAGGGGTGGCCGAGTGGTTGAAGGCGCACGCCTGGAAAGTGTGTAGGCGGGAAACCGTCTCGGGGGTTCGAATCCCCCTCCCTCCGCC
>JAQGJJ010000070.1 GCA_028290695.1 Enterovirga sp. | reverse complement strand
CTTGGCGCACCAGGTCTACTCGTCCCGTAGCGCACGAATGCGGCGAACGGCTTCCTCGGACGTGACCGGCTTGATCGCGCCCGATTTTCTCAGGCGCGCCGCATCCTCCAGGATCTCAAAAATTGAGCGCCGCTTCCGGCCCGTACTGGGGCCTGTGATCTCGACCGAAGCAGTCGGATCGAAGTCGCTCCGCAACTCTTTCGGCAACTCTGCGACTGGGACTACTTTTCGGACGATGTCGTTCATGCCCGCTCCCCACGAGACGACCTCAGCGCAACGCATCTGTCCGGGGATCGCATCGGACGTTCGCGCCGCCTGTCGGACGGTGACACCCTACCCCAGCGTCTTGCGCGGGTCGAACGCGTCTCGGACCGCCTCGCCGATGAAGATCAGCAGCGAGAGCACGAGCGCGATCACGACGAAGCCGGTGAGACCCAGCCACGGCGCCTGCAGGTTGGCCTTGCCCTGCGCCAGGAGCTCGCCGAGCGACGGCGAGCCCGGCGGGAGGCCGAAGCCGAGATAATCGAGGGAGGTCAGGGTCGCGATCGAGCCGTTCAGGTTGAACGGCAGAAAGGTCAGCGTCGCCACCATGGCGTTGGGCAGGAGGTGACGGACCATGATGGTGCCGTTGGAGAGTCCGAGCGCGCGTGCGGCCCGGACGTACTCGAAGTTGCGGCCACGCAGGAACTCGGCCCGCACCACGCCCACCAGCGACACCCACTCGAACAGCAGCAGGATGCCGAGCAGAATCAGAAAGCTCGGCGTGATGATCGAGGAGATGATGATCAGGAGGTAGAGCGACGGCAGCGAGGTCCAGATCTCGATGAAGCGCTGCATCAGGAGGTCGGTCCAGCCGCCGAAATAGCCCTGCACGGCCCCGACCGCGATCCCGATCAGCGACGAGATGGTCGCGAGAACGAGCCCGAACAGGATGGAGAGCCGGACCCCGTAGATGAGGCGCGCCACGACGTCCCGTCCCTGGTCGTCCGTGCCGAGCCAGTTCCGCTCGATCGCCGCGCAGGCGCGGCCCGGCTCGGGAGCGGAGCCGGCCTTCTCGGCGGCGGGTCGGCATTGCGCATCCGTCAGCCGCCAGGTGGGCGGGGAGGGGGCCGGAACGGGCAGGTCGAGGTTGTGGGTCGAATAGGAGAAGCGGATCGGCGGCCAGATTGCCCACCCGTTCTCCGCGATCTCCTTGCGGATCACCGGGTCGCGGTAATCCGTGACCGCCAGGAAGCCGCCGAATTTCTCCTCCGGATAATCGACGAAGACCGGATACAGGGTCTCGCCCTTGTAGCTCACCATGATCGGTCGGTCGTTGGCGATGAACTCCGCGAACAGGCTGGCGCCGAACAGCAGAAGGAAGATCCACAGCGACCAGTAGCCGCGCCGGTTGGCGACGAAGTTCCGCCAGCGGCGGCGGTTCAGCGGCGACAGCCGGACGAAACCGTCGCGGGGGAGCGGCGGCGCGACGGGCGAGTTCGCCGGCGAGGCGATTGGGATCCGGTCGAGTTCCGGCGCAGCGGCTGCCTCGCTCACGCTCATGCCTCCCGGGTCTCGAAATCGATCCGGGGATCGATCCAGACATAGGTGAGATCGGAGACGAGGTTCACGACGAGGCCGAGCAGCGAGAAGATGAACAGGCTCGCGAAGACCACGGGGTAGTCGCGGTTCACGATCGACTCGAACGAGAGCAGGCCGAGCCCGTCGAGCGAGAAGATGGTCTCGATCAGCAGCGATCCGGCGAAGAACGACCCGATGAACGCGCCGGGGAAGCCGGCCACCACGATCAACATGGCGTTGCGGAACACATGGCCGTAGAGGACGCGACGCTCCGGCAGCCCCTTCATGCGGGCGGTGAGCACGTATTGTTTCCGGATCTCGTCGAGGAACGAGTTCTTGGTCAGCAGCGTCGAGGTCGCGAAGGAGCCGAGCGCCATCGCTGTGATCGGCAGGGCGATGTGCCACAGGTAGTCGAGCACCTTCTGGCCGGCCGTGAGCTGGCTCCAGTTCTCGCTCGTGAGCCCGCGCAGCGGGAAGACCTGCCAGAACGAGCCCCCGGCGAAGAGGACGATGAGCAGGATCGCGAACAGGAATCCCGGGATCGCGTAGCCGAGGATCACGACGGCCGAGGTCCACACGTCGAACGGCTTGCCGTCCCGCACGGCCTTGCGGATGCCGAGCGGGATCGAGATCGCGTAGGACAGGAGCGTCATCCAGAGCCCGAGCGTGATCGAGACCGGCAGCTTCTCGCCGATCAGCTGAACCACGGGCACGTCCCGGAAGAAGCTCTTGCCGAAATCGAAGCGCGCGTAGTCGAAGATCATCTTCAGGAAGCGCTCGTGCGGCGGCTTGTCGAAGCCGAATTGCTGCTCGAGTCGGCTGATGAAGGCCGGGTCCAGCCCCTGCGCGCCGCGGTATCGGGAGGTCGCCTCGCCGGCTCCGGGCTGGGGCCGCGCCACGGGCGCGCCGAGATCCCCGCCGCTTCCCGAGAAGCGCCCGGTCGCACCGACATCGGTTCCCTGCAGCTGCGCGAGGATGCGCTCGATCGGCCCACCCGGCGCGAATTGCACGATCGCAAAGGAGATCAGCATGATCCCGAGGATGGTGGGGATCATGAGAAGGATGCGGCGGGCGATATAGGAGGCCATGGCTGCGTGGAGCCTAGCCTCTGCGGCAGCCCTTGTCCCTGCCGCAGGTCACGTCCGGCCGATCCGCTTCGCCTTGTCCGGTTCGTACCACCACGTGTCCGGCGCGCCGAGCCCGTAGGCGGGCGGCTGGGCGGGGTGGCCGTACATGTCCCAATAGGCGACCGGGCGGCTGCCGCGATACCACATCGGCACCCAGTAGCGGCCGGCCCGCAGCACGCGGTCGAGCGCCCGCACCGCGGCCACGAGGGCCGGGCGGGTTTCGGCCTGTACGATCGTCTCGAGCAGCGAATCGACGACCGGGTCGGCGATCCCGGCGAGATTCTGCGAGCCCTTGGTTGCCGCGGCAAGCGACCCGAACACCTGGCGCAGGCCTTCGCCCGGCGTGGAGGAGTTTGAATAGCGCTGCGTGACCACGTCGAAATCGAATTCTTCCGTCCGGCGCTGGTACTGGGCTGCGTCCACGATGCGGATCGTCGCCGCGATGCCGAGAAGCCCCAGATTGCGGACGAAGGGCTGCGTATGGGGCTGCAGGCTCGGCTGGAAATCCAGGAATTCGAGCGTGAACGGCTCGCCCGAGGCGAGCTTGAGCTGGCTGCCCTCGCGCCTGCACCCGGCCTCCCGCAGGAGATCGTTGGCGCGCCTCAGCGCCGTCCGGTCCTGGCCCGAGCCGTCGTGCCGCGGCGGCGAATACGGCTCCCCGAACACCTCGTCCGGCACCCGGCCGCGGAACGGCTCGAGCAGCGCCACTTCCTCCGGGGAGGGCATGCCGGTCGCCTTCAGCTCCGAATTCTCGAAGAAGGATGCCGTCCGGGTGTAGGCCCCGTACATGACGGTCTGGTTCGTCCACTCGAAATCGAAGGCGAGCCCGATTGCCTCGCGGATCCGCGCGTCCTTGAACTTGTCCCGGCGGCCGTTGAAGAACCATCCCTGCATGCCGGACGGGGTCCGGTCGGGCAGCGTTTCGCGCCTCACCTTGCCCTCCGCCACCGCCGGGAAGTCGTAGCCGGTCGCCCACAGGCGCGCCGTGAACTCCTCCCGGAAGGTGAAGACACCGGCCTTGAAGGCCTCGAACGCCACCTGCCTGTCGCGAAAATACTCGTAGCGAATCTCGTCGAAATTGCTCTGCCCGACCACGACCGGGAGGGCGGCTGCCCAGTAATCCTTCACCCGCTCGAAGGCGATGAAGCGCCCGACCTCGAAGCGGGCGACCCGGTAGGGACCCGAGCCGAGCGGCGGCTCGAGCGTGGCGGCCTCGAAATCCCGCCCGCGCCAATAGGCTTCGGACAGGATGGGAAGGCCGGCCACCACGAGCGGCAGGTCGCGCGAACGCTCCTTGGCGAACGTCACGCGCAGCGTCTCGTCGTTCTCCGCGACAGCCTCGTTCATGAATCGCAGCGTCTGGGCGATGCGCGGATGCCCCTTCTCCTTGAGCAGCCGGAACGTGAAGGCGACGTCGCGGGCGGCCAGGCGCGAGCCGTCGTGGAAGCGCGCCTCGGGCCTGAGCGAGAAGGTGTAGGTGAGACCGTCCGGGCTCCTGCGGACCGAGCGGGCGACGAGGCCGTACACGGCATCGGGCTCGTCGAGGCCACGCACCATCAGGCTGTCCGTCACAAGGCCCATGCCGGCGGCGCCGTCTCCCTTCAGAACGTAGATGTTCAGGGTGTTGAAGGTGTCGAAGTTCTGGTTGCCGCCCGTGGACGAGATCTGGTGCGAGAAGGTGCCGCCCTTCGGCGCGTCCGGCCGCACGTAGTCGAAATGACGGAAGTCGGCCGGATGCTTCAGGTCGCCGAAGATGGACAGCCCGTGGCTCTCGAGCGCTTGTGCCGCGCCGGGCGCCGGGCGGAGCACCGCCGCCACGCCGAGCGCGCCCCCGCCGGCCAGAACGGCGCGGCGCGTCTGCCGTCCCAGGAGCGCGGTCTCGCTCCTCATCGCGCTGCTCCGGTCTTGGCCGCGAGCGCCTCGTCGTACCACCACACGGTCGGAAAGCCGGGGCTGCCGTATTCGGGCAGCCGTGCGGGGCGGCCGAAGCGGTTCCAGCGCGCCGTGCGGGTGACGCGGGAGGACCATTGCGGCACGACGAAATCCTGCGCCAGAAGCACGCGATCGAGGGCGCGTGTCGCGGCCACCAGTTCGGGCCTGTCCTGGGCGTAGACGATCCGGTCGATGAGCGCGTCGATGCCGGCATCCTTGATCCCGGCGAGGTTGCGCGAGCCCGGCCGGTCGGCCGCCGCCGAGCCCCAATACTCGCGCTGCTCGTTGCCCGGGGACAGCGTCTCCGGCCAGACCGAGGTGGTGACGTCGAAGTCGAAGGAGCGGAGCCGGTTCTGATACTGGGCCGCATCGACGATGCGCAGTTCGACGCTCATGCCGATGCGCTCGAGGGCGGCCTTGTAGGGCAGCACGAAGCGCTCGGTGCTCTGGTCGTAGCCGAGGAACTCGACCCGGAAGGGTTCACCGCTCGTTTTCTGGACGAGCTGGCGCCCCTTCAGCTCCCACCCGGCCTCGGCCAGGAGGCGCACAGCCTCGCGCAGGTTGGCCCGCACCGCTTCCGACGAGCCGTTGACCGGGTTGCCGTAGGGCGTCGTGAACACCCGGGCGGGGATCTTGTCCCGAACGGATTCGAGGACCTCGCGCTCGAGCCCCTCGGGAAGCCCCGAGGAGGCGAGCTCGGTGCCGAAGAAGTAGGAGTTCACGCGGTCGTACAGGCCATAGAACAGCGTGCGATTGGTGTCCTCGAAATCGAAGGCGAGATTGAAGGCCCGGCGCACCCGGGCGTCTGCGAATCTGGGCCGCCGCAGGTTGAGCACGAAGGCCTGCATGATCCCGGTTGCGCGAATCGGGAACTCCTCCAGCACCACGCGCCCCTCGTCGACCGCCGGGATCTTGTAGCCGGTGCTCCAGCTCCGGGCGCTGTTCTCGGTCCGGTAATCGTAGCCGTCGCCCTTGAAGCCTTCGAGCAGGACCGTGGAATCGCGAAAATATTCGTAGCGGATCTGCCCCAGGTTGTTCCGGCCGCGGTTCACGTTGAGGTCGCGGGCCCAGTAATCGGGCACCAACTCGTAGGTTGCATAGCGGCCTGTATCGAAGCTCTTCAGCCGATAGGGGCCGGAGCCGAGCGGGGGCTCGAGCGTCGTCTCGTCCGGCTTGCGGCCGGTTCCGTCGGGACGCCGGCCCGTCCACCAGGCGCGCGACAGGACCGGTAGTTCCCCGACGATCTGGGGCAACTCGCGATTGCCCTTCTGGGAGAAGGTGAAGGTGATCTCGCCCGGCGCCGTTTCCTCGGCCGAGACCACGTTATGGTAATAGAAGCCGTAGGTCGGGCTCGTCGCCTTCAGCGTGTCGAAGCTGAACTTTACGTCCGCGACCGTGATGGGGCTGCCGTCCTGAAACCTGGCGGCCGGGTTGAGCCGGTAGGTCACCGAGCCCCGGTCCTCCGGATAGGTCGCCGCCTCGGCGATCAGGCCGTACGCTGTTGCGACCTCGTCCTCCGAGGCGCTCATCAGCGTGTCGTGAAGGTGCAGGCCGATACCGTTCTCGAGCTCGCCCTTCACGCCGGCGACGAACAGATTGAAGTTGTCGAACGTGCCCTGGACGCCGAGGCGCAGCAGGCCGCCCTTCGGGGCGTCGGGCCGCACATGATCGAAATGCGGGAAGCCGGCCGGATAGCGCGGCGTGCCCATCAGCGACAGGGCGTGGCGCCAGACGCGTTCGTCGGCCGACGCCGGGCGGTTCGGCCAACCGGTGAGTGGGGCTGCGGCGAGGGCCGCTCCCGCCGTGGAGATGAGAGTACGGCGGTGCAGGCCGCGGGCCGGTCGGATCGATTGTGTCATCGCGTCCGAACCGGCCAGGGGAATGTGTCGGCTTTGCGTTCGAAGCCGCCCGGATCGGCGGCGCCTCGGGCCTACTGCTTCGGTTCGGCGGGCGGCGCCGTCTGGGCCGGATCGGCGGGCCGGGTCGGGCCGGGCTGCTGGGCCTGAGGCTGCGTCTGCGTGGTCGCCGGTTGCGGCTGCGCCTGAAGCGGGGCCGGTCCGGGCTCCGCACGCTGGCCTGGCATCGGCGGCGACGCCGGCTGCTGGCTCTGGGAGGGGCCCGGCGCGCCGGCAGGTGCGGCCGGCGCCTCCGCCGCGGCCGGCTGCGGCAGCGGCACGGGCGAGTCGGAGAGCGTCTGAAGGTACTTCACGACGTCGGCCCGCTCCTTCGGATTGGAAATCCCGGCGAACGCCATGATGGTGCCCGGGACGTAACCCTTCGGATTGGCCAGGAACTGGTCCAGGTCGTCGAAGGTCCACTCTCCGCCCTTTGCCTTCATGGCGGCGGAGTAGGCGAATCCCTCGTGTCCGCCCTTGTGGCGCCCGACGATCCCGTAGAGGTCGGGACCGATCTTGTTCGGGCCGCCCTTTTCGAAGACGTGACAGGCGAGGCACTTCTTGGCCGCGCTCTGGCCCTTGGCCGCGTCGGCGCTGGCGAGCCGCACCGGCAGAGGGTCCGCCTGGGCCTGCTGATCACTGGCGCCCGCGGATGCGTTCGCTTCTGGAGCCGGCAGATCGTAGCCAGGAACGACCGGCTTCTTGGGCGTGTAGATGATCCCCGACCCGATGTTCAGGGCCATCGCGATCAGCATCGCGCCGAGGACGGCGCCTGCGATCTTGTTGCCGAGCAGCGGATCCTTCCCGCCGGCGCCATGGGCGCCTCCCACCGATGCCATGCTTCGTTCCCGTCTGCGCCCGCCGGCTCATGGGCCGGCCGCCCGTCCGCTTCTGGCTGCTTAGCCGCATTTCCGCCGGATTGACAACGGGTGCCCCGCGGCCCGCGTCGTCGCACGGGCCCCGGTCTCCCGAGCACCGCCCCGGCGTGGCGGCACGCTGGAAACCCGAGGGGCTCCGGAGGGTTCCCGGCCTGGGCGACCGTCGGGTGACAAGGCGGGGAGCGGCTGTTAGAGCCGCCGGGCTCTCCCTCGTGGCAGTCGTGTCCCGTTCGTGTCGACCCCGCTCGTCCTCATCCCGGCCCGCATGCAGGCGACCCGCCTTCCCGGCAAGCCGCTTGCCGACATCGCCGGGGAGCCGATGATCGTCCAGGTCTGGCGCCGGGCCGTCGAGGCCGGCATCGGACCCGTCGCGGTCGCGACGGACGCGCCGGAGATCGAGGCGGCGGTATCCCGAGCGGGCGGCCGTACGGTCCGGACGCGAGCCGACCACCAATCCGGCTCGGACCGGATCGCGGAGGCGGCCGGCATCCTGGACCCGGAGGGCCGCCACGACGTGGTGGTCAACGTCCAGGGCGACTTCCCGACGATCGATCCCGCCAGCATCGCGGCCGTCGTGGCTCCGCTCGAGGATCCCGCGGTGGATATCGCGACCCTGGCCTTTGCGATCACCGACGAAGCGGAGCGGACCCATCCGGATGTCGTGAAGGTGGTCGGGACGGAGATCGCTCCGGGTCGGCTTCGCGCATTGTATTTCAGCCGCGCCACCGTCCCCTCGGGCGACGGGACGCTGCTCCATCACGTGGGCATCTACGCCTACCGTCGCGCGGCCTTGGCGCGGTTCGTGGCCCTTCCGCCGTCCCGGCTGGAAGAGCGCGAGAAGCTGGAGCAGCTCAGGGCTCTCGAAGCCGGCATGCGGATCGACGTCGCGATCACGGCCGACCAGCCCTTCGGCGTGGACAACCCGCACCATCTCGAGCGGGCGCGCTCGATCATGATCGGCAGGATGCGAGCGTGACGGCGAAGATCTCCTTTCAGGGCGAACCGGGCGCGAACTCGCACACGGCCTGCTCCGAAGCCTGCCCCGACCTGACCCCGCTGCCGTGCGCGACCTTTGAGGACGCCTTCGCGGCGGTGCTGGACGGCGAGGCCGAACTCGGGATGATCCCGATCGAGAACTCGATCGCCGGCCGCGTCGCCGATATCCACCATCTCCTGCCCACATCGGGCTTGCACATCGTCGGCGAGCATTTCCTGCCGATCCACTTTCAACTCATGGCGCTGCCGGGCGTTGCGATCGAGGAGATCCGCAGCGTCCATAGCCACATCCATGCGCTCGGCCAGTGCCGGAAGATCATCCGCCGCCTCGGCCTGAAGGCCGTGGTGGCGGGCGATACGGCCGGCTCCGCGCGCGAGGTCGCTGAGGCCGGTGACCGCAGCCGAGCCTCACTCTCGCCCCGCATGGCGGCGGGCCTGTACGGGCTCGACATCCTGGCCGAGGACGTGGAGGACGAGGTCTCGAACACGACCCGCTTCATCATCTTGTCCAAGGAGCCGCGCTGGGCCCCTGCCGGGAACGGTCCGACCGTGACCAGCTTCGTGTTCCGCGTCCGCAACCTGCCGGCGGCTCTGTACAAGGCACTCGGTGGCTTCGCGACCAACGGCGTCAACATGACGAAGCTCGAATCCTACATGGTCGAGGGCCAGTTCACGGCCACGCAGTTCTACGCGGAGGTGGACGGCCACCCGGAGGAACCCCGGCTGGCGCGAGCCATCGAGGAGCTCGGCTTCTTTTCGAAGGAGTTCCGCATCCTCGGCGTGTATCCGTCCCATCCGTTCCGGTTGAGCTTCGGCGATCCCGGCTGATGCTCTCGGAGCGGTTCCTCGAGATCGACGGTATCCGCCTCTACGTGATCGAGGCCGGGCCCGCCGACGGTCCGCTCCTCATCCTCCTGCACGGCTTCCCCGAGTTCTCGTACGGGTGGCGCCATCAGATCGGCCCCCTCGCGCAGGCGGGGTTTCGGGTCGTCGTGCCGGACCAGCGCGGCTATGGCCGCAGCGACAAGCCCGAGGGACTCGACGCGTACCGGCTGGCCCGCCTCGGCGCCGACGTTCTGGCGCTCGCATCCGCCTGCGGGGCCGAGCGCTTCCGCCTCGTCGGTCACGACTGGGGCGGCATCGTCGCGTGGTGGGTGGCGGCCCAGCATCCGGAGCGGGTCGAGCGCCTCGCGGTCATCAACGCCCCGCATCCGGACGTGCTTTGGCGCTACATCCGCAGCCATCCGGTCCAGCTCCTGCGCAGCTACTACGTGGCCGTGTTCCAGATTCCCGCGCTGCCCGAGCGCCTGCTGGCGGCCCGCGGCTTCCTGGCGCTTCGCCAGGCGCTCCGCAGAACGAGCTGGCCCGGCGCCTTCACGGACGAGGATCTCGCGATCTACCGCGAGGCCTGGAAGCAGCCGGGCGCGCTCACCGGCATGCTGAACTGGTACCGCGCCTTGATCCGGCGGCCTCCGAAGCCTGCCGGGCGCGTTCGGCCGCCGACCCGCATCTTCTGGGGCAAGCGCGACGCGGCGCTGGGGGAGGGCCTCGCGGATGAAAGCCTGGCCCTGTGCGACGACGGCCGCATCACCTGGTTCGAGGATGCGACGCACTGGGTGCTGCACGAGGAGCCGAAGGCGATCGCCGCGGATCTCGCGGCCTTTCTGCGCGGCTGACGCCTCGACCCGTTCGGTCCCGCATCGATCTGCAGGGTCCTCCCCCTCTGATCGTTCCGCACCGGAACGGTGGTCGAGGAACTCGGCCGCGACACGGCGCAATTGCCGTTCGGGGGCGAACCGAAGCTCGGCCCGGCTCGACCGGACGTCGCGGCGCAATCGGAACAGATGAGCGCGCCGCCGCCGCGCTGAGGAAGCCTACTCTTCGATGCGGGCCGGGCCGTTGAGCCAGGCCCGCATCAGGTGGTTCGCGATCGCCATCGGGGGGGGCGTGATCAGCCCGTCCGGGTGGCGCCGCTCCAGCATGAGGGCGACCTCGTCGCGTGAGAACCAGCGCGCATCCTCGAGCTCGTCGCGGTCGATGGTGATGTCCTGGCTGGTCGCTTCGCAGATGCAGCCGATCATCAGCGACGACGGAAAGGGCCAGGGCTGCGAGGCGACGTAGCGAACCTGGCCGACCCGGATGCCGGCCTCCTCCAGCACCTCGCGCCGCACGGCGTCCTCGATGGTTTCGCCGGGCGAAATGAAGCCCGCGAGGCAGGAATAGGAGTTCGGCACGAAGCGCGCCTGCCGGCCGAGCAGGCAGAACTCGCCGCGCGCCACGAGCATGATCGAGACCGGATCCGTGCGGGGAAAGTGCTGCGTCTTGCAGGCCGGGCAGTCGCGCCTCAGCCCGGCCGAGGCGGAGGCCGTCGGGGAGCCGCAATGGGCGCAGAAGCGGTGGCGCGCGTGCCAGCCGAGAAGCGACTTCGCCTGCGCGAGCATGCCGAGTTCCGCCGGCGCGACGAGACCCTGGATCGCAATGGAGCGGAGGTCGGAGGCCTGCACGCCCGGGGCCGTCGCGGCGTCCGGGTCGTAGGACGCGGCCAGAACCGGCCTGCCGTCGAGGCGACCGAGAACCACCCGCTCGAGCACCGGTCCGAACCCCGCCCCGTTTCCGGAATGGAGGGCGGTGAGGCGGCCGTTCTCCTCCCGCAGGATCGCCTGCTCGCCGGCGACGACCACCCGCAGGCCGCCTTCGGCCTCGGCGTCCCGCAGCAGGGCGTCCGGGTCGGTTTCCACGCCGGCCCGCTGGACGGCGTTCTGCATGAAGCCGAGGCTCGATCGATCGACGCTCACGAGATCTCCGTCATGCCTCGGTGAAGAGGGAAGCAGCCCGCTCCGCGAGCGATGCCGCGGCATGGGCAGGGTAGGGGATGCGGGAGCCGGAACCCCAGACGGGCCCCGGCCAGGCCGGGTCGGAGCGGTAGCGGCCCACGACGTGGATGTGAAGCTGCGCCACGACGTTGCCGAGCGCCCCGACATTCACCTTGTCCGGCTTGGCGAGCGCCAGCATGACGCCGGTGGCGATGCGGATCTCCTCCATGAGGGTCGCCGAATCGGCCGCGGACAGATCCGTGATCTCGGTGGCGCCGTCTCGCCTCGGCACCAGGATGAGCCAGGGAAAGCGTGCGTCGTCCATCAGCAGGACCGAGCACAGCGCGAGGTCGCCGACCGCGAGAGTGTCGGCGGCCAGGCGTGGGTCGAGCGTGAAATCGGTGGTCACCTGAGCTCCGTAGCGGCATTTTCCCTCGAAGGGGAGCCGGCTCGGCATTCGGGCATGCGAGCCGCGCACAGGGCTCGATCGGGCGGGCTCGCGACCGGGATGTCGGATCAGCTGTTCCTGTCCCGTGCGCCCGGCGAGGCCGGATTCGGGTGTCGCGCCGCTCCACCCCGATCCGGACGCCCCCGGCTCACGGGCGTCCGGTGGCCGGCACCGGCCGGCTGCCGCCGCGGGCCTGGCGCTCCAGCAGTTCGAGGCGGGCCTCGATGCGTTTGCGGGCCTCGATGGCATCGCGCTGCGCGGGCGGGAGCTCGGTCGCTCTCCGGGCGGCCTCCGCCTCCGTGCGGGCCTTCGCTTCCGCCTCGCGGGCGAGGGCGGCAAGCCGCTCCGCCTCCTGCCGGCGCGCAGCGGCCTCGGCCTCTCGGGCCTTCAGCTCGGCGACCCGGGCGGCCGCAACCTGGCGTTCGGCCTGTGCCCGGTCCCGGAACGAGGCATGCAACTTCGACAACGCCTCCTCCTCGGACGCGAGACGGGCGGCCTCGGCCCTTCTGCGTTCGTCGCCGCCGGCCGAAACTTTCCGGATCGCCTCTCGGGCGGCCGCGAGATCGGCTTCGGCCTTGTCGGCGGCGGCCCGCGCGGCCCGCACCCTGTCCTCGGCCGCACGCAGGCGTTCGTCACGGGCCTTGTTGTCCGCCTGGCGGTTCTCGTCGGCCCTCTCGGCAGCGCGCCGGGCCGAGGCGGCGCATTCGGCTGCCCGAAGCTTCAGGAGGTCGAGGAGCGGGTCGCTCCATTGCGCGAGCGGGATCCCGAACGGCGCGGCGCCCTGCATGGCTCCGGCGGAGATGTCCGCGCACGGCAGCTTGCCGATCCGCTGCGGCGCCTCCTGGGCGAGCGCCGGGACGGCGCACCCGAGAAGGAGTGGCAGAATCCGAAGCACCCGGCCGCTCATCTGACGCCTCCCAGCATCTTCCGCGCTTGCGACAGCGCCGCAGGGAACCGGAAAACGCACCTTCGAGCAAGCGTCCTTGGTCCGCCCGCCCGGGCACCGGGTCAGCGTTTCCCGAGCCGGCGAAGAAGCAGGCCGACGCGGGAGGCGCGAGAGGCGGGCGCGTCGCGGCCAGCTCCGGCGGCCGGAGATCGGCGCAGCGCGTCCCGGCCGATGGCGCGCAACTCCGGCTCGGATCGGGCGAGCAGCTCTTCCGAAGCCACCGCGAAGAAGTTCGGCGTTCCGAGATCGAGGGAGCGGCGGAACCAGCCTGCCGCGTCTTCGAGCCCCGCGCCGTCGGCCACAAGGGACGAGCCCAGGTTGAACGCCGCCCAGCAATCGCCAGCCTGCGCGCCGCACCTGTACCAGTCGCGCGCGCCGGCGGGATCCGGCGAGGTACCGCCCCAGCCCTCCTCGGATGCGCGGCCCAGCATGCCCATCGCCTTCGGGTTGCCGAGACCGGCCGCACGCCGGAACCAGAGGAGGCACGCAGTCATGTCACGGTCGAGCCCCTCGCCGTACAGCAGCATGCAGCCGAGGTTGTATGCCCCCCAATCCGAACCTCTGGCCGCGGCCTTCCGGTACCAGGCCGCCGCCTCCGCATGGTCGACCGGTACGCCCCAGCCGAGCTCGTGGCACCGTCCCACCATGTTGATGCCCTCCGGACTGCCGGCCGCGGCTGCTCTGGCGAACCAGCGCAAGGCTGCCGCGGGATCAGGCGCCGTCCCGTTTCCGTCGAGCAGCATCTGGCCCCAGGTCACCTGCGCGGTGCGAAAGCCATGCTCGGCGGCCGACCGGACATAGAGCGCCACGATCGGCGGCCCGCTCCGCATGATCCGCTCCCAATCCGCCGCACTCATGGCCCGCAGGGTGAGGGCGGAGATGCGTTCGGAGGAGGACGGCGCGGATTGCGACTGCATGACGTGGGCGACGGCAGCTCAACGGGTCCCGGGCGCTGCGGCCCGCCAAAGGCGGCTTGCTCCTGCGTTCAGCCTGCGCGGCCGTCAAGCTCTGACCCAGTTGATGTGAATTAGAATAGCTCGAATGTTTGCGGTCCCTGCGGGGGAGCCAAGTGTTTGAAGCGTTTCTAATCAACACAGGAAGCTAGTTTGTTTTGGTTCTAGAATATAATCCTTGCGAATGCTCGTGACTCTGCCCTAGAGATCGCGGGTCGAATTCGGGGCGAAGGTGTTATGAGCGAATTGTCGTTGCGCGATCACGGTGGGCAGGCTGCCCTGGGGGCGAGCCTCGCGGCCACTCTGGGCGCGTTTCTCCCGGCAGGCGCCTGGGCCCAGGCCACCGTGGCGGCGCCGGAAACCGATCTGCCGCAGATCAGCGTGGAAGCGGCGGGCGGCTCCCCGTCCAACACGAACCAGACGCCGACGACGCTGTCGCGGTTTCCCGGAACCGTGCAGGACGTCCCGCAGACGGTGAATGTCGTCCCGGCCGAGATCCTGCAGCAGCAGAACGTCACCACGCTGGATCAGGCCCTCCGCAACGTGCCGGGCGTCACCGTGTCGAGCGGGGAAGGAAACGGCGGCCTGAACGGCGACCAGTTCCGGATCCGCGGCTTCCAGGCGAAGAACGATCTCTTCATCGACGGGCTGCGCGATTTCGGCGTCTATCAGCGCGACAGCTTCAACACGGAGAGCGTGCAGGTCCTGAAGGGGCCGTCCTCCGAGGCGTTCGGCGTCGGAACCGTCGGCGGTGCGGTGAACCAGGTCTCGAAGCGCTCGTTTCTCGGCAACGCGGTCGCGGTCGACGGCTCGTTCGGGCTCGGCCCGCTCGTGCGCGGTACCGTCGACGTCAACCGTCAGATCGACGAGACGACGGCGATCCGCCTGAACGCGATGGTCAACCGGCAGGACGTCGCCGACCGGGACAACGTGAAGGCGGATCGCTGGGGCATCGCCGCTTCGCTCGGTCTCGGCCTCGGGACGGACACGCAGTGGCACCTCAACTACTTCCACCAGTACACCGACCGCACGCCCGATTACGGCGTTCCGACCATCCAGCTCCCGGGGACGCTGCGGGCGCTGCCGGCCACCGAATTCGGCCTCTCGCGCCAGACGTCCTTCGTGCGGGCGACGGACCAGGACAAGGCCAATGCCGACCTCCTCACCTCGCTGATGAAGTGGCAGGTGAACGACTGGCTGACCCTGACCAGCGACACGCGGCTGTCGTTCTACACGCGTGATTTCTCGTCGACCGCGCCCGTCTGCCAGACGGCCTGCATCACGGGCTTCCTGGGCGGCGGGAACCCGTTCGTGACCTATAGCGCCGGTGGCGGGTCGAGCTTCACGCAGAATGCATGGGGGGTCGAGAACGTCACCGCCGGCGTCGCCAAGTTCCACACTGGGCCGCTCCGGCACGAGGCCGTTTTCGGCATCAACTACTTCTACCAGGAGGACGACCGCACCTCCCTGTCCGTCGTCGGCACCCGGCCGAACCAGCTGATGCGCACGCCGGTCTTCGCCAACACCACGAATTACGGCTTCATCCGCAACCCGACCGGCCGCCGCCTGGCGGACAGCTCGGATCTGGGCTTCTTCGCCCAGGACCGGGTCTGGCTGGTGGAGCAACTCTCGATCCTCGGTGGCATCCGGTACGACGAGTTCTCGAGCCAGTCGCGCAGCAGCGTCACGGCGGGCGCGCTCGCGGGCGGGCTCGGTACGGCGGTGCGAAACGACGACGGTTTCGTCAGCCCCAAGATCAGCCTGATCCTCGAGCCGACGAAGGACCAGACCTTCTACATGACCTACGCCCAATCGACCTCGCCGACCGGGCAATACGCCGCGAGCGCCACGGGCATCGAGCTTCCCTCGTCGATCCTGCCGCCGGAGCGCAGCGAACTCTTCGAGGTGGGCGCGAAGGTGAACCTCCTGGACGGAAAGCTCGGCCTCACGGGCTCCCTGTTCAGGGTCAACAAGACCGGCTCCTTCGACATCGATCCGGTGACCGGCCTGGCGCTCGTCGGGCCGTTGGATGCGGGAGAGGGCCGTCGGGTGCAGGGCTACGAGCTCGGCGCCAGCGGCAACATCACCGAGAACTGGAACGTGCAGCTCGGCTATGCCTGGTTGAACAGCCGCGTGACCGCCTCCACGACTGTGACGAACATCGGCCACCGGGTTCAGTTCGTCTCGCCGGACAATTTCTCGATCTTCACGACCTACAACGTCGCGCCCCATCTCGCCATTCCGGGCAAACTTCTGATTGGCGGTGGCGTCTTCTACAACTCGGAATATTTCGCGGCGAGCGACAACATCACGGTCGTCCCGGCCTCGTTCTCGCTGGATGCGCTGATCTCTTATGAGATCAACAACATCCGGGTCGCCCTGAACGGGTACAATCTGACCGACGAGCTCAACTACTCGTCCGCG
>JAQGJJ010000061.1 GCA_028290695.1 Enterovirga sp. | reverse complement strand
TGTGGGACGTCGGCATGAAGCGGGGCGACATCCGGCTGCTCGGCGTCGGTGCCTATGCCATCCCGGTCGCCTCGACCGCCATCCTGATCGCGGCCGGCTATGCCGAGCCGAGCCTGTCGCTCGGTCTTGCCTGCGGGCTCATCGCGGCCGGCGCCGTGGTGGCGACGCTACCCGGGCGGAGGTGACGGAGGCTCACGTCATCCGAGCGGCGCGTCCATGGCCGCCTGGGACGTGGCCGCGTTGACCAGCTCCGGCCGCACCCGCTGGGCGTAGCGGTACGCGACCGTGAAGCCGAGGGAGCGGTACAGCGCGGCCGCCGTCTCGTTGGTTTCGCGCATCTGCAGATAGGCGAGCTCCGCGCCGTTCTCGCGGCCCCAGGCCATCAGGGAGGACACGAGCCTCCGTCCGAGGCCGAGCCCCCGCAGGTTGGGCGCCACCACGATGTCGTACAGGCCGACAAAGCCGCGTTCCGTCACGGCCAATCCCCAGGCCGCCGGATCGCCGTCCAGCACGAGCGTCGCGAAGGCGGCCGGGTGGCGAATGCGGCGCACGATGCGGCCGAGGAGGTCGGCATTGGCCCGCTCGCCCGCCTGCGCGGCCGCGGCGCCTTCGATCCAGGCCGTTTTCGCGGCCGGCCGGATCGTCACGGCGTCGTCGATAGCGAGGGTGTCGTCGAGCGGCGCGACCATGCCGAGCGACGGGTCGAAGGGAACGAGGCCCTTGTCCGCCAGCACCTGCTCGCAAGCCGGGTCCTCGATCCCGACCAGCCGAAAGCACGGCGCGATGGCCCGCTCGTCGAAGCTCGCCAGCATGGCATCCACCAGCGCGGGATCGAGTCGGGCGCCCGGCATCACCGCGGTCGCGGAATTGGCCCGCTTCGAGTAGCCCTCCGCGAAGCGCAGCAGCCAGCCCTCGGCGAGCTCGATCTCGAAGGCCGGCCAGGCGTTTACCAGCCTGGCCTCGAGCGCGAGGACGAGGGCCCGGTCGCTCACGGCGCGAGACCCCCGCCCGGGCGCGGCTGAGGGCGGACCGGCTGCCAGCCCGGAGGCGCCATCTCGAAGCCGGCGAAGTCGAAGGCGGGCGCGACCGTGCAGCCGACCAGCGTCCAGCTCCCGAGGCTGACCGCGCCCTGCCAGTGGCCGGCCGGCACCGTCGCCTGCGGCCGCTCGCCGGCCGCCAGGTCGGGGCCGAGCCGGTGCTCCTCGGGCCGGGCCCCGTCTGCGGAGATGCGGAGCGCGAGCGGCGCGCCGGCGTAGAAATGCCAGGTCTCGGCCGCGTCCACCCGGTGCCAGGCCGACACCTCGCCGGCGCGGAGGAGGTAGTAGATCGCGGTCGAGGCCGCGCGTCCGCCGACCGTCAGCTCGTCCCGGAAGGTCTCGCGGAAATGTCCGCCCTCGGGATGCGGCACGAGGCCGAGCAGCCCGATGACGTCCTCCGGGGCGAGCTCCGCGGCCATCAGCGGAAGCGGTTCTTCCACTCGCGGAGCGCCTTGAACACGGCCTCCGGCCCGTCGCCGTCGCGGTCGACCGCCTTCGCGACGGCCGGCTCGCCGGCCCTCAGGAACGGGTTCGTGGCGCGCTCCTCGGCGATCGTGGTCGGGATCAGGAAGCGGCCCTCGGCCTTTGCGGCCTCGGCCTCCTTGGCCCGCGCCTGCAGGGCGGCGTTGCCGGGCTCCACCGCAAGGGCGAACCGTGCGTTCGAGAGCACGTAATCGTGGCCCGAATAGACCTTCGTCTCGCCCGGCAGCTTCGCGAACTTCCCGAGCGAGGCCCACATCTCACCGTAGGTGGATTCGGAGACCCGGCCGCAGCCGAGCGTGAACAGGGTGTCGCCCGCGAACACGACCTTCTCGTTGGCGAACCAGAAGGCGATGTGGTCGCGGCAATGGCCGGGCGTGTCCCAGACCTGGGCGACGAGGCCGCCCACCTTGGCCGTGTCGCCACCCGCCACGACCGCGTCGAAGCCCCAGATCTCCTCGCCCGCCTTCTTGGGGACGACGACCCGGCAGCCGTAGCGCTTCTTCAGGGGGACGATGCCGTCGACGTGGTCGGCGTGCCGGTGCGTCACCAGGATGTCGGTCAGCGTCCAGCCGGTCTCCTCCAGGGCCTTCACGACCGCGCCCTCCTCGGGGGCGTCGATGGCCGCGCAGGCGCCCGTGCCGGAATCCCGGATCAGAACCCCGATATTGTCCTCGAGGCAGCGGAAGGCGTGAATTTCAGCCGGCATCGGTCTAATCTCGCGTGGCAAGGTCGGCTAGCACGGGCTGGGGGCCGAGAAAACCTCGACGGGCCCGCCGGCGAGCCGCCGGCAAGTCGCATGGGGAGCGCCGTTCCATGGGCAGCGACGTCACGGAACTGCGCGACTTCTATGCCGGGCCGCTCGGCTACGTGGCCCAGCGCCTCGTGGGCCGCGCCATCGCGGGGTTCTGGGGGGACGCCGCCGGCCTGAGCGTCCTCGGGCTCGGCTATGCGACGCCCTACCTGGACGGTCCGGGCGGGGGGCGGCGCTTCGCCTTCATGCCGGCCGCCCAGGGCGTGTCGGTCTGGCCCGAGACGGGCCCGAAAGCGGCGGCGCTGGTGGATCCGCTAGCGATGCCGCTGCCCGACGGCGTCGTCGACCGTGTGCTGATGATCCACGCGCTCGAGGTGGTCGAGAGCCCGAGCGAACTCCTGCACGAGGTGTGGCGCATTCTGCACCCGGGCGGCCGGTTGATCCTCGTCTGCCCGAACCGGCGCGGCCTGTGGTCCCGCATCGACGCCACCCCGTTTGGGGAGGGGCAGCCCTACAGTCGGTCCCAGCTGCGCGGTCTCCTGCGGCAGACCTGGTTCGCGCCGGAGGGCTGGGCCGAAATCCTGTACGTGCCGCCGCTCCGCAACCGGCTGGTTCTGTCCGGCTGGGCCGCCTGGGAACGCCTCGGCGTCGGGCTGTCGCTCCCGTTCGCGGGCCTCCATGTGGTGGAGGCCTCCAAGCTGCTGCACCGGCCCGTGCCGCTACGGCGCGCGCGCCGCGCCCGGGCCCCCGGCCCGGTTCTGGTGCCGGTGCCGGTTTCGACCAGCACCGGCTGCAGCCTGGCCCCTGTGTCAGATGGTCAGACTCGACAGTAGAACTCCTAAGTTCTACAGAAAAGGCCTCACATCCTGGGTTGCTGATGGCAGAGCTGGTCGGGGGACCATGGCGGGGTGAACGGCGCGCCCGTATCCTCGATGCGGCTGCACGCGTCCTGGCCCGCGACCCGCAGGCGTCCATGGACGAGATCGCCCGCGAGGCGGGCTGCGGCAAGCCCACCGTTTACCGCTATTTCGACAGCAAGGACGCGCTCCTGGCCGCCGTCTTCGTGGCGGCCCTCGACGATCTCGAGCGACGCCTCGGCCACGTGATGCGGACCGAGACCGGCATGGAAGCCCGGCTCGTGGCGCTGGCGACGGAGATCCTGCCCTTGTTCCGCGATCATCTCGTCGCGGCTCGCTTTCTGGCAGAAACGCCGTCCGCGGGTGAATCGAAGCGGCGCATCTTTTACGATCGGCGGGCCCGGATCGCGGCCGTATTGGCCCTCGCCCTGGAGGGCGGCGTGGCGCGGGGCGAACTCCGCGAGGTGAACGGGGTGACGATCGCCCAGTTCATGATCGGCATGATGTGGAGCGCGGCGAGCTCCGACAGCGGCGCGAACCTGTCCGCCATTGCCCGCGACGTGATCGATTTCAGCCTGCACGGCCTCGTCAAGCGCGATGCCGAAACCGCTCCGGCCGATGCCGGTCCTTTCCGCGGCGCCCGCGTCGCTATCTCGCACCAGGTGAACCTCTGATGCGCCGCGTCCTGATCCTCGTCGTCGTCGCGGTTGTCGCGATCGGCATCTGGTGGAAGCGCGAGGACGCGGCCCGGACGGTCGTGCGGCTCGTGCCCGCCACGGCGCCCTACCTGTCGCCCGGCGACGACACGAAGGCGGCCGCCGCCGCGCCCGCCGCGCCGCGCCCGCAGGTGCCGGTCGTGGTCGCGACCGTGCAGCGCAAGCCCCTCCCGGTGACGATCGAGGCCGTCGGCACGGTCGAGCCCTTGGCCTCCATCCAGATGAAGGCCCGCATCGACAGCCAGATCGCCTCCATCAACGTGCAGGAAGGCGCCCGCGTGAAGGAGGGCGACCTTCTCATCACGCTCGACAACCGGGCCCTCAAGGCGCAGCTCGCCCAGGCGGAAGCCCTGGTGGCGAAGGACAAGGCCCAGCTCTCGCAGGTTCGCCGCGACCTCGGCCGGGCCGAGGACCTCCTGGCCAAGCGCATCAACAGCGAGGTGCAGCGCGACACGGCCGCGACCGCCGTGAAGGTCGCCGAGGCGCAACTCGCGGCCGACGAGGCGATGCGGTCGAGCCTTGAGACCTCGCTCTCCTACACGGAGCTCCGGGCCCCGGTGTCGGGCCGCATCGGCTCCATCGCCCTGAAGGCCGGTACCACCGTCAAATCGGGTGACGCCCAGGCCATCATGACGGTCAACCAGGTCGATCCGATCTACGTCACCTTCGCGGTGCCGCAATCCCTGTTCGGCGATCTGCGCCGCGCGCTGGCGGCCGCGCCCGTCAAGGTGGAGGCCCGCGTCGCGGGCGGCACCGCGCTCGGCGTCGTCACCTTCGTGGAGAACAAGGTCGACCTCGCGACCGGGACGATCATGGCCAAGGCCACGATGCCCAACGCGGACGAGCGGCTGTGGCCCGGAACCTTCGTGTCCGTCCGGGCTGTGCTCGGGGTCGAGGCCGAGGCCGTGTCCGTGCCGTCCTCGGCCGTGCTGATCGGCCAGCAGGGCGCCTATGTGTTCGTGATCAAGGACGACCGCCGCGCGGAGATCGTCACGGTCACGGTGGACCGCACGATCGGCGGCGACAGCGTCATCGCGTCCGGGCTCTCGGGTGGCGAGCGGGTCGTGGTGGACGGCCAGCTACGGCTCGTGAACGGCGCCCCCGTGCAGGTGCAGCAGGGCAAGGGCTCGGACGGGGTCGCGATCGGCAGCGATCCTCCGGGGCAGCCGCAACGGCGCAGCTGAGGAGCCGGACATGATCTCCGAGATCTGCATCCGCCGCCCGGTCATGACCATCCTGCTGATGGTCTCGATCGTGGCGGCCGGCCTGTTCGGCTACCGGCAGCTTCCGGTTGCGGCCGTGCCGCGGGTCGACTTTCCGACCATCCAGGTCTCCGCCCAGCTGCCGGGCGCAAGTCCCGAGACGATGGCGGCCTCGGTCGCGTCCATCCTGGAGAAGCAGTTCTCGACCATCGCCGGGGTGTCGACGATGACGTCGACCTCCATCCTCGGCCAGACCTCGATCGTGCTCCAGTTCGACCTGAACCGGAGCATCGACGGCGCGGCGCTCGACGTCCAGTCCGCCATCTCCACGGCTCAGCGTCGCCTGCCGGCCGAGATGACGACCCCGCCGAGCTTCCGGAAGGTCAATCCGGCCGACCAGCCGATCCTGTTCATGGCCGTCTCGTCCGACCAGGTGCGGCTGTCCGACGTCGATCGCTTCGCCCAGTCCAACATCGTGCCGCGGCTGTCGACGCTGCCGGGAGTCGCCCAGGTCCTGATCTTCGGCACGCAGAAATATGCGGTGCGGGTCAGGGCGGACCTCAACCAGCTCGCTGCCCGCGGCCTCAGCCTGGCCGACATTCAGAGCGCGCTCGCGACGGCGAACTCGTCGAAGCCCGTGGGCTCGGTCGACCAGGGCACGCGCTCCTCGATCCTGGACGCGACCGGGCCGATCATGAAGGCGGCCGACTACATGCCGGTCGTCGTGGCCTGGAAGGACGGCGCGCCCGTCCGGGTGGCGGACGTCGCCTCCGCGGTGGACGGCGTCGAGAACGACAAGGTTGCGAGCTGGCTGGACGGCAAGCGCGCCATCATCCTGGCGGTGCAGCGGCAGCCGGACGCGAACACCGTCGAGGTGGTGGATCGGGCCCGGTCGCTGCTCCCGGCCATCCGGGCGGAGCTTCCGGCCGGCGTCTCGATCGACGTGCTGAACGACCGCTCGCTGTCCATCCGGCATGCGGTCGAGGACGTCGAGTTCACGCTGTTCCTGTCGATGGTGCTGGTGATCCTGGTGATCTACCTGTTCCTGCGCTCGGCGCGGGCGACCCTGATCCCGGCCATCGCGCTGCCGATCTCGCTGACCGGCACCTTCGCCGGCATGTACGTGCTCGGCCATTCCATCGACAACATCTCGCTGCTGGCCCTGACCCTCTCGGTCGGCTTCGTGGTCGACGACGCCATCGTGATGCTCGAGAACATCATGCGGCACATCGAGAACGGGGAGCGGCCGTTCCCGGCCTCGCTGACCGGCTCGCGCGAGGTCGGCTTCACCATCATCTCGATGACCATTTCGCTCGTGGCGGTGTTCATCCCGGTGCTGTTCATGGGCGGCGTGGTCGGCCGCATGTTCTCCGAGTTCGGGCTCGTGATCTCGATGGCGATCCTGCTGTCCGGCGTCGTGTCGCTGACCCTGACCCCGATGCTGTGCGCGCGCCTGCTGAAGCCCATCGACCACAATGCCCGCCACAACTTCGTGCTGCGGGCCTTCGAGGCCGGGTTCAACGCCGTGACCCGGGGCTACGGCTGGTCGCTCCGCAAGGCGATCGTCTGGCGCGGCGCGATGCTGCTCGCGACCCTGGCCACCTTCGTGATCACCGCACTCCTGTTCCGGGACATCCCGAAGGGCTTCTTCCCGACGGAGGACAACGGGCTGCTGGTCGCGTCGACGGTCGGGCCGGACGACGCCTCCTTCGATGCCATGGTGGCGCGCCAGAAGGCCCTGGCCGAGGTGGTGCGGGCCGATCCCGACGTCGTGTCGCTGATGTCCACGGTCGGCGGCGGCGGTCCGGCCTCGAACCAGAACTCCGGCCGGATGTTCATCACGCTGAGGGACAAGCCGGAGCGCAAGACGGACGCGGTCGGGGTGATCCAGCGCATTCGGCGCGCGGCCGCCTCCGTGCCGGGCATCAACATCTACCTGCAGCCCGTCGTGTCCATCAATGTCGGGGCGGTGCAGTCGCGCAGCCAGTACCAGTATACGCTGCAATCGACGGATCTCGACCTGCTCCGCCGCTTCGCGCCGCAGATGCAGGACCGCATGACGCAGATCCCGGGCGTCGTGGACGTGAATTCCGACCTGCAGATGCGGGCCCGCACGGCCTATATCGACATCAACCGCGACGTCGCTGCGCGCCTCGGCATCACGGTGGACCAGGTCCGGGATCAGTTCTACTCGGCCTTCGGCTCACGTCAGGTCTCGACCATCTATGCGCCCGAGGACACCTACCAGGTCATCCTGGAGGCGGACGAGCGCTACAACGATGTCGGAGAGCTGCTGCGCAAGCTCGCCATCCGGACGCCCGGGGGCGGGGTGATCCCGCTGGACGCCGTCGCCACCCTGAAGGAACTGCCCACGGCGCTGACCGTGAACCACCTGGCGCAGCTTCCGGCAGTGACGATCTCGTTCAATCTCGCGCCCGGCGTGTCGCTCTCCCAGGCGGTGGATTCGATCCAGGCGGCGAGCCGTGAGATCGGCATGCCGGTGCAGATCCTCACGTCCTTCCAGGGAACCGCGCAGCTGTTCCAGCAGGCGCTCGCCAACCAGGGGCTCCTGCTCTTCGCGGCCGTGCTCGTGATCTACATCATCCTGGGGATCCTCTACGAAAGCTTCATCCACCCGCTCACCATCCTGTCCGGACTGCCGGCGGCCGGGATCGGCGCGCTGCTCACGCTGAAGCTGTTCGGAATGGATCTCAGCGTCATCGCGATGATCGGCATCGTGATGCTCATCGGCATCGTGAAGAAGAACGCGATCATGATGGTGGATTTCGCGGTCGAACGGCGGCGGGAGGGCGCCACCCCGGAGGAGGCGATCGTGGACGCGGCGCTGCTGCGCTTCCGGCCCATCATGATGACCACCTGCGCGGCCGTGCTCGGCGCCATGCCGATCGCGGTCGGCTACGGGGCGGGCGCGGAGCTGCGCCAGCCGCTCGGGCTCGCGGTGGTGGGCGGGCTGTGCATGTCGCAGTTGCTGACGCTCTACATCACGCCGGTCGTGTACCTGACCTTCGAGCACCTGCTCGACCGCTGGAGGCGGCGCGGCCAGGAGGGCGGCGAAACGGCCGGCCCGCGGCCCGCGGCGGTTCCGGCCGAGTAGGCGGAACCGGGCGCCCCTCGCCGCGTTGCCCTACCTAAGCCTGCTTGCCGGGAGGGCGGCCCTGCGCGCGGGTGCGGCCCTGACCTCAGGTAGGAACGGAAGGACAACGATGACCATCTCGGTTCGCAGATCAATCGGTGCCGGCGCCCTCGGCGCGGCGCTCCTGGCCGCCTGCATCATGCCGGCTTCCGCCAACGACGCCCGGCAGGGCGGCCTCGCTCAGGCTGCCGCTCAGGCGGCCTCGACGGCGTATCCCGGCGAATCCTACACGCAATATTACGGTGGACGTCGCGGCTATTACGGGCGCGGCTACGGACGGGGCTACCGCCGCGGTCCGGGCGGCGGCGCCATCGCGGCCGGCGTGATCGGCGGCCTCGCGCTCGGCGCGCTG
>JAQGJJ010000056.1 GCA_028290695.1 Enterovirga sp. | reverse complement strand
GCCCTTCGTCGCCATTACGGGCACCAACGGCAAGTCCACCACGACCGCGCTCGTCGCGCACATCCTGCGCACGGCCGGGCGGGACGTGCAGATGGGCGGCAACATCGGCACCGCCATCCTGTCCCTCGATCCGCCGACGCGCGACCGCGTGCACGTGATCGAGATGTCGTCCTTTCAGATCGACCTCACGCCGTCGCTGAATCCGACCGTCGGTGTGCTCCTCAACATCACGCCCGACCATCTCGATCGCCACGGCACGATGGAGAACTACGCCGCCATCAAGGAACGGCTCGTCGCCGGGGCCGCTGTCGCGATCGTGGGCCTGGACGACGCGCCGAGCCAAGCGGTGGCCCGCCGTTGCGCCGACGCCAAGGGCGGGCTCGCCCGGGCGGTCTCGGCGGAGCGCAAGCTGGACGAAGGCGTCTACGCGGAGGGCTCGGTGCTGATCGCGGCCGGGGGTGGGACATCCCTGCGGGTGGCCGATCTGTCCGGGATCACGTCGCTGCGCGGGCAGCACAACGCCCAGAACGCCGCCGCGGCCGCCGCCATCTGCCTGGCGCTGGGGCTGGACGGGGCCGCCATCGAAGCCGGCATGCGGACCTTTCCGGGCCTCGCCCACCGCATGGAGCTTGTCGCCCGCCGCGCCCCGGCGATCTTCGTCAACGATTCCAAGGCCACGAACGCCGATTCGGCCGAGAAGGCGCTGCTGTCCTTCGAGCGCGTCTTCTGGATCCTCGGCGGGGTTCCGAAGGCGGGCGGGATCGAGCCGCTTAGGGCTTTGTTCACCAAGATCGACAAGGCCTATCTGATCGGCGAGGCGACGGAGGCATTCGCGGTGACGTTTGGCGAGGAGGTCGCATTCGAACGCTGCGGCACGCTCGACCGTGCGATTGCCGCGGCGGCCGAGGACGCGGCGCGTTCGGATGCGCCGGAGCCGGTCGTGCTGCTCTCGCCCGCCTGCGCGAGCTACGACCAGTATCCGAACTTCGAGGTCCGGGGCGATCATTTCCGCGAGCTCGTCCGGGCACTGCCCGGGATCGAGATGAGAGGCTGAACCATGTCGTCTCGGGCTGAACGGACCTATGTCGGCGACTGGCTGCGCACGGTCGACAAGCTGCTGCTCGCCTCGCTCGCGGCCCTGATGGTGGCCGGCGTGGTGCTGCTGATGGGCGGAGGGCCGCCCGTCGCCGAGCGGCTCGGCCTGCCGATCTTCCACTTCGTGAACCGGCAGGTGCTGTATCTCCTGCCCGCCGTCGCGATCCTGTGCGGGGTGTCCTTCCTGTCGCTCCGCCACGTGCGGCGGCTCGCGCTCCTGGTCTATTGTGCCAGCATCGTGCTGTGCGTCCTGGCCCTGCATTTCGGGCCGGAGATCAAGGGCGCGCATCGCTGGGTGCAGATCGGCGCCTTCGGCGTGCAGCCCTCCGAGTTCGTGAAGCCGGCCTTCGTGATCCTGGCCGCCTGGGCCTTCTCCGAAGGGGCGCGCCGCAAGGACATGCCCGGCGCCATGCTGGCGATCCTGCTCCTGCCGGCCACCATCGTGCCGCTGCTGATGCAGCCCGATTTCGGGCAGACGATGCTGATCACCATCGTGTGGGGCGGGCTCTTCTTCGTCGCCGGCCTGCACATCTTCTGGATGGTCGGCCTCGGCGGCCTGGGGCTGCTGGGCGTCGTGGCCGCCTACAAGCTGCTGCCGCACGTGCAGGAGCGCATCGAACGCTTCCTCGACAAGTCGTCCGGCGACACCTTCCAGGTCGACACGGCTCTCGAATCCTTCGCTAAGGGCGGCTGGCTCGGCCGCGGGCCGGGCGAGGGCACGGTGAAGCGCATCCTGCCGGACGCGCACACGGATTTCATCTTCGCGGTCACGGCTGAGGAATTCGGCATCATCGCCTGCATGGTGCTGCTCTCGCTCTTCGCCGTCATCGTGCTGCGCGGGCTGACCCTCGCGAAGCGCAGCGAGGACGCGTTCTGCCGCCTGGCGGTCACCGGACTCGTGCTGATGTTCGGGCTCCAGGCCTGCATCAACATGATGGTTAACGTGCACCTCATGCCGGCAAAGGGCATGACGCTTCCGTTCGTGTCGTATGGCGGCTCCTCCCTGCTGTCCCTGGCGCTCGGGATGGGCTTTCTCGTGGCCCTGACCCGTCGCCGGCCGCGCGCCGAGATGATGGACCGTTTCAGCCCGGCTCGGCCGTGAGCCGCAGGCTCGTCCTGCTCGCCGCCGGAGGCACCGGCGGGCACCTCTTTCCGGCCGAATCGCTGGCGACGGCTCTGGCGAAGCTCGACGTCCGGGTCGTGCTGGCGACGGATGGCCGGGTCGGCGACATCGCCGCGAGCTTCCCGGCCGAACGGGTGATCGAGATCCCGTCCGCGACCCCGTCCGGCGGATCGCTGCTGAGCAAGGGCCTGGCCGCGCTGAAGCTCGGGCGCGGCGTGCTGTCGGCGCTGTCCGCCGTGCGCTCCCTGCGGCCCGATTGCGCCGTCGGCTTCGGCGGCTATCCGACCGTGCCGCCGATCTTCGCGGCCGCGACCCTCAAGGTGCCGACGATCATCCACGAGCAGAACGGCGTCATCGGCCGGGCCAACAAGTTCCTGCTCGGCCGGGTCTCGGCCGTGGCGACCGGCTTCGCGGCCGTGAAGGGACTGCCGGACGGCATGGCGGGCCGCATCTACCACACCGGCAACCCGGTCCGGCCCGCGGTGCTGGCCGCCGCCAAGGTGCCGTACGAGGCCCTGGCTGCGGGGGTGCGCCTGCGTCTGCTGGTATTCGGCGGCAGCCAGGGCGCGCGTGTGATGAGCGAGATCGTGCCCCGCGCGCTCGCCTCCCTGCCGGCCGAGGCGCGCGCGCGGCTCGAGGTCGTGCAGCAGGCCCGCGCCGAGGACCTGCAGGCCGTCCGGTCCACCTACGCCGCGGCCGGCATCGCGGCCTCGGTCGAGCCCTTCTTCAAGGACCTGCCGGCCCGCATGGCGGCGGCGCATCTCGTGATCGGCCGCTCCGGCGCCTCGACCGTCGCGGAGCTCGCGGCGATCGGGCGTCCCGCGATCCTGGTGCCGCTGCCCGGGGCGCTCGACCAGGACCAGGCCGAGAACGCGCGGTCCCTCGAGGCGATCGGCGCCGCTACTGTGGTCCGGCAGCCCGAGTTCACGTCGGAACGCCTCGCCGCGGAGATCGCGGCGCGGCTCGCCGACCCGGCCAGCTTGACCCGCGCGGCCACGGCGGCGAAGAGCGCGGGCGTGCTCGATGCGGCGGAGCGGCTCGCGGCCCTCGTGATGTCGCTCGGGAAATTGCCGGTGCCGGACCGCAACGCAAAGGAGACTCCCCGATGAAGCTGCCTCCCAAGCTCGGACCGATTCACTTCATCGGCCTCGGCGGCATCGGCATGTCGGGCATCGCCGAGGTGATGCACAACCTAGGCTACCAGGTGCAGGGCTCGGATGCGGCCGACAACTACAATGTCCGCCGCCTCGCCGAGAAGGGCGTGAAGACCTTCATCGGCCACGAGGCCAAGAACGTGGACGGGGCGGAGGTCGTCGTCGTCTCGACGGCGATCAAGCGCGACAATCCGGAACTCGCGGCCGCGCGGGAGCGACGCCTGCCGGTGGTGCGCCGGGCCGAGATGCTGGCCGAGCTGATGCGCTTCAAGTCCTGCGTCGCGGTCGCCGGAACGCACGGCAAGACGACCACGACCTCGCTGGTCGCCACCCTCCTGGATTCCGGCGGTCTCGATCCCACCGTGATCAACGGCGGCATCATCAACGCCTACGGCACCAACGCCCGCATGGGTGGCGGCGACTGGATGGTGGTGGAGGCCGACGAATCCGACGGCACCTTCCTGAAGCTGCCGGCCGACGTCGCGATCGTGACCAACATCGACCCGGAGCACCTCGACCATTTCGGCTCCTTCGACGCCATCAAGGACGCCTTCCGGTCGCTGATCGACAACATCCCGTTCTACGGCTTCGCCGTGATGTGCATCGACCATCCCACCGTGCAGGACCTCGTCGGCCGGATCGAGGACCGGCGCGTCATTACCTACGGCGAGAACCCGCAGGCCGCCGTGCGCCTCATGGATGTCGACCAGAAGGGCGGCAAGACCCGCTTCCGGGTCTTCATCCGGGACCGCCGCCCGGGCTACCGGCTCGAGCTCGACGATCTCGTGCTGCCGATGCCGGGCTTCCACAACGCCCTGAACGCGACGGCCGCGATCGCGGTCGCGCACGAGCTCGGCGTATCGCCCGAGAACATCCGCAAGGCGCTGGCCGGATTCGGCGGGGTGAAGCGGCGCTTCACCAAGACCGGCGAGTGGAACGGCGTCACGATCTTCGACGATTACGGCCACCATCCGGTCGAGATCCGGGCCGTCCTGCGGGCCGCGCGGGCGTCCACCGACGGCCAGGTGATCGCAGTCGTGCAGCCGCACCGCTACTCGCGCCTGTCCTCCCTGTTCGACGATTTCTGCACCTGCTTCAACGACGCCGATACGGTGATCGTCGCCCCGGTCTACGCCGCGGGCGAGCTGCCGATCCCCGGCGCCGACCGCGACGGCCTCGTCTCCGGCCTGAAATCGCGCGGCCACCGCAACGCCATTGCGCTCGAGCGCACGGAGGACCTCGCGGGCCTCGTCCGGGGCGTGGCCCAGCCGGGCGATTATGTGATCTGCCTCGGCGCCGGCAACATCACGCAATGGGCCTATGGCCTGCCGGGCGAACTCGCCGGGCTGGGAGAACAGGTGGCGGCGTGACTCCTTCTCTCCCGGCCGACCGCCCGGAGGTCGCGGCCTCCGGGTCATCGGTCCGCGATCGGGCAAGGCACAGCCATGGCCGGACCTGACGGCACACCATCCCGCCTGGCCGAGCGGCCCCGCGGGGCTTCGGCTCTCTCGACCCTTCCCGGCATGCGGCGCGAGCCGGGTGCGCTCGCCGCCGAGCTCGCCCGCGCCATCCCCGGCCTGAGGGGCAGCTTGGCGGCCGATGCGCCGATGGCTCCGCTCTCCTGGTTTCGGACCGGCGGGCCGGCGGAGTTTCTGTTCACACCGGCCGGCGAGGCGGACCTCGCGCTGTTTCTTGCCGGCTGCCCGGCCGAGGTGCCGGTTCTGGTC
>JAQGJJ010000047.1 GCA_028290695.1 Enterovirga sp. | reverse complement strand
ATCCGTTCCGGTCCGATCGCTTCGTCGTCGTCGCGGGGCGGGCGCACCCGCTCGCGGCCCGGAGCGCCGTGGCCTTCTCCGAAGTGCTCGAGCACGATTTCGTCGGCCTGGACCGGGCGAGCGCGCTGCAGCGGTTCCTGTCCGGTCGCGCCGTCCGCCTCGGCGCGTCGATCCGGCTGCGCGTCCAGCTTCGCAGCTTCGACGGGGTGTGCCGGCTGGTGGAGGCCGGCGTCGGCATCGGCATCGTGCCGGAGACGACGGCACGACGGGCCCTCCGATCCTCGGACCTTGCCATCGTGGCGCTGGAGGACGCCTGGGCCGAGCGAGACCTGATGATCTGCGTCAGGGCGCTCGACGGGCTGCCGCGCTCGGCGCGCGCTCTGGTTGAGCATCTGCTCGGCGCACGCGCTGTCGAGCCCGCCGATATACTGCCCGGTACCACCCCGTGATCTGTCTGTTCTAGTACGGGTCGGCATGGTAGTTTAGAACCAATCTCTGCGAGCAAGGCGAGTATTCTGATGGCCCTACTGAGCCGCGGATCGACCGGACCGGAGGTGCGGGCCCTGCAGGCCCGCCTGAACGAGGTTCACAAGCCGTACCCGCCCCTGAAGGTCGACGGCATCTTCGGCGCGCTGACGGAGGCCGCCGTCCGGGGTTTCCAGACACGCCGCAACCTGAAGGTCGACGGCATCGTCGGTCCGAAGACCCAGGCCGCCCTGACGGCCGGACCGGGGCCGGCACCCGGACCGGACCCGGGGCCCGGCATCTCGCTGAGCTACGTCGTGCCCGGCATGCAGCACATCCACCAGGACAAGGCGATGTCGTGCTGGTTCGCCAGCGCCCAGATGCTGATCCAGTGGAAGCGCAACCGCACGCAGATGTCCGACAACCATCCCGACCCGTCCGAGTCGCCGAAATGGTCAAAGCTTTATTCGGACGACACCGGCATCGATAATCCCCGCATCCTGGCCTTCGCCCGGGACATGGGCTTCAAGCACGTGCCGCCGATGTCGCCGCGCCCCGAGGCCATCCAGGGCTGGCTCGTCGCCTTCGGGCCCCTATGGGTGAACGGCAAGAAGCACATCACGGTGATCGCCGGCATCCGGGGCGACAGCCGGGACCCCGACGTGTTGGTGTTCGATCCTGCAAAGCCCGCCGGCTCCGGCGGCGAGTGGCGCAACCTCTACACCTGGTACATCCTGGACAAGCACAGCGGCCGGGACACCGACGTCGGAGTGGAGGCTGTGTTCCTCCACATCCCGGCGATCAGCGTCCGGTAGGCCGGCCGTCACTCACGAGGAACGCCTCGTCGACAGGGATCTGCATGGCCGTGACGAGCGCGTTGGTCTGGTTCGCCATGCCGACCACCGCCAGGAAGTGGCCGTACTGCGCCTCGGTCATGCCTTTCGCGCGTGCGGCGGCCGTGTGCGAGTGGATGCAGTACGAGCAGCCGTTCGCGACCGACACCGCCATGTAGATCAACTCGCAGGTGAGCGGGTCCAGCGCGCCCGGTTCCGCCATCACGGCCTTCAGGCCGTCCCATGTCCGCTTCAGGGTCGCCGGGTCGCTGGCGAGGCCCCGCCAGAATGTGTTCACGACGTCCGATCGACGGGTGGCCCGGATGTCGTCGAACACGGCCTTCACGGCCGGATCGGCCTCGGCCTCCTGGTCGGTCCAGAGCCTGACGGTGCTCATGCGATGTGCTCCCACAGCGAGCTCACCGCACGATCAGCGCCCAATAATCGAAGTCCAGGATCACCGCGGGATCGTGGCCCCGGTCCAGGCGGCCCGGAAACGCCGCGCAGGGCTGGTTCTTGGTTGCGATCGTCCGGATGCGCAGCGCGCCGACGTCGCGCCGGCCGGGCAACTCCGCCGTCCCGAGAATCTCGCTCCAGGCATAGACCGTGTCGCCGGCGAAGAGCGGTGCGACGTGCCGGCCGCCGTTGATCGCCGCCAGGTGGAAGGCGTTGGCGAGCCCGTTGAAGGAGAGCGCGCGCGCGAGCGAGATGACGTGGCCGCCGTAGATCAGCCGGCGCCCGAAGCGCGTGCCGGCCGCGGCGTGCTGGTCGAAATGGACCTTGGCGGTGTTCTGGAAGAGGCGCGTTGCCAGCTGGTGCTCGGCCTCCTCCACAGTCATGCCGTCCACATGGTCGATGCGCTCGCCGGCCGCGTAGTCGCCGAAGCGATGCCGGGAGCCTGCCAGCGTGTCGTCCCAACCCGCCAGGTCGATGGGCGGGCAGCCGCGCCCGAGCTCGGAGACGTCGGCCGCCTCCGGCAGGTCCGGCACGTGCTCGCCGGTCGGGCGCGCGGCCTCGTCGCGCTTCCGCACCATGACCCAGCGCACGTAATCCAGGACGGGCACAAGCTCCTGATCGAAGCCGCGGGTCCGGACATAGACCACGCCGGTCTGCCGGTTGGAGTTCTCCTTCAGCCCGATCACCTCGGACACGGCGGTCAGCGTGTCGCCCGGGAAGACGGGCTTGAGCACGTGGCCGGCCGCGTAGCCGAGATTGGCGACGGCGTTCAGCGAGACATCCGGCACGCTCTTGCCGAAGACGGTGTGGAACACGAGCAGGTCGTCGAGCGGCGCCCGCGGGTAGCCGACCCGGGACGCGAAGCTGTCCGCCGATTGCACGGCGAAGCGGGAGCCGTAGAGCGCCGTGTACAGCGAGGCGTCGCCGCCGGTCAGCGTGCGCGGGGTCGCGTGCCGGATGGTCTCGCCGAGACGAAAATCTTCGAAGAAGCGGCCCGGATCGGTTTTCACGCGAGCGCCTGCGCCAGCGGCAGCCCTCGGCGGGCGCAGGCAGCCTGCACCGTGTTGCGTAGAAGGCAGGCGATGGTCATCGGGCCGACCCCGCCCGGCACCGGGGTGATGGCGCCCGCGACCTCACGCGCCTCGGCGAAGTTCACGTCGCCGACGAGCCTGGTCCTGCCCTCGCCCCCGGCCGGACTGGGCACCCGGTTGATGCCGACGTCGATCACGATCGCCCCGGGCTTGATCCAATCGCCCGGGATCATCTCCGGTCTGCCGATCGCCGCGACCAGGAGGTCGGCCCGGCGGCACACCTCGGGGAGATTGCGGGTCCGCGAATGGGCCACCGTGACGGTGCAGCTTTCGGCCAGGAGAAGCTGGGCCACCGGCTTGCCGACGATGTTCGAGCGGCCGACCACGACGGCCTCGAGCCCGGAGAGGCTCGGCCGGACGCTCTTCGCCAGGATCACGCAGCCGAGCGGGGTGCAGGGAACGAGTGCCGGCTGCCCGGTCGCGAGCCGGCCGGCATTCACCGGGTGGAAGCCGTCCACGTCCTTGGCTGGGTCAATCGCGAGCAGCACCTTCGCGGCATCGATCTGAGGCGGCAGCGGGAGCTGCACCAGGATGCCGTCGACGGCCTCGTCCGCGTTCAGCATGCGGATCACGTCCAGCAGCTCGGCCTCGGAGACGTCGTCCGGAAGCCGGTGGTCGAACGACCGCATGCCGGCCTCGACGGTGCGGGCCGATTTGTTGCGGACATAGACCCGGCTCGCAGGGTCGTCGCCGACCAGGACGACGGCCAAGCCGGGCGTCGTGCCAAGAGCCGACAGACCCCGGACGGCATCGCGCACGCGCTCGCGCAGGGCCTCCCCCTGCGCGACCCCGTCGATAAGCGCAGCGCTCACCGTCCCGCCGCTCCGGGTGCACAGCTCTGCGCCAGGGCTGCCGCCAAGGAGGCCGGCTCGCCCCGGACCGCGTGGGTCTTCAGGCGGGAGGCTGCGCCCGAGGTGAGTGTCACGGCGGAGGCCCGGCGGCCGAGCGTCGCAGCGAGAAGCCGGCGCACGGCCTCGTTCGGGGCGCCGTCCTCGAGCGCGCTGCGGACCCGGACCTTCAGAACAGCCTTGCCGTCGGCCAGCAGGTCGGAACCGTCGACCGCATCGCGCCCGCCCCGGGGCGTCACCCGGATCGCCACGACGAGACCCTCCGGCACCTCGCGCCAGGGCACGGTCGCCATCAGAACGCGACCGGGTACAGGTAGTCCCGGATCCAGCCCTGGATCAGGAAGATGAGGAGCAGCAGGAGGATCGGCGAGATGTCGATGCCGCCGAGATTGGGCAGGAAGCGGCGGAGCGGCCTCAAGGCCGGCTCGGTCACGCCGTACAGGAAATTCCAGATGGTCCGCACGGCGTCGTTGCGCATGTTGACCACGCCGAACGCGATGAGCCAGCTCATCACCGCGGAGGCGATCAGCAGCCAGATGTAAAGCTGCAGCGCCAGCATGATGACGTCGAGAAGTGCGCGCATGTCGGGTGTCGGCTGCCGGAAGGTATCCAGCATGTAGCCGCCGGCCCGGTTGGCGACAACCCGCGCCCCCCGGACCGTCGCCGGAGGGAAGGTCAGAGACCGATCCGCCGGCCCGGCGGTGCCCGCCGGCTGACGCGGTCTACTCCGCCGGCGCCTGGTGCAACTCGCCGCCCGACGCGTTCGCCGTCCGGGCGGCCCGCAGCGCGCGGCGCTCGGCTCGTCTGGTGCGGCGGCGGGCGCGCCACTCGGCGATGTTGGCGAGGCCCATCAGCATGGCGGGCGTGACAACCAGGGTCAGCACAGTCGCGAAGCCGAGGCCGAACACGATGGCGGTCGAGAGATTGATCCACCACTGGGTCGAGGGCGCCCCCATCGCGATGTCTCGGTGGACGAAGTCGATGTTGATGCCGAACGCCACCGCCAGGACGCCGAGCACGGCCGTGACCGCGGTCAGCACCACGGGCCGCGCCCGCTCGCGGCAGGTCTCGAGGATCGCGTCGCGCGCCGCCATGCCCTCCTCGCGCAGCCGGTCGTAGGTGTCGATCAGCACGATGTTGTTGTTCACGATCACCCCGGCGTTGGCGATGACCCCGATGCCGCCCATCACCACGCCGAAGGCCTGGCCCATCACCATGAAGCCGATGAGCACGCCGATGGTCGACATGACCACGGCCGAGAGCGTGATCGCCACGGAGGCGAAGCGGTTGAACTGGGCCAGCAGGATCGCGAAGATCAGGAAGATCGCTGCCCCGAACGCTTTCATCAGGAACGCGCCCGCCTTGGCCCGCTCCTCGTCCTCACCCTTCATCCTGAAGGTGACGCCTGCCCCGAGATCGGTTCCGGCCAGCGTCCTGGCGACCTCCTGCTGCACAACCGCGCTCTGGACGCCCTCCGCCACGTTGGAGGTGACCGTCACCACCCGCATCGAGTTCACGCGGTTGATCTGGCCGA
>JAQGJJ010000040.1 GCA_028290695.1 Enterovirga sp. | reverse complement strand
AAGGTCTACGAGACCTCGGGCGGCCTGCACGGCGTCGGCGTCTCGGTGGTCAACGCGCTCTCGGACGTGCTCGAGGTGGAGGTCGCCCGCAACCAGACCCTCTACCGCCAGAGCTATTCGCGCGGCCTGCCGCAGGGTCCCCTGAAGGAGGTCGGCCGCGTGCTGAACCGACGCGGCACCCGCACGCGCTTCCACCCCGACCCGCAGATCTTCGGGGCCGAGGCGCGCTTCCAGCCGCGGCGCGTTTTCACCATGGCCCGCTCGAAGGCCTACCTGTTCGGCGGGGTCGAGATCCGCTGGAGATGTGCCCCCTCTCTCGTCGGCGGCACGGACAGCGTCCCGGCAGAGGCCACGTTCCGGTTCCCCGGCGGCCTGCGCGATTATCTCGCCCGCGAGATAGAGGGCTCGACACCGATCGCGGAGGGCATCTTCTCCGGCAAGGTGACGAAGCCCGGCGGGCACGGCTCGCTGGAATGGGCGGTCGCCTGGCTCGCGGATGCGGACGGCTTCTCGTCCTCCTATTGCAACACCATCCCGACTCCGGAAGGCGGCACGCACGAGAGCGGGCTCCGGGTCGCGCTGCTGCGCGGCCTGAGGGAGCATGCCGAACGCATAGGCCAGGCCAAGCGCATGACCGCCGTCACGACGGATGACGTCATGATGCAATGCGCCTCGATGCTGTCCGTGTTCATCCGGGAGCCCGAGTTCCAGGGCCAGACCAAGGACAAGCTTGCGACCCAGGAGGCGTCCCGCATCGTCGAGGGCACGATCCGGGATGCGTTCGACCATTGGCTGGCGGCGTCGCCGGGACAGGCCGCCAAGGTGCTCGACTGGGTGGTCGAGCGCGCGGAGGAGCGGCTCCGTCGCCGCGCCGAGAAGGATGTCGCCCGCAAGAGCGCGACCCGCAAGCTGCGCCTTCCCGGCAAGCTCGCCGATTGCACCCGGGCCGGGGCGGCCGGATCCGAGCTCTTCATCGTGGAGGGCGACTCCGCGGGCGGCAGCGCCAAGCAGGCCCGCGACCGCGCCACGCAGGCCATCCTGCCGCTGCGGGGCAAGATCCTGAACGTCGCCTCGGCCGGCAAGGACAAGCTGTCGCAGAACCAGCAGCTCTCCGACCTGATCCAGGCGCTCGGCTGCGGCATGGGCAGCCAGTACCGCGACGACGACCTCCGCTACGAGAAGGTCATCATCATGACCGACGCGGATGTCGACGGGGCCCACATCGCCTCGCTCCTGATCACCTTCTTCTACCGGCAGACGCACCGGCTCATCGACCGGGGGCATCTCTATCTCGCGGTGCCGCCGCTCTATCGGCTCACCCAGGGCGCCAAGACCGTTTATGCCCGCGACGACGCGCACAAGGCGGAGCTCATCAAGACGGTCTTCAAGGGGAGCGGCAAGGTCGATGTCGGCCGCTTCAAGGGCCTCGGCGAGATGCTGCCGGCGCAGCTTAAGGAGACCACCATGGATCCCCGCAAGCGCACGCTGCTGCGGGTCGAGGTGATGTCCGAGGACGAGGCCGGGACGGGCGACACCGTCGAACGCCTGATGGGCAACAAGCCCGAGGCGCGCTTCGCCTTTATCCAGGAGCGCGCGACCTTCGCGGACGAGGCGCAGCTCGACATCTGACGCCAGCCGGAGCGCCCGCCCGGCCACCCGCCGAGCGGAGGCGGGCCGGCTCACGAGACAGCTCGTCTCCGGACGACACACGCGGACAAAAAAGGCCCGGCATCGCTGCCGGGCCTTTTTCGTGTCCGTGTCTGCGAGAGCGGCCGGGCCGCGCCCAACAAAAAGGCCCGGCGTTGCCGCCGGGCCTTTGAGCCGTCCAAGCCGTAAGGCTTAGAAGGAGTTGAACTTGTAGTTCAGGCCGGCGCGGACGACGACGAACTCGTTGTCGAAGCGACGGTTGTTGGCAACGGTGACCGGAACGCCGGCGATCGTGCCGATGAAGCCGGTGTTGTTGGCGTCGAGGTTGACGTAGAGGGCCTCGATCTTCGCCGTCACGTTCGGGGTGAAGGCGTACTCGACGCCACCACCGCCGGTCCAGCCGGTGCGGATGGAGCCACGGTTGTTGCCACCGAAGTTGTTGTTCGGCCCGTCGCCGTAAGCGAAACCGCCGGTCCCGTAAACGAGCATGCGATCCCAGGCGTAACCGATGCGGCCACGAACCGTGCCGAACCAGTCGATGCCCGTGGCGACGTTGCCGCCGACGAAGGCTGCCGGCAGACCGACGCCAGCACCCGCCGGAACGAACACTGCACCGCCAGCGCGGCCGTTGTTGCTCAGGTCGGCGTACTGCGCATCGGCCTCGATGCCGACGACGATGTTGCCCATCTGGTAGTTGTAGCCGACCTGGCCGCCGCCGACGAAGCCGTCGTTACCACGACCGCCGTTGCGGAACAGGGTGCCGGTGACGCCGGCGTTCGGGGCCGCGAACGTGCCGGGCGGGATGAAGATGCCGCCGTTGTTCGAGTTGCCAGCGACGTCGAAGGCGTAGCCAGCGTTCACGCCGACGTAGAAGCCGGTCCAGGTGAAGACCGGAACGGCGACGTACGGCGCCGGGGCGCGGCGCGACGGAAGGTCGGCCGCCATCGCGCCGGCCGTCAGGCCGAGCAGCGCAACAGAAGAAAGAAGGATTTTTTTCATGATGGATCCGTGTCTTGAGGTCAGTGGTCCAAGTCGTTGTCTACCTGAGAACCGGGTTGGCGTCTGTCACTTCCCTGCAACATCCGCCGGTAACGACCGTCCGACTCTTAGGCGATAACCCTTCCGAAGTCCTAAAAAAGCGGCGCGCTTTCAAGCCGACCGCACAACGGATTGGCTGCCATCCGGCACTTTCTCAGGGGTGGAGCGGGTCCGGCGCGGGATCATCGTCCTGTTGCGCACGAGGTCCACCAGCACGACCGCGAGCCCCGCACCGAGGATCGACCACCCGGGGCGGAGCCCGAGATCCAGGTCGAAGGCGCTGCGGAGAACGGCGGTCGCCGGTACGCCGAACGCGAGCGCGATCCCGAAGGCCTCCCCCAGGAAGGTCAGCGTGGCGGCCGCCAGCGCGAGCGCCAGCAGCATGGACCCGGACAGCGTGTGACGTCCTGTCGCCCGGCTGAGCAGGCGGTAGCCCACCAGCCAGGCGAACAGGCCCGCATAGAGCGTTGGGACGGAGATGTCGGCCTTGGTCTGCTGGAAGAAATGGATGAGGGTCAGGAGGCCGACGGGAAAGGCGAGCTGATGCAGCAGCCGCCATCGCGTGCTGCCGAGCGTGCGGACCATCGTGTCGGTCGAGGTCGCCGCGAGGGCGGCCAGGCCGAGCAAGGCCGCAAATCCGATGGTCAGGTAGGGCCTGACCAAAATCTCGGTCGCGACCTTGCGGAGGTCGAAGCCCAGATCCACCACATAGAGGACGAGGTGCGTGAAGGCGTAGGCGAAGGACGCGACCCCGACCATCCGGCGGATGTCGATCAGCTTGGCGAACCGGGCGGCGCTCCGCAGCGGCGTGATCGCCAGAGACGCGAGCAGGAACGCGAGCGCCCACCAGCCGGCGCGGTGGATGAGGTCGTTGATGGGACGAGGCCCGAGCCGCCCGAGCGCCGTGTCCGCGCCGGCCAGCAGCACGGGCCACAGCAGGACGGCCAAGGTTGCGATTCGCAACCAGGACAGCCGGCCTTTGCGATCACGCCACAGGGCGAGCGGATGAGTCATGTCGCGTCTTGTAGCCGAATGGCCGGCAGGCCCCGATCACGATGGCGCGTGCGATGCGACGTCAGGGCCTGTCAGGCCGCAACCTTCTCGATGTCGAGCGTGACGCCCTGGGCGGTCCGGCGTTCCCGCGCCACGATCCGGTCGCCCGGGCCGAGAACGCCGAGCGCGACGTCGCGATCGGGCAGCACCACGGTCGCGCTCTTGTTGTGAAACACGACGACGTGGCGGCGCTCGGCGAGGCCGGTCGCGGCCCATTGCTTGAGGTTGCGGTAATAGGGGTCGCCGCGCCAGGCGGAGGGTGCGCCGGGATCGACCTGGACGAAAAGGAACTGCGTGCCCGGGTCGACCGACAGCACCATCTTGGCCCGGTCGGGCTTCCATTCCGGCCCGAGCCAGGTCTGCGTCATCCAGAGGCAATGGAATGAGCGGCAATGCTGCGGCCGCGTCTCGTGGATGCCGCAGCCGCGACCCGGCCGGCAGTGACGGCACCAGCTCCCCGCAGGCTTGTCGAGCGAGGGGACGTCATAGACCTTGCAGCAGAGCGTGCAGGATCCGCACGCCCGCCCTGGAGCAGGCTCCGAGACAAACGCGGCGGGGTCCAGCATCGGGGCATGCTAGTCGAGCCCGCGCCGGGGGTCGAGATAGGTCAGCGGCCTCCCCGTTCGGCCGGGAGGCGCGACAGCGATGCGGCCGCTCCGGCAAAGGCCAGGCAGGCCGCGACCGTCAGCGAGACCGTTTCGCCGTGACCTGGACTGACGGCCAGGAAGATCGCCACGAGGGTCGCGCCGAGCGTCTGGCCGGTCAGCCGCGCGGTCGCCAGCATGCCGCCGGCCGCCCCGCTGCGCTGGCGCGGCGCGGCCGAGATCATGGTGCGGTTGTTCGGCGCCTGGAACAGGCCGAATCCGACGCCGCACAGGGCCATCCGCCACGCGATGTCGGGGCTCGTGGCCGCGACCGGCATGGCGGCCAGAAGCCCGAGCCCGACCGCGAAGATCGCCAGCCCGGAGCCACCCAGGATGGCCGCGGAATAGCGGTCGGACAGACGCCCGGCGATCGGGCCGATCACGGCCAGCGCGATGGGCCAGGGCGTCAGCAACAGCCCGGTTTCCACCGCACTGCGTCCGAGCGCCCCCTCGAAATAGAAGGGCAGCGACACGAGGGCCAGCATCTGGGCGCAGAACGAGCACACGGATGTGGCGACCGACAGCGCGAAGATCGGAATGCGCAGGAGGTCGAGCGGCAGGAGCGGATGGGTGCGCTTCAGCTCCCGCGCCGCCAGCGCGAAACCGGCCGCCAGGCCGATGCCGAGCGTCGCGATCCCGAGGGATGTCGAGCTCGAGCGCGTCACGAGGTCGATCCCCACGATCACGCAGCCGAACGCCACAGCGTTGAGGCAGGCACTGACCACGTCGAAGCGGCGTGCGGTCGTGACCGTCCTCGGCAGGGCGAAATACGCCACCCCCAGGGTGACGATCCCGATCGGCACGTTGATGGCGAACAGCCATTGCCACGACGCCGTGGCCAAGATCCCGGACGCCACCGTCGGGCCGACCGCCGAGGCGAAGGACACGACGAAGGCGTTCAGCCCGATGCCGCGGCCGAGAAGCCGGGACGGGTAGGTGTAGCGGACCAGCGCGGCGTTGATCGACATGATCCCGGCCGCCCCGAACCCCTGCAGGATGCGGGCGAACGTGAGCTCGAGGAGCGTCGTCGAGAGCGCGCAGCCGAGGGACGCGAGGGTGAACAGCCCGAGCCCGATCAGGTACACGCGGGCATAGCCCACGATCTCGCCCAACGAGGCGAGAGGCAGGAGCGAGACCACGATGGCGATCTGGTAGGCGTTGATGATCCAGATCGCATCCGCCGAATCGACCCGGAACTCGCGGGAGATGGTGGGCAGGGCGACGTTCGCGACCGCGCTGTCGAGCACCGCCATGGTGATCGCGAGGCCGATCGCGGCGATGGACCAGTAGCGTTGCGGGAGCGGCAGCCCGTCTTCCGGTTCGACCGTCTCCGCCTCCCGACCCATTCCGACGACCCGGATTAGCGGCGGGTGGCGCCGCCCGCAACGCCGATCGGTGGCGGGGACGCTACCGGACCGGCCGTGAGCCGGGCGGGAGCGCCCCGGCGAGGATCAGAAACCGACCCCGAGGGACGAGAACAGCTGCAGGCAAGCGACCCCGGAGCAGCGCGACGCGGCGGATGCCGGGGCCGGCCGGTCCAGATTCGCCGAGCGGGACGGCGGCAGCCCTATGCTGCCGGTGGGCTCACCCCGTCCGGCGGCGTCGTTCATCACGACCCGGGCACGCGCGAAGCACGCCGCGGCCCGGCGGGGGAGGCCGCGCTCGGCCAGCGGCCGGCAGACGAGCGCGACGTGCCGCTCGGCCCAGTTCGCCCGCGCCGCCGCGACGTCGCTCCGGGAGGACGACACCGATTGCGCCTGCGCAGCCGTCGCTCCCATCAGGAATGCCGCTGCGGACAGGACCGTGAACCTGGATGCGAGATGAACCATGACCGACCTCCGGTGAACGGGATCGGGATTACAGGACGGTCTTTCCTGGAATCTTACCCGGCCGGGGGCCTGTACTGTCGATCGTGTTTCGCGGTTGACGGAGACGACTGAAGACGTTTCGCATTGTCTTCAATTGCGACGGAGCGGGCGCTCGCCTCTAGCGGACGATCACCTTGGTTCCGACGGGAACGCGGTTGAACAGTTCGACCACGTCGATGTTGCGCATCCTGATGCAGCCTGACGAGACGGCCTGGCCGATCTTCTCCGGCTCGTTGGTGCCGTGGATGCGGTACAGCGTGTCGCGGCCGTTCTGGTGCAGATAGAGCGCGCGGGCGCCGAGCGGCGAGTTCGGCCCGCCTTCGACCGCGTGGACATGGGGCCAGCGGGCCTTCATCTCGGCCGGCGGATTCCAGGCCGGCCATTCGGCCTTGCGGGCGACCTCGGCCGTACCGGTCCAGCCGAAAGCCTCGTTCCCGACGGATACGCCGTAGCGAACCGCCTTGCGGCCGGGGAGCACGTAGTAGAGCTGGCGCTCCCTTGTCTCGACCACGATGGTGCCGGGCTGCTCGCCCGTGGGATCGGCGATCTGGTAGCGGGCGAAATGCGGGTCGATCTCGGCCTGCGGCGTCATGGCCATGTACTTGGCGTCGAGGGCCGAGACCTGCGGATCCGGCACCGTGGAGAAGCAGCCGCCGAGCATCAGGAGCCCGCCCAGCGCGGCGGGGATGAGGGCTGGCCTCGAAGGCATGGTGTCGTCCCTGGCTGACGGCCGAAGCTGGAGGAGCTCCGGTGCCGTCCCGACCGAGGGCGATACCTCCCAATCGGGGCGAAACCTGCGGCGGGAATGCCGCATCCGGAGTTCGGCGCACGAGTGTTGCCGAAACGCCACGCTTGGGCGCCGGTGGACACCGGCCGCGGCCACTGCGACAGTTCCGCCGGACCCCGGCCGAGGCCCATGACGACGCTCCTCCTGCACCATCCCGCCACGCTCGAGCACAGGCCGCCCGCCGGCCATCCGGAGCGGCCCGACCGCATCCGGGCAGTCGAGACGGCGCTGGCCGGCGAGGCCTTCGCCCGGATCGAGCGGCGCCTGGCCGGCCTGGCCGATTTCGACACCATCTCGCTCGCCCACCCGGGCGAATACGTGGAGGCCATCGCCGAGGCCGCGCCCGAATCGGGGCTCGTCGGCATCGACGGGGACACCGTCATGTCGCCCGGCACCCTCGAGGCGATCCAGCGCGGCGTGGGGGCCGCGGTCCAGGGGGTCGACGCCGTGATGAGCGGCGCGGCCGCGAACGCCTTTTCCGCCATGCGGCCGCCGGGCCACCACGCCGAGCGCAGCCGCGCCATGGGGTTCTGCTTCTTCAACAACGCCGCAGTGGCCGCCCGCCATGCGCAAACGAAGCACGGCGCAGGGCGCGTCGCCATCGTCGACTGGGACGTCCACCACGGCAACGGCATCCAGGACATCTTCTGGGCGGACCCGACCGTGCTCTACGCCTCCACCCATCAGATGCCGCTTTATCCGGGCACGGGCGCGGCGTCCGAGCGCGGCGACCACGACACGATCGTCAACGCGCCCCTGCGGCCCGGCGCGGACGGCGAGGCCTTCCGGGCCGCCATGACCGGCCGCATCCTGCCTCGCCTCGACGCCTTCCGCCCGGACCTCATCATCATCTCGGCCGGGTTCGACGCGCATTGGCGCGACCCCCTCGCCAATCTCCAGCTCGAGGCGGAGGATTTCGCCTGGGCGACCACGGCCCTGATGGATTGCGCCGACCGCCATTGCGGCGGCCGCGTCGTGTCGGTGCTGGAGGGTGGCTACGACCTGCAGGGCCTCTCCGAATCCGTCGCGGCGCACGTCGCCGTCCTGATGACGTCCTGAGCGGCATCCGAGCCCGCGCCTGATGCGGACGCGATGACGGGGGCGGGTTCGCCAGCGGCCCGAGCGGCCGCCCGAATCGCCCGGCCGCTCGGGCTGATCGACCCCCGTTCCGGGCGCTGGTAAGACCGCCCGCGATGACCTTCTCCGCCCTGGATTCCGAGCTCGTCGGCCCCCTCTTCGCGAGCGCGGAGATGCGGGCGGTGTTCTCGGACCGGGCACGGCTCGCCGCCATGCTCCAGGCCGAGGCCGCGCTGGCGCGGGCGGAGGCGCAACTCGGCCTGGCGCCGGCCGCCCTCCCATCCGCGATCGACGCCATTGCGGCCGAGAGCCTCGATCTCGCGGAACTCGGGCGCGGCACCGCGCTCGCCGGCGTGCCGACGATCCCCTTCGTCCAGGCGGTGCGCGCGCGCCTGCCGGCGGGGCTCGAGCCGGCCTTTCACAAGGGCGCCACGACCCAGGACATCGTCGACACCGCCCTCGTCCTGCAGATGCGGACCGCCTTCGGGCTGGTCGCGGCGGAGCTCGACGCGATCCTGGCGGGGCTCGCCGGCCTGGCGGCCCGGCACCGGGGCACGCCCTGCGTGGGCCGGAGCTATCGACAGCAGGCGCAACCCACCTCCTTCGGTTTCAAGGTGGCCGTGTGGGCCGCCGGGGTCGCGGAGGTCGCGGCCGAGCTGCCGGCGCTCCGCCGTCGCGTCCTGCGGGCCTCCCTGGCCGGCCCGGTCGGCACGCTTGGCAGCCTTCGCGACAAGGGACCGGAGGTGGCGGACGCCTTCGCGGCCGAGCTCGATCTCGCCCCGGCCGCCATCGCCTGGCACACGCGCCGGGCCGGGATCGCGTCCACCGGCGCCTGGCTCGCGATGCTGGTCGGCGCTCTCGCCAAGATGGCGACGGACGTGGTCGACCTCGCCTCGACCGAGGTCGGCGAAGCGTCCGAGCCGCACATTCCCGGTCGGGGCGGCTCGACCGCCATGCCGCACAAGCGCAACCCCGTCTCGGCCACGGTGATCCTGTCGGCGCACGGGGCGGCGCCCGCCTTCGCCGCGTCCCTGCTCACGGCCATGGCGGCGGAGCACGAGCGGCCGGCCGGGACCTGGCACGCCGAATGGCACGCGCTGCCGAGCCTGTTCGGCCTCGCCTCGGGAGCGCTCGCCGAAGCGAAACGCCTGGCCGAAGGGCTGCACGTCGACCCCGCCCGCATGGCACAAAACCTCGAAGCCACCCGGGGCCTCCTCTACGCGGACGCTGTCGCGGCGAAGCTCGGCAAGGCGCTCGGCGGCAGGGCGGCGCACGAACGGCTGGAGGCCGCCGCAGGTCGGGTCCGGAGCTCGGGCCGGGATCTGCGCGAGGTTCTGGCCGAGGACCGGGAGGTCGCGGCCGTCCTTTCGCCGGAGGAGCTTCGGGCCGCGTTCGATCCCGGGCCTGCCGTGCGGGCGGCCGGCGCCTGGGTGGACCGCACGCTGTTCGAAGTGGCGCGCGTCCGCCGCGAACTCACCAACACCCAGTCCTAGGGAGTCCCAAGCATGCCGCTTATCCGAGCCAACGGGGTCACGCTGAACTACGAGCTGTCGGGGCCCGACGGCGCCCCGGTCGTCGTGTTCTCGAACTCGCTCGGGACCACGATGGCCATGTGGGAGGCTCAGGCGAAGGCGCTGTCCGGGCGCCTGCGCTGCCTGCGCTACGATACCCGCGGCCACGGCGGCTCGGAGGTGACGGAGGCGGGATTCGCGGTCGACGACCTCGCGGCCGATCTCGCCGGACTGCTCGACGCGCTCGGGATCGCGAAGGCGCACGTGGTGGGGCTCTCGCTCGGCGGCATGACCGGCCAGCTCCTGGCCGTCACCCGGCCCGACAAGGTCGACCGGCTCGTGCTGGTCGCGACCTCCGCCTACATGCCGCCGGAAGACCTGTGGGTGGAGCGGGCCGAGATGGTCGAGGCGCGCGGCATGGAGGCCGTGGCCGAGAACGTCATCAAGCGCTGGTTCACCGCGCCCGAGCAGGGATCGGCCGGCGCGAAGGCGACCCGCCGCATCCTGACCGACGAGGTCCCGGCCAAGGGCTACGCGGCGTGCTGCCGGGCCATCGGCAAGATGGACCTTCGCGGCCGCATCGGCGCGATCGCGGCACCGACGCTCGTGATCTCGGGCGCGCAGGACCCGGCCACGCCGATCGCCATGGGCGAGGAGATCGCCGCGCTGGTGCCGGGCGCCGCCTTTGCCGTGGTGCCGGACGCCGCCCACCTGATCGCGGTGGAACGGCCCGACGCGCTGACCGCGCACATCGCGGCGTTTCTGGGCGTCGAGGCCGAGGCGCCGGACGCGCGCCGGCCGACCCCTCCGCCGGGCGGCACGGAAGCCGCGTTCGCGGCCGGCGTCGCCAACCGCCGGGGCGTGCTGGGCGACGACCATGTCGAGCGTTCGCTGGCGGGCGCGGGCACCTTTGCGGGCCCTTGGCAGGATTTCATCACCCGTTACGCCTGGGGCGAGATCTGGGGCGACGACACGCTGCCGTGGAAGACGCGCTCGATGATCGTGCTGTCGATCACGCTCGCGCTCGGCAAGGAGGAGGAGTTCAAGCTGCACCTCCGCCCGGCGCTGCGAAACGGCGTCACGCTCGACGAGCTGCGTGCGCTCCTGAAGCAATGCGCGGTCTATGCCGGCGTCCCGGCCGCCAACGGCGCCTTCCGCTGGGCCCGCGAGGTCCTGGGCGACGAGCTGGGCTGAAGGGCGCCCGCCCCGGCTCCTCGCCGCTGCTGGCCGGCACCCCGGGCGAAGACCGCCCGGGGAGCCTGCGCCCTACTTCGCCCTCGGATCCAGCGCGTCCTGGAGGCCGTCGCCGAGCAGGTTGAACGACAGCACGGTCACGAAGATCGCGATCCCGGGGAAGATCGCCATCCAGGGCGCATTGGTCAGGAAGCGCTGCGCGGTGTTCAGCATCGCGCCCCAGGACGGGGCCGGCGGCTGCTGGCCGAGGCCGAGGAACGACAGGCTGGCCTCGGCGATGATCGCGGTCGCGACCGTGAGGCTCGCCTGGACGAGGAGCTGCGGCAGCACGTTCGGCAGCACGTGCTCCACGGCCACGCGCCAGCTCCGGATGCCGGCCGCGCGCGCCGCCTCCACGAAGAGCTCCGATTTCACGGTGAGCACCTGACCCCGGGTCAGCCGGATGAAGATCGGCGCCGCCGTGACCCCGATCGCGATCATGGCGTTGCTCAGGCTCGGCCCGAGAAAGGCGGCCAGCGCGATGGCGAGGATCAGGAACGGCACCGACAGCATGGCGTC
>JAQGJJ010000036.1 GCA_028290695.1 Enterovirga sp. | reverse complement strand
GATCCGCGGCCTTGGCCCGATCACCATCAGCGTGCCGGACATCGCGTCCACCGACGCCGTGCTGCAGCAGCTCATGGGGATGCGGCCGGTGCGCGAGTACCGGCAGGATGGCGCCAGCGTGGTGGCGTACGAGATGGGAGAGGGCGGCCCGGCCGCCGAGCTGCACGTCGCGGTCGAGCCGAACGCCCGGCCGGCCGGCCAGGGCGCGGGCGGCGTGCACCACGTCGCCTTCCGGATCCCGGACGGGGATTACGAGGCCTGGACGGACCGCCTGAAGCAGGTGCGGGTGCCGTCGAGCGGGCCTGTCGACCGCTTCTACTTCCGGAGCCTGTACTTCCGGGAGCCGAACGGCGTGCTGTTCGAGCTCGCGACCGACGGCCCGGGCTTCGCGGCCGACGAGCCGATGGAGATGCTCGGCGAGCGGCTCGCGCTGCCGCCCTTCCTGGAGGGTCGCCGGGCGGAGATCGAACGCGGCCTGAAGCCGCTCGCGACCTAGGCTCCGGCGCCTGCCGTTCACGAGCGCTTGAAGCGACCGGTTTCGGCGAGCGCTCGCCTTGCATGGGCCGACCCGGGCGCACTACATCCGTGAACAATCCACGAACATGCGGGCATGGACGAAACACTCGGAAGGAAGCTGCGGGTCCTGGCGGACGCCGCAAAGTACGATGCATCCTGCGCCTCGTCGGGGGCACCCAAGCGCTCGGCTGGGCGGGACGGCATCGGCTCCACCAGCGCCATCGGGATCTGCCACTCCTACACGCCCGACGGGCGCTGCGTGTCGCTGCTCAAGATCCTGCTGACGAATTACTGCCTGTTCGACTGCGCCTATTGCGTAAACCGGCGCTCCTCGAACGTGGAGCGGGCGCGGTTCACCGCCAAGGAGGTTGTCGACCTGACGATCGCCTTCTACAAGCGCAACTATATCGAGGGGCTGTTCCTGTCCTCCGGCATCATCCGGTCGCCGGACTACACGATGGAGCAGCTCATCCTGGTGGCGAAAACGCTGCGGCAGGAGCGCGGGTATCGCGGCTACATCCACCTGAAGACCATCCCGGAGGCGAGCCCCTGGCTGATCGAGCAGGCCGGGTTGTGGGCCGACCGGCTGTCCGTGAACCTCGAACTGCCGACGGACGCCGCGCTCACGGCCTACGCGCCCGAGAAGAAGGCGCCTGCAATCCGGGCCGCCATGGGGCAGATGCGCGAGCGCATTGCGGAGGCGAAGGCGGAGCGGCGCTCGTTCTCGCCCGCCGGGCAGTCCACGCAGCTGATCGTCGGGGCGGATGCGTCGAGCGATGCGGACGTGCTGCGCACCAGCGCGAACCTGTATTCGACCTACGCGCTGCGCCGGGTCTACTACTCCGCCTTCAGCCCCATTCCGGACGCGGCCGCCAAGCTGCCCACCAGGGCCCCGCCTCTCCAGCGTGAGAACCGGCTCTACCAGGCCGATTGGCTGCTCCGGCATTATGGCTTCGGGGTCGAGGAGATCGCGTCCGCGGGCGACCCGAACGGCATGCTGGACCTCGAGATTGACCCGAAGCTCGCCTGGGCGCTGAAGAACCGCCACCGGTTTCCCCTCGACGTGAACAGGGCCGACCGGGAGATGCTGCTGCGCATCCCGGGCGTCGGGGCGCGGGCGGTCGACAGGATCGTGGCTGCGCGCCGGCACACGCGGCTCAGGCTTGACGACGTGAAGCGCCTGACCGGCAGCGTGAAGCGCGCCCTCCCGTTTCTGATCACCGCCGACCACCATCCGGGCGCCACGGTCGACGAGGCGAGGCTGCGGGAGCGGCTGAAGCCGCGCGCCGAGCAGATGAGCCTGTTCTGATGGCGCTGCGGCAGGTCCGTCTCGTGGCCGGGGCCGATCTCGACGGCTTCCGCCGCGCGGTTCGGGCGCTGGTCGCGGCGGGCGTGCCGCCCGAAGAGGTCGATTGGATCGCGGCCGACGAGACGAGCCTGTTCGGCGACGCGCTTCCGCCCGACGCCCCTCCCCTCAGCCTCCCGCGCCCGGTGGGCGAGCTGATCCGGGCCGCCGTCCCGCATCGCGATCCGGAGCGGTACGGGCTGCTCTACGGCGTGATCTGGCGCGTGCTGCACGGCGAGCGCGATCTCCTGGAGGTGGCCAGCGACCCGGCCGTTCACCGGCTCGAGATCATGCGCAAATCGGTGAAGCGCGACATCCACAAGATGCACGCCTATCTGCGCTTCCGCGGGGTCGGCGGCGTGCAGGATCCCGGGCCGGAGCGTTACGCGGCCTGGTTCGAGCCGGACCACTTCATCCTGGAGGCCGCGGTTCCGTTCTTCGCGGAGCGCTTCCGGGCCATGATCTGGACGATCGTGACGCCGATCGGCTCGGCACATTGGGACCGCGAGCGGGTGTCCTTCGGGCCGCCCGGAACCCGGGCCGACGTACCGGTCGCGGACGCGTTCGAGGAGGGCTGGACCGGCTATTACGCCGCGACCTTCAACCCCGCCCGCGCCAACCCGAAGCTGATGCAGCAGCACATGGCCAAGAAGTACTGGCGCAACATGCCGGAGGCCGCCGCGATCCCGGCCCTGATCCGATCGGCCTCCTCGCGCGTTGACGCGATGCTGGAGGGGGAGCCGACGGTGCCGCTCAAACGCAAGCCCGAGGGGGCGCTCGCGGCCATGCTGGACCAGGCGCCCGCGAGCCTCGCCGAACTGAACGCCATCATCCGGGCCGCGGGGCCGCTGGTGCCCGGCGCGACCCAGGCCGTCGTGGGCGAAGGGCCGGAGCGCGCCGGCATCGTGTTCGTGGGCGAACAGCCTGGGGACGAGGAGGACCTGACGGGTCGTCCCTTCGTCGGACCGGCCGGGCGGCTGCTCGATCGCGCCATGGCGGAGGCCGGGATCGACCGGAAGGACGTCTACCTCACGAATGCGGTGAAGCACTTCAAGTTCGAGCAGCGCGGCAAGCGCCGGATCCACGCCAAGCCGACCGCCGGGGAGGTGAGCCATTACCGGTGGTGGCTGATGCGGGAGCTGGAGCTGATCGAGCCGAGGCTCGTGGTGGCGCTCGGCGGAACCGCCGTCCTGGCGCTCACCGGCAAATCCGTCCCGATCACGCGGGCGCGCGGGCCGACCGAACTCCTGGAGCATTTCGCGGGCTACATCACGGTGCACCCCTCCTACCTGCTGCGGCTGCCGGACGAGGATGCCAAGCGCAGCGCCTACGCGGCCTTCGTGGGCGACCTGCAGCGGGTGCGGGCGCTGGGCGAGGCGTCGGCGCCGCGCCGCACGAGGGCGGCCTAGCTCAGGCGACCCCGCGGCGGTGCGCGGCCGTCGTCCAGAACAGCAGCAGCGCCAGGCCGCCCGTTGCGGCCACGACCACCGCCATCGGCAGGACGGACGCGCCGAGCAGGCGCCCGAGCAGCGCGCCGACGATGGCCGCGCCTCCCATCTGGCACAGCCCGAGAAACGACGACGCCGCGCCCGCCCGATCCGGAAACGGCGCCATGGCGAGCGCCATGGAGGCCGGCAGCGCCATCCCGACCCCGCAGGTGTAGCAGGCCATCGGCACGATCAACGCGAAGGGCGAGGTGGCGCCGACGAGCTGCAGCAGCAGCATGATGCCGCCACCGGCCGCCAGGAACGCGACCCCGATGCCGACCGTGCGCTCCGGCCCGATCGTCCGCACGAGGCGCTGCGTCAGGAGCCCGCCGAGCACGAAGCCCGCGACCACGACCACGAACGAAAAGGCGAACTGCATCTCGGAGAAGCCGTACAGGCCCTGCAGGATGAAGGAGCAGCCCGAGATCCAGGCAAAAAGGCCCGAATAGGTCAGCGTCACCATTCCGACATAGGCCCGGTAGGAGCGGTTGCGCAGGAGGTGGCCGAAGCCCCGGATCACGCTCACCGGCGAGACCACCTCGCCCGTGCGCCGCCGGATCGTTTCGGGCATCCGGAGCATCACGACGGCCAGCAGAACCATCCCGAAGGCGAGTGCCGCCAGGAAGCCGGTGCGCCAGCCGAAAAAGGTCTGCAGGACGCCGCCCGCGACCGGCGCGACGGCCGGTACGATCCCCATGATGATCCCCATCCGGGCGAGCTGCTGGGCGGCGCGGTGGCCCTCGTAGAGGTCGCGCACCATCGCGCGCGCCAGCACCACCGGACCGCAGCCGCCGACCGCCTGCAGGAACCGGAAGCCGATCAGGCTCTCGATGTTCGGGGCGAGCGAGCAGCCGAGGGTCGCCAGGCAGAAGATCACGAGCCCGACGGCCAGGACCGGCTTGCGGCCGTAGGCGTCCGAAAGGGACCCGTACACGATCTGCCCGATCGCGAACCCGGCCAGAAACGCGGACAGGGTGAGTTGCGTCTTCGAGACCGAGCTTTCCAGCGCCACCGCGATGGCGGGCAGCGACGGAAGGTAGAGGTCGGTCGAGAGCGGCCCGAGCGAGGTGAGCAGCGACAGGACGACCGTCATGCCGGTCGAGTTCGGCCGCAACGCTTTCATGGCCTCGGCTTAGCCGCGATGCTGCGGCCCGTCGACCGCGCTGCCGCATGGGTCGCCCGCGTTGCCGTCACCCGTAGCGGTGCAACTCGCCGCCCTTGCGCTTGAGCCAGGCCTCCGCCTCGTCCGTGCCGGGGCACAGCGCGCGGGTCAGCGCCCAGAAGCGGGCCGAATGATTCAGCTCCTTGAGATGCGCGACCTCGTGCGCGGCCAGATAGTCGAGCACGAAGGGCGGCGCCATGATCAGCCGCCACGAGAAGGAGAGCGTCCCGGTCGAGGAGCACGAGCCCCAGCGGCTCTTCGTGTCCCGCACAGCGATGCGGCGGGCCGGGATGCCGATCGTGCCCGTGTACCGGTCCACCGCGACGCGAAGATCACGGGCGGCCTCGGCGGCCAGGAAGCGTTTTACGCGGCCGGGAACGGCCGCGGCCTCGCCACCGACCTCGATCGCCGGCCCTCCGGGACGGTGCGCCGCCCGCGTGGCGAGGCGCGTGCCCGGGCGATGCACGACGGTGTGCGGGACGCCGCGCAGCGGCACGGTGGCGCCGGGCTCGAAGCCCAGGCGTTCGGGAATGCGGGCGACACGGGCCGCGATCCAACCGCCATGCGAATCCGCAAAGGCGCGGGCCGCCCGCAGCGGCGTGTGGACCGGCAGCGTGAGGGCGATCAGGCCCGTGGCGCTCGACACCCTGAGCGTAATCCGTCGAACGCCGGGCCGGCGCCGCAACGCGACATCGAAGCGGCGGCCCTCGTGCTCGACCACGAGGTGGCTCGGCTCGTCCGCCGGGGTGATTCGCCGAAACAGCGACAGCATGGTGCAAGCCATGCGGCCGGCCGCCCCGCTTGTCACCCCGGGGGGCGCACGCCCGGGGCGGCGGGACCGACCGCCCGGGGCGGGTTCAGTCCGCGGATTCGAGCTCCGGCCGCCGGGGCGCCGGGAGCGCGCTCACGGCCGGGGTCCGGCTCTGCTCATGCGTCGCGATGAAATCGGCGATGCGGGGGGCGATGTCGGACCGGAAGCGCGAGCCGTTGAAGACGCCGTAATGCCCGACCTTCGGCTGCAGGTGATACGCCTTCCGGTCGGCCGGCAGGTTCGGCGTGAGGTCGAGCGCCGCCAGCGTCTGGCCGATGCCCGAGATGTCGTCGTTCTCGCCCTCCACCGCCATGATGGCGCAGCGCCGGATAGCCACGAGATCCACGGGGTCGCCCCGGTGGGTCATCTCGCCCTTTGGCAGCTCGTGGTTCACGAACACCTTGTCGACCGTCTGGAGGTAGAACTCCGCCGTGAGGTCCATCACGGCCATGTACTCGTCGTAGAAGTCCCGGTGCTTCTCGGCGAGGTCGCCGTCGCCCCGCACCAAGTGGCGGAACATGTCCTTGTGGGCGTCCATGTGCCGGTCGAGGTTCATGGCCATGAAGCCCGAGAGCTGCAGGAAGCCCGGATAGACCTGCCGGAAAGCGCCCGGATGGCCCGGCGGCACCGTGTAGATGCAGTTGTTCCGGAACCACTCCGAGCCGCGCTTCTCGGCCAGGAGGTTCACGGCGGTGGGCGAGCGGCGGGTATCGACCGGGCCGCCCATGAGCGTGATCGAGCGCGGGATCGCCGGGTCGTTCTCGGCCTCGAGCCGCGCAACGGCGGCGATCACCGGGACGGAGGGCTGGCAGACTCCCAGGATGTGCAGGTCCGGGCCGAGGTCGCGGCACATGTCCTTCACGTAGTCGATGTAGTCGTCGAGATCGAAGCCGCCCGACGCGATCGGGACCATGCTGGCATCCGCCCAGTCGGTGATCATCACGTTGTGGGTGGGCAGAAAGGCCTCGACCGTTCCGCGCAGCAGGGTGGCGTAGTGGCCCGACATCGGTGCCACGATCAGGAGCTTCGGCTGGTGCTTGGGCTTCGCGGTCGGGCCGCGCTCGAAGGCGATCACCTGGCAGAAGGGTCGCTTCCAGACGATCGTCTCGGTGACCGGGACGCGCTGGCCGTCGACCAGGGTCGTGTCGAGGCCGAAGGACGGCTTCGCGTACCGACGCGTCACCCGCTCGAACATCTCGAAGCCGGCCGACATGGTGCGGGCGCAGGGCGCGTAGCTCAGCGGGTTGAAGGGGTTGCTCAACGCGGCGCGGGCGAAGTCGGTGGCGGCGCGGGCGGGGGCGAGCATCGCGTGCGCCGCGTCGTACCAGAGATAAGCGAGGTCCATCGACACTCCTTTGGCCGGTCGAGCCGCTGGAAAGGCTCAGCACAGCGAGCGGAAACCCGCTCGGCGTCACACCGGTTCCATATTGTAATGGAAGGCGTCGGACGAGTCTGACACCCGAAAGCCTCGCCGCCGGCCAAAACGAGCCGGCGACGGGCCGTGTTCGGCGCAGCCTTCGCCGCCCGGCGGGAAAGACACCATGCTCAGCATCGCCCCCACAGGCCTCGGCCGGGACGCCCGGAAGCTCAAGCTCGACACCATCGTGCGGCTGCGCTGGCTGGCGGTGCTCGGTCAGAGCGCGGCCGTTGCCGTCGTGAAGCTTGAGCTGGGCTACTCCCTGCCCTTCGCGGCCTGCCTCGCGGTGATCGGCTGCGCCGCCGCGATGAACCTGTGGATGCAGGTGCGCTGGCCCGCGAGCCACCGCCTGGACGACGACAGCGCCACGGGGCTGCTCGCCTTCGACATCCTCCAGCTCGCGGCGCTGCTCTACCTCACGGGCGGCCTCCAGAACCCGTTCTCCATCCTGTTCCTGGCGCCCGTCCTGATCTCGGCGACTGCGCTCACGCCCAAGCGCACGCTGTGCCTGGGCGGCCTCGCCATCGCGTGCGCGACCGCGCTCGCCTTCTACCACCGCAAGCTGCCCTGGTCGGGGGACGGGCCGCTCGAGCTGCCCGGGCTGTATGTCGGCGGCATCTGGACCGCGATCATGCTCGGCATCGCGTTCACGGGCATGTTCGCCTACCGGGTCGCCGAGGAGGCGCGCCAGCTCTCGGCGGCGCTCGCCGCGACCGAGCTCGTGCTGGCGCGCGAGCAGCACCTGTCCCAGCTCGACGGGCTCGCCGCGGCAGCCGCGCACGAGCTCGGCACGCCGCTCGCCACCATCGCGCTCGTGGCCAAGGAGCTGGACCTCCAGGCCCCGGCCGGCTCCGCCATGAAGGAGGACACCACGCTGCTGCGCGAGCAGGTCGAGCGCTGCCGGGTCATCCTGTCGAAGCTGACCTCGCTCGGCGACGACGAGGGCGGCGGGTTTCTCGAGCGCATGACGCTCAGCCACCTGATCGAGGAGGTGGTCGGGCCCGAGCGCGCCTTCGGCATCGAGCTGAAGGTCGAGTGCCGGGGCGACGGGCCCGAGCCGGTCTGCCGGCGCTCGCCTGGCCTGCTCTACGGGCTCGGCAACCTGATCGACAACGCGGCCGATTTCGCCCGCTCGACCATCTGGATCGAGGCGCGCTGGAGCGCCGACCAGGTCACGGTCGAGATCCAGGACGACGGGCCGGGCTTCAAGCCCGAGATCCTTCTCCGGGTGGGCGAGCCGTACGTGACCACCCGGGGCCGCGACCCGTCTGGCGGGGACACTGGCTCGGGGCTCGGCCTCGGCCTGTTCATCGCCAAGACCCTGATCGAGCGCTCCGGCGCGCAGCTCAGCCTGTCCAACGCCGCCCCGCCCCGGGAGGGCGCCGTCGCCCGGATCGCCTGGCCCCGCGACGAGTTCGAACGCGACGTTGCCGATCTAACGAAGAGTTCATCGGCCGAAACCCTGTCGGAGACTGAGGCCGTACCTATATAGGCTGGTATCATCCACCGAGGGTTGTCCCGTGGCGCAGTCTCACCTGGCCCCGTCGGAGCATAGTTTCGTTCCGCCGGCGCTCACCGAAAACACGCTTCTTCTGGTCGACGACGACCGTGCCTTCTCCACCCGCCTGGCCCGAGCCATGGAGGGCCGCGGGTTCGAGGTCCGGGTTGCCGAGAGCGTGGCGGACGGCATCGCGGCCATCGACGAGAAGGCTCCCGCCTATGCCGTGATCGACATGCGGCTGGGCGACGGCAACGGGCTCGACGTCATCGCCCGGCTGAAGGAGCGCCGCCCTGAGGCGCGGGGCGTGATCCTGACCGGCTACGCCAACATCGCGACCGCGGTCACGGCCGTGAAGCTCGGCGCCTTCGACTACCTGGCGAAGCCCGCGGACGCGGACGAGATCCACGCAGCCCTCAAGGCGGAGCCCGGCGAGCGGGCGCTGCCGCCCGAGAACCCGATGTCGGCCGATCGCGTGCGCTGGGAGCACATCCAGCGAGTCTACGAGCTGTGCGGCCGCAACGTGTCCGAGACGGCGCGGCGGCTCGCCATGCACCGGCGGACGCTCCAGCGCATCCTGGCCAAGCGCGCCCCGCGCTGATCCGCGCCCACCTAGTCCATCCAGCCGGCGGCCCCGGCCGGGTCGACAAGGGCGTGGTGACGGTTCGCGGCGGCATGAGCGAACCGCAGCATGACCGCCTTGCGGCGGGCGCCGGCGAGCTTGTGCTCCGGCGCGTCCCGCACGATCGCGGCCCCGAATCCGTCCGCCACGATGAGCCCGACCTCCGGCGGCAGCACGTGCGACGGGAAGTCGTTGGACACGGCGAAGAAAAAGCGGTCGCAGAAGTCGCGGTAATCGGGCCATTTGCCGTCGGCCCGGTAATCGGCGAGCGAGGACTTCACTTCGACGATCCACAGGCACCCGTCCGGGCCGAGCCCGATCACGTCCGCCCGGCGCCCGGACGCCAGCGTCAGCTCGGTCACGGTCGCGAAGCCGTGCCCGGCTAGGAGGCGCCGCGTTCCCGTGCAGATCAGCAGGGCCCGCGCCGATTGGCGCCCGTCCACGGGCACGCGCAGGGATTCGGGCCGGACGGAGATGGTCATGCCGACGGATGTCTGTTCACGATTCGTGCCGGCAATCTCGCGCCAAATGCCGGCTTTGTCACGATCCGGAAACACCTTGCCGGCTTGCTCAAACGCCGCGGGCCCTGCGGTCCGACGAGGCGGGTTTCCGACGGGGGGCGCGGGCTGCGGCGCGACCGAAACGCTGCGTCGGCCCAGACACGCCGCGCGGAGCTGTTGAAGCCGCCGGCTCGGGCGGATACGGCTAGGGCGCCACGGAGCAGTGAATGGTTGAGCCCGCTCGGGGGAGCGACGACCTCTACATCAAGTTCTGGGGCGTCCGCGGCTCGATCGCGGCGCCGGGGCAGCGCTTCGGAACCTTCGGCGGCAACACGCCCTGCGTGGAGGTTCGCTGCGGGCCGCGCCTCGTCATCGTGGATGCGGGCACCGGGCTCGTGGCACTGGGCGTTGAGCTCGGCGCGTCGGCCCCGTCCTCGATCGATCTCGTGCTCAGCCACCTGCATCTCGACCATGTGGGCGGCTTCCCGTTCTTTCGCCCCGCCCTCATGGCGGACCGCCTGATCCGCGTGCATTGCGGCAACCTGCGCGGCGAGAGCGCCGAGGCCGCGCTCGACCGCCTCTTCTCGCCGCCGCTGTTCCCGGTCGGGCTGGCCCAGCTTCCGGGCAGCTTCGAGCATGTCGGGTTCAAGGCCGGAGAGGCACTCGAACTGGGCAATGGCCTTACGGTCCCGACCGTGCCGCTGAACCATCCGGGCGGCGCGACCGGCTACCGCTTCAACCACCGGGGCCGCTCGGTCTGCTACATCAGCGACATCGAGCATTCCGAGCCCTGGCCGCCGCCGGACCTGTCCGCCTTCGTCAAGGATGCCGATCTCGTCATCTACGACGGCATGTTCTCCGAAACCGAATACCTGCGCTGCCAGGGGTGGGGCCACTCCACCTGGGAAAAGGGCGTGGCCCTGTGCGAGGCGGCGGGCGCCAGGGGCCTCGCCATTTTCCACCTGCATCCGCAGCACGACGACTCCTACCTTCTGGGGGTCGAGGCGGCGATCAAGGCCCGCATGCCCGGCGCCTTCCTGGCCCGGGAGGGACAGGAACTGACCTTTCCGCCCCTGTGATTGCGGCCGCCGTCGGGACGGTCGCGGTCGGCTGCGCCGTGTCGCTGATCCTGGTTCGGGTCCTGCGCCCCCTCCTGGTCCGGTACGCCCTGGCGCGTCCCAACGCCCGCTCCAGCCATTCTGTGCCGACCCCGCAGGGCGGCGGCATCGCGGTGCTGGCCGGGGCTCTCGCGGCGGCGGCGTGCGGCTTCGCGGCCGCCGGTGCGGCCGTTCCGGCGGAGGTGACCGTGCTGGCCGGGGCCGGACTGGTGCTGGCGCTTCTCGGGCTCATCGACGACATCCGGCCGCTCGGCGCCGCGCCGCGGCTCCTGGTTCAGTTCGTCTGCGTGGGCGGGGTGATCGCGGCGTCCGGGACCGGACGGATCCTGCCCGAAGCCGTCCCGCCGACACTCGAATGGGCGCTGCTCACGCTGGCCGGAACCTGGTGGGTCAACCTCGTCAACTTCATGGATGGGATCGACTGGATGACGGTGGCGCAAGGCGTGCCGCTGACCGCAGCGATCCTGCTGCTCGGGCTCGCGGGAGCGCTCGGGCCGGCGGTTCTCCTCGTCGCCGCAGCGCTTCTCGGTGGCCTTCTCGGCTTTGCGCCCGCCAACCGGCCGGTGGCCGGGCTGTTCCTGGGCGATGTCGGCTCGCTGCCGATCGGGCTCCTGACCGGCTGGTTGCTGCTCCATCTGGCCGGCTCGGGCGGGGTCGCGGCCGCCCTGCTGCTCGGCCTCTACTACCTGGCCGACGCGACCCTCACGCTGCTGCTGCGGCTGCGACGGGGGGAGCGCCTGTCGGAGGCGCACCGCTCCCACTTCTACCAGCGCGCCCTCGGCAACGGCCTGAGCGTCGCAGGCGTGGACGCGCGTGTCGCCGCCCTGAATGTCGCCCTCGCATGCCTGGCGGCCGCGACGCTGCAGGTCCGCTCGCCCGCCCTCGATCTCCTGGCGCTCGTGATCGGGGCCGGGCTGGTCGCAGTGGTGCTCCGCCGCTTCGCGCACCCGCGACGTTTCTCAGCGCGCCGCGGCGTGATAGGTGCCCCGCCCACGCCGCCGGGGGGAGACCCGTGAACCCGATCTTCGCCGACCTGCCGACCACGGTCTTCGAGACAATGTCGCGCCTCGCCCGCGAAACGGGCGCGGTGAACCTCGGCCAGGGCTTTCCGGACGATCCCGGCCCGGAGGACGTGCGCCGCAAGGCGGCCGAAGCCGTGATCGAGGGCTGGAACCAGTATCCGCCCATGATGGGCGTCCCGGAGCTCCGGACCGCCATTTCCGACCATTACCGGCGCTGGCAGGGCGTGGCGCTGGACCCGGATTCCGAGGTGATGGTCACCTCCGGGGCCACGGAGGCGCTCGCCGGGGCCCTCATGGCGCTGGTCGAGCCGGGCGACGAGGTCGTGCTGTTCGAGCCGATGTACGACGCCTACCTGCCGCTCGTGCGCCGGGCCGGCGCCGTGCCGCGCTTCGTGACGCTGGAGCCGCCGCATTTCCGGCTGACCGAGGAGGCCCTCGCGCGCGCCTTTTCGGACAAGACCCGGGCGGTTCTGTTCAACAACCCCCTGAACCCCGCCGCCACCGTGTCGCCGGACGAGGACCTGGCGCTGCTGGCCCGCTTCTGCGAGCGCTTCGACGCGGTCGCGATCTGCGACGAGGTGTGGGAGCACGTCGTCTTCGACGGCCGCCGCCACATTCCGATGCTGGCGGTGCCGGGCATGCGCGAGCGGACGATCAAAATCGGCTCGGCGGGCAAGATCTTCAACCTGACGGGCTGGAAGGTCGGCTTCGTGTGCGCCGCACCGCCTCTGATGCGGGTGCTGGCCAAGGCGCACCAGTTCCTGACCTTCACGACGCCCCCGAACCTGCAGACGGCCGTGGCCTACGGGCTCGGCAAGGACGATTCCTATTTCGAGACTCTGCGGGCCGATCTCGGCCGGAGCCGCAACCGCTTCGCGGCCGGGCTCGACGCGCTCGGCTTCACGGTTCTGCCCTCCGCCGGGACCTACTTCCTGAACGTCGACATCGCCCCGCTCGGCGAAACGGACGACGCCGCCTTCTGCCGGCGCCTCGTGCTCGACCATGGCGTGGCCGCGATCCCGGTCAGCGCCTTCTATGCGAGCGGCGCTGTCCGCAACCTGGTCCGGTTCTGCTTCGCGAAACGGGACGCCACCCTGGACGCGGCGCTGGAACGGCTCGCGGGCGTCGCGGCCCGCGCAACCGCCGCCTAGACCCTCAGATCGCGTCGAGGGCGGTCAGGAAATCGGCCGTGAGGTCGTCCGCGTGCTCGAGGCCGATCGAGAGCCGCACGAGCCCCTCCGAGATCCCCATGCGGGCCCGCTCCTCCGGCTTGAGCCGCTGGTGGGTCGAGGTCGCCGGATGCGTAACGAGGCTCTTGGCGTCGCCGAGATTGTTGGAGATGCGGGCGATACGGAGCGCGTTCATGAACCGGAACGCCTCCGCCTTGCCGCCGGCGACCTCGAGCGCGAGCAGCGTCGACGGCCCGGTCATCTGCCGGCGGATCACCTCCGCCTGAGGGTGGTCCGCCCGCCCGGGATAGACCACCCGGGCGACGTTCCGGTGCCCGGCCAGGGCCTCCGCGATGGCGGTCGCCGATTGCGTCTGGCGCTCGATCCGGATCGGCAGGGTTTCAAGCGCCTTCAGCATCACCCAGGCGTTGAACGGCGACATGGCCGGGCCGGTCTGACGCAGAAACGTGTGGATGTGGGCCGCGATGAAATCGGCCGAGGCCAGCACGATTCCGCCCAGGCACCGCCCCTGGCCGTCGACGTGCTTGGTGGTCGAGTACACGACGCAATCCGCCCCGAGCGCCAGCGGCTTCTGCCAGAGCGGGGTGGCGAACACGTTGTCCACCACCAGCGTCGCCCCGGCCGCGTGGGCGATGTCGGCCACGGCGGCGATGTCGATCACCTCGAGCGTCGGGTTCGCCGGGCTTTCCAGGAAGAAGGTGCGGGTTTCCGGCCGCACGGCGGCCCGCCACTGGTCGAGATCGGTTCCGTCAACCAGCGTGGACGGAACGCCGAAGCGGGGCAGCAGGTCTTCGATCACGTACAGGCAGGAGCCGAACAGGGCCCGTGACGCGACCACGTGGTCGCCGGCCTTGAGCTGCCCGAGCAGAGCCGCGGTTACGGCAGCCATGCCGCTCGCCGTAGCGCGCGCCGCGCCCGCCCCTTCGAGCGCCGCCATGCGGGCCTCGAACATCGCGACCGTAGGGTTGGAGAAGCGCGCATACAGGAAGCCGGGCTCCTCGCCCGAGAAGCGGCGCTCGCATTCCTCAGCCGTCTCGTAGACGTGCCCCTGGGTCAGAAACAGCGCCTCGGAGGTCTCGTTGAACTCCGAACGCAGCGTTCCCGCATGAACCAGGAGCGTTTCCGGGCGGGAGCCCGGCGGGACAGTCTTCTGCATGGCTCTTTCTCGCACACCCGACGCGTCTGACGCCACATGCCGACGAGACATGTATGGGTTCCGAAATCCTTAAGCCCATGCGCGACCCGCATGGCTCGCGCGCTCCGACCGACCTTGAGTGCAACGCAACATGCATTATGTTGCGTTGCAGCAGGAAACGCCCGCAGGTTCTTCTGGAGAGATCCATGCCCGCGGTAAGCACACAGCTCAACGACTTCATCATGCCGGCGGCGCCGGCCCGTCGCACGCCTCCCGGACAAGGCTGGTTCGCCCGCCTGCTCCGGCGCGTGCAGGACGCGCACGCGCGTCAGGCCGAACGGCAGATCGCCTTTCTGATCGAGCGCAAGGGCGGCCGTCTGACGGACGACCTCGAGCGCCAGATCGAGCGCCATTTCATCTGAACGCTCGGCGGCCTTCTGGCCACCAACCCGGTTCAAACCCGGGCGGCTCCACGGCCGCCCGGGCTTTGTCGTGCTTGGGTCCGTTGCAGGACCGCGCCGCAACCCCGGGCCGGTGCGGATCCGGCTTGACAAATCCTGATTAAAGTCCTACATCGCTGTCGTCCTCACCCGAGAGGGGCGTGTGCGCAGCGTGGCTCATGCGGGTGGGGGGCGGTGGTCCGGGGAGGTCGGCGTCACGCACCGGCG
>JAQGJJ010000035.1 GCA_028290695.1 Enterovirga sp. | reverse complement strand
CCGCATGGCGGCCTCGTAGGAGGCGATGTCCGCGGCCTCGCCCGCAAACGCGAGGCTCCGGCCGGTCAAGGTCACGGCCCCGACCGGAAGGGCCGCCGCGAAGGCGATCGCCTGGCGGGCGGCGGCGTCGAAGCCGTCCGGAGCGCCGAGCGCGGACCTCAGATCCTGGTCGACGCGGCCCGATCCGAACGCGGCCTCGGCCGCCTCGACCAGGTCGGCCCGGGCCGAGCCGGGCGGCGCGCCGCCGGACATCCGGGCCCCGTCCGGGCCGCGGGCGACGGAGAAGCGGAACGGCACGAGTGCGATCGGAGTGTCGACGTCCGTCGCGAGCCGCCGCACGCCCGGCAGGCTTGCGGCCGCCAGGGCGCGGCGGCGGAGATCGGGTGCGAGTTCGCCTTCGAGCATCAATGCGGCGTCGCGGCCCCGGATCTCGAAGCGGCCGCCGTGGCGGGCGAGCTCTGCGGCGATGCCGGCATTCGGCCCGCTCAGCAGGCGGTTGCGCAGGCTGTGCTCGAGCGCCGGCGCGAGCTGCCAGACGGCTCCGATCCAGATGGCGAAAAGCGCCGGCAGCCCGAGGAGCCAACGGTCAGGGCGGGCGATCATGTAGGCCGAGCGAGGCTCCGGGCCCGCCGCGAAGGAGCGGGCAGGGCCCGGCTATGGGCCGCGAACCGGACGGCAATGCGGCAGGCCGGGGCGCGCCGGCCAAAAAAAAAGCCCCGGCCTTTCGGCCGGGGCTCGTTTGGGACTGATCAGCCGATCAGAAGTCGCGCTGCACGCGGAGGCGGGCGAGGATGTTGTCGTCCACCCCGGTCACGCGGCCCGTGCCACCGGCAACGGCACCCGCCGCCGGAACGGTTCCGCCCTTGCTGGTGTCGGCAACCCGGCCGCGGATGTCGATGCGCTCGTAGGCGACCTCGACACCGATATCCAGGTCACGAACCGGCGACCAGATCAGGTTCGAACCGACGTACGTGATGCCGTAGCTACGCAGCGTGGGATCGAAGATGCTCCGGACGGTCGCGGTGCCGCCAGCAGGGCCCTGCGAGGTGCGCAGGATGCTGTCGTAGATCACCTGGCCGTGCGACGCGAACAGCGCCTGGCGCCACTCGGGGGTCCAGTAGTGCAGGAACCCGATGAAGCCGCCGTAGGTCTGGGTCAGGCGAACCTGGCCACGAGCGGTGAGAGCCGCGTCGACCTGGTTGACGTTGAACCGGCCGATGTTGCTCGACGTGATCGTGTCGAAGCCCGGAGGTCCGTTGACGCCCGTGTACTGACCGGCGCCTTCGCCGTAGGCAGCCTGCAGCCACAGCTGATCGCCGGGGGCGATCTGCGGGACGTTCAGCTTCACGCCGCCCTGCACGGCCCAGCCGTACTCGGCGCTCGGGATGCGGGGGAGAACGGTCGTGGCCGGGACGACGGCAGCGCCGTTGACCGGGAACGAGCCGAGGCCGGTCACGTATTCGCCGACCTTGATCTCGTGAACCGCACCCGACACCTGCACGGCACCCCACGGGGCGTCGTAGCGGAGCGCGCCGACGAAGTCGGGCATGTAGGAGCGCTGCGAGACGTCCAGGGCGTTCGCCGAGACCGGGACGCCGGCCGCGTTGAAGCCGGTCGCCACGAATGCCAGCGGCACCGCGCCCGTCAGGAAGTTCACGCCGCTCTGAGCCGCGGGGGTCGCGCCGGCCGCGAAGCCGGTCGTGCCCGTGGCGACGTTGTAGAACACCGGCGCACGACGGTGCACGGGATCTTCCATCGAGACCGTCGCCGAGAAGCCGCCACCGAACGTCGCCGTGTAGGCGAGGAGGTTGGTGTTGGTGCTCGAGGAGATCGAACCGCCGATCATCTCGATGTCGCCGGCGTAGAAGTCGTAGAACGACTGAGCGCGACCCGCCGTGATGCCGGCGAACTGAACGAACGCCTTGTCGATCTCGACGTACTTCTGAAGCTGGCCGTTGGTGTCGGCACCGGTCGCCGTGAAGGCGTTGGCGCGACGCTCCTGGGTGCCCGACTTCAGGTAGCCGCCGGAGCGGTTGGCCATGTCGATGCGGACGAAGGTACGGAGCGAACCGTAGGGGGTCTGCGTCCGGGCGTCGAAGCTGATGCGGCCGAGGGCCAGGTAGCCCGAGGTGCTCGCGTTACGGCGCGTCTGCTCGGTGTACTGGTAGTCCATCCGAGCGCGACCGCCGATGCGGAGGCAGGTGTCGGTGCCCGGGATGTAGAAGAAGCCTGCGCCGGAGGCGGTGCAGACCCGGACGTATTCCACAGGAGCGGCCTTCCTCATCGGAAGATCCGCAGCCTGTGCCCCGGCGACCGCGCAGAGACCTGCCGCAGACCCGAGGAGAAGGCTCTTAACGAGCTTCATTCTGCTCTCCAAAGTTAGATCCTCGGGGTTGGTCGCTTGCCTCGATCTCATCCGAGATCGTCGAACGCGCTTCCCGTATCCCCTTCACCCGGCCCCCCATCGCGCTAACCGCGGACGCCTGACCGGATCACAGCGAAGACATCCCCGCCGCACAATCACCATGATCGACGCAATCTGGTCGATCAACAGATGGGAACCTTTTTGAAGGTCTGTTTGGGGGCTTTCCAATCCCATGTTGCACAATCGCAACGAACAGGGTGCCGAACCCGTTCTTCTCGTTACGAAATCATGAACAGAAGAGCCGTGTTGACCGCCGGAGGCACCCGCCCGACGGGCATCACATCACGACTTCAATCAGAAGGGGCCCGCGTCGCGCGAATCCTGAGCGCAGCGAATCGACGAAGCCGCCGAGACTGTCGACACGAATGGCCTCGACGCCGAATCCGGCCGCGAGACTGACCCAGTCCATGGCCGGCCGGTCGAGGCTGAGCATGTCGATCGCCTTGCGGCCGGGATTGGCGCCGACATGCGCGAGCTCGGCCTTCAGGATCGCATAGGAGCGGTTCGCCCACACGATCGTGAGCACGTCCAGGTTCTCCCGGGCCTGCGTCCACTGCGCCTGCACCGTGTAGAGCCCGCTGCCGTCGGCCTGGAGGTTCACCACCTTCCGGTCCTGGCACGCGATGGCGGCGCCCGTCGCCATCGGGATGACGAGGCCGATCG
>JAQGJJ010000005.1 GCA_028290695.1 Enterovirga sp. | reverse complement strand
CGCATCCGTCAGATGGGTCTCGACCTCCAGGCAGGCCTGCCCGATGCCCCAGGCCCCGACCGCGGCGGCTCCGCCCCGGAGGGTGTGGGCCGCGTCGGACACCGCTCGCGGGTCGCCGCCGCCCCGGATGGCCGGAAGCAGGCGGCCGCACTGGCTCTCGAACAGGGCGAGCAGCTCGGCCGCGAGTTCCGCGTCGCCCGCCGTCTGGGCCTCGAGATGCGCCACATCCAGGGCGTCGCCCCGGGCTGCCGGTGCGTGGTCCACGTGCCAGGGCCTCCCCGGAGCCGCCGATCGGCTCCGGCGGAAGGGTTCCGTGGAGAGCGTCACTAAGACGTTAACGACGTTCCGATGTGCACGACGGGCTCGGGTTCCCAACTTCCGGCTCCACACCTACAGTGGCCATGGTAAACGCGGGTTAACAGGTCCGGTCGGGCGTGCTCGGGAGGGAGTGCGGCCGGCTTGAGGCTACCGATGAGCATGCGGGCTCCCGGGTTGCGTTACGAGGCGGCAGGGCACATGGCGACAGAACCGAAGCTGACGAATCCGACACAGGCGGCTATGTCGGCGGTCGAGCAGGCCCTCTCGGAGCAGGCGTCCGACCGCTCGGGAGGCGCCGCGGGCGCGCCCACGGTGGTGCTGCCACAGGGGGAACGCCGCCCCCTCGCCGATGCCCAGGCTCGCGTCGTTTCTCCGGATCGCGACGCCGTCGCCAACGACGACCGGGAGGAGGTCGGCCGGTTCCTGCGCGCCCTGAAGGTGCGGCCGTCACGCTCCGCCTACGCGGTCGCGCTCGTCGCCAGCCTCGCCTGGCTCGCCGCCCTCGGCGTGCTCGTCGGCCTGCAGACCAGCGGCACCCTGCGCTCCTACCTGTCCGAGCTTCCGGCCCTGCAGCAGGCGACGCTCGCCGCCGTGGCCCTCGGGCCCATCCTCCTGTTCGTTCTCGCCGCCATGCTGGCGGTCCGCTCCGCCGAGATGAAGCTCGTGGCGCGCGCGGTCGGCGAGGTCGCCGTGCGGCTCGCCCAGCCGGAGCATTTCGCGACGGACGCGGTGATGAACGTGTCCCGCGCGGTTCGGCGCGAGGTCGCCGCCGTCGGGGACGGCCTGGAGCGGGCATTGGCCCGCGCCGGCGAGCTCGAGACCATCGTCCGGAGCGAGATCTCCACCCTCGAACGCTCCTACGCGGACAACGAGGTCCGCATCCGCTCGCTCGTCGACGAGCTGATCTCGCAGCGCGAAGCCGTCGTGAACAACGCGGAGCGCATCCGGGGCGCGATCTCGGGCTCGCACGACACGCTGGCGACCGACCTGTCGGGCGCGTCGGACCGCATCATCCATGCGGTGGAAGCGGCCGGCGACCGCGTCGCGGTCTCCCTCGACAAGCGCAGCGAGGACCTCGCCCGCGCCCTCGGGCAGGCGGGCGAACGCCTCGTGGCCGAGCTCGGCATGAGGGGCGCGGAGCTGGTTGAGCGCCTGACGGCCACCACGGAGGACGTGAAGGTCGGCGTCGCGGCGGTTGGCGACGACGTCACCCTGTCGCTGGAGAAGAAGGCCCAGGACGTGACGGCCGCGCTCGAGCGGACCGGCGAGATCCTCACCCGGTCCCTGCAGGACGGCGCCACCCACGTCACCCGGACGCTCGCCCAGACCGGGTCCGAGGTCATCGGCTCGCTCGCGGCGCAGGGCACGGAGGTGCGGTCCTCGCTCGAGCAGACCGTCGAGGCCCTCGCCACGAGCTTCGTGCAGCGTGGCAGCGAGTTGAACGACAGGCTGGCGGCCGCCGGCGAAGCCATTTCCGAGTCGATTTCCACGCGCTCCGGCGAGCTGCGCCGCAACCTCGAGGAAGCCGGGGCCGGAGTCGCGCAGGAGATCGGGCTGCGCGGCAATGCCGTGCGGGACGCCATCGAGACGACGGGCTCCACGATCATCGAGAGCATCACCGGCAAGGGCGGTGAGCTCCGCAACGAGTTCGCCGCGACGGGAAGCGGCCTCGTGTCCGAAATCATTCTGCGCGGAACCGAGGTGCGGGACGGCATCTCCTCCGCCACCCAGACCGTTCTCGACGAGCTCACGACCCGCACGGGCGAGTTCCGCGAGCACATGGAAGGCGCGGGCTGGACCATCGTCGGGCGCATCTCGGACGAGGGCGTCAAGGCGCGCGAAGGCATCGAAGCCGCGACCACCCAGGTCGTGGACGCTCTCGTCGAGCGCGGCGGCAAGCTGCGCGACGAACTGGCCGCCACCGGGACCGGTCTGGTCGGCGAGATCGTCCTGCGGGGCGGCGAGGCGCGGTCCGAGATCGAGCGCACCGGCTTCGGGCTCGTCGAAGCCATCGCGGCGCGCTCCACGGAGCTGCGCGAGGGAGTGGCCTCCAGCGGGCAGGACCTCGTGCGCGAGATCGAGACCCAGGGCGGCCGCGCCCGGACCGTATTCGAGACCCTCGGCTCCGAGTTGGTCGGCGAGATCCGTCTGCGCGGCGACGAGGCGCGTCAGGTGATCGGCGAAGCGGGCCGCACCGTCAGCGAAACCATCGCCACCCAGACGGCGGACATGCGCGACCAGATCGGCGCGGCCGGTTCGGCGCTGCGGGACGAGCTTCGCGATCGCACGCAGGAAGTCGGGGCCGAGATGCAGGCCTCGGGCTCGAAGCTCGTGGCGGACATCGTGACCCGTACGGAGGAAGCCCATTCCCGCCTGTCGGCGGCCGGCGCGGAACTCGCGGGTGCCTTTGCACGCGCCGGCGACGAGCTGCGTGATCGCCTGGACGGCGTCGTCCAGGCCGGAACGGCCGATCTCGCCCAGCGGGCCGACACCCTGGCGGATCGCCTCGAGACGGTGGGCCGGCAGATCGACGACACCGTTCGGGTCAAGGGCGGCCTGCTCCAGGACAACCTGGCAGGATTCGAGGACCGCCTCGGCCGCACCCTGGAGACCCAGGCGCGCGATGCGGCCGGCACCCTCGAGACGGTCATCGACCGCGTCTCGAGCGAGCTGTCCGATCGCCTCGGAACGATGGGCGCGACCTTCGGGGATCGCGGACGCGAAATGGCCGAGGCCCTCGCCCGCCAGACGACCGAAACCAACGCGGCCCTCGCCGGAACCGGCAAGGACGTCGTGCTGGCGATCGCATCGCAGAGCGCCCGCATCATCGACGTGCTGTCGAAGACCGGCAAATCGCTGGCCGACACGGCCGAAACAAGCGGCCGCGAGCTCGAGACGGCGCTCGGCGCGCGGCTCTCGACCCTTGAAGACACGCTCGTCGGACGCGGCGGGGCCCTGGTCGAGCGGCTCTCGACCGAGGTCGGCGGCTTCGCCGAGACGGTCACCAGCCGCCTTGAGGAGCTGCACGCGATGATCGCCGTCGAGGCGAGCGGCGTCGCCGCCACGATGGCAGACCGTGCCCGCGAGACCCGCGACACGCTGGAGAGCGGCCTCGCGTCGCTCGACCGGCGGACCTCCGAGCGGACCGCCGAGATCGGTCAGACTTTCGCCACCTTCACGCAGGCCGTCGACGACCGGACGGGCGAACTGTCCCGCACCCTGGCGGAGCGCCGTCGCGAGATCGAGGAGTCCCTTCGCGGCCAGGCCGAGGAGATCGGGCGCGGCCTCGTGGCGCGGACCGGAGAGGCCTCGGAACTCATCGCCGGCCGCACCGCGGAGCTCGACCGGGTTCTGGGCGAGCGTGTCGGGCAGGTCGGCGCAACCCTGGAGCAGGGCGTCGAACGGCTGCAGGTCCAGGTGGTCGACCGCCTCGGCAACCTCGCCACGACGATCGACGAGCATTCGCGCGCCATGGACCAGCGCCTAGGCAACAGCGCCGAGGGCCTGGTCGGAACGCTCGAAGCGCGCGGCAAGGCCGTCGAGCAGGCCATGAGCGAGCACGCCCAGAGCCTGATCCAGGTGGTCGAAGGCAAGAGCCGCGAGATCGCCGAAACGCTGGGTTCGAGCTCCGACGCGTTCGGCCGCATGGCGGAGGAGAAGGGACGCGTCGTCGTGGACCTGATCGGGACCCGGGCGGCAGCGTTCAGCAGCGAGATCGAACAGAAGGGTCGCGCGATCTTCGGCACGCTCGGCGGCCGCATGACGGATTTCGCAGCCCTGTTCGATCGCGGTGCGGCCTCCATCGTCGAGCTGCTCGACAAGCGCGGCCAGTCCATCATCGGCTCCCTCGGGGCCCGCACGGCGGAGCTGTCCGCACTGTTCGACCAGGGCTCCGGCTCGCTGGTCGGTACCTTCGACGGCAAGCTCGCGGACTTCACCCGCACGGTCGACGATCGCACGGGCCGACTGGACGCGCTGCTGCGCGAGCGCAGCACCAGCCTCGCCGAATCCGTGGCCAAGTCCGGCCACGAGGTGATCGGCACGCTCGGAAACCAGATCGCCGAAGTCAGCCAGATCCTGGACCAGCGCTCGACCGCGCTCGCCTCCACGATCGAGGCGGGCCGGACAGCGCTGGTGGACGGCGTGGAAACCACCGGTCGCTCCGTTCTCGAGCGGCTCGAAACGGCGGTCGGCGGCGCACGCGGGCTCCTGGACGAGCGAACCAGCGCGCTCAGCGCCCTCCTGCGCGACCGGGGTGCCGAACTGATCGGCCAGATCGACTCGACCGGCCGCGTGGTGACGGGAACGCTGACCGCCCGCATCGACACCGTGACCGGGACGCTGGACGCCCGCACGACCGCGCTCGCGGACATGCTGGACAACAAGGGCACACGGCTGGCCGAGATCGTCGACCGGACGGGCCAGAGCGTCGTCAGCTCGCTCGGCACGCGGCTGGCCGAGGCGACCCGGCTGCTCGACGAGCGGACGACCGCCCTCAGCTCGCTCGTGTTCGACCGCAGCGCCTCGCTCGCAGCCGAGATCGAGACGCGTGGCCAGGGCGTGATCGGCACGCTCGGAAACCAGATCACCGAGGTCGAGCGTCTGTTCGAGAGCGGGACCTCCGTCTTCTCCGACATGCTGCAGAAGCGCGGTGACGATCTCGTCGGCAGCGTCGACCGGACCGGCGAGCGCGTATCGGCCGCGGTATCCGGCCAGATCGCCTCCCTGACCGACGTACTCGATCAGCGCACGTCGACTCTGTCCACGCTCGTCGAGCAGCGCGGGACGGCGCTGGCCGACCTCATCCACGAGCGCGGCCAGGCGGCCGTCGGAACGCTCGGGAACCAGATCGAGGAGATCGTCCGGACGATCGACGGACGGACCGGCACGTTGCAGACGCTGCTCGAGCGCCGCACCTTCGACTTCGCCGAGGCCGTGGACCGGTCGAGCGGCCTGGCGCTGAACCGCATCGGGGAACGCATCACGGCCTTCCACGAGTCGCTCGCCACGAACACCAACGTTCTCACGGGCGTGCTCGACGAACGCAGCACCACGCTGGCCGGCATCATCGCCGACCGTGGCAACGCGATCGTGGTGTCGCTGGACAACCGGGTATCGGCGACCACCGACCTCCTGGACGAGCGGTCCGCCGCATTGTCGACCCTTCTGGACGTGCGCGGAAACGCGCTCGCGGAGGCGATCGAGAGCACGGGCCAGGGCGTCATCGGCCGCCTCGGCGAACAGGTCGATGCCGCGACGGGGCTCATGGACACCCGCATGGCGGCCATCGGCCGCATCCTCGATCAGCGCGGGACCGGGCTGGTCGAGATCGTGGCCAAGCAGGGCCAGACCATCGCAACCAGCATCGGCGGGCAGGTCGCCGAGGTGACCCGCCTCTTCGATGACGGCAGCAAGACCTTCGGGGAGCTGCTCGAGACCCGTGGCGCCGAGCTGGTCGAGAAGCTGAACGGCCAAGGCTCGTCGTTTACCGGCGCGGTCGAGGGCCGGATGGCCGAGTTCAGCCGGTTGCTGGCCGAGGGAAGCGCGACGCTCGTCGAGGGGCTGGGCCGTCACGGCCACACCATCACCTCGACCATGGGAGCGCAGCTCAAACAGGCCGAGCGGCTGTTCGACGACGGCAGCCGGAGCTTCGGGGATCTCATCGAGAGCCGGGGCACCGAGTTGGTCGCGAAGCTCGACGAACAGGGTGCCTCCCTGACCGGGGCCGTCGAGGGCCGCATCGCGGACTTCACGCAGCTCCTCGCCCAGGGCAGCGCCGAGCTGGTCGAAGGCATCGGCCGGCACGGCCTGACGATCTCCTCAAGCATGGGGGCCCAGCTCAAGGAGACCGCGAGGCTCTTCGACGGCGGCGCGGCGGCATTCTCCCAGCTCCTGGAGGAACGCGGCAGCGGGCTCGTCCGCAAGCTCGAGGCGCAAGGGCAGACGATCACGTCCGAGATCGAAGGGCGCCTGCAGACCGTCACCGAAGCCCTGCGCACGGGCACGGACCGTTTCCAGGGCATCGTCGACGAACGCGGGTCGGGCCTCGTAAGCCTCCTGGAAGAGCGCGGGGAGACGGTTCGGCTTACTCTGGATGAGACGGTCGGCAGCCTGTCGACCCTGTTCGAGCAGCGGACCGAGGACTTCCGGACGCTGGTGGACACCCGCAGCACGGCGCTGGCGGACCTCGTGGGCATGCGCGGCCAAGCCATCGTCGGCACGCTCGGCAACCAGGTCGACGAGATCGGCAAGGCGTTCGACCACCACGCGGGCCGCTTCGGGCAGCTCGTCGCGGACCGGAGCGCGTCCCTGACCGAGGACCTCGACCGCCGGAGCGAAACGCTCGTCGCGGCACTCGGGGACAAAATCACCAGCTTCGGCCAGGTGTTCGACGAGAAGGCCGACACGTTCACGGAGCTCGTGGACAAGCGCAGCGCCACCATCAGCTCGATCCTCGAGCGCAGGAGCGACTCGATTGCGCTCAATCTCGGAAAGCAGATGACCGAGATGACGAGCCTGTTCGACAGCCGCACGAGCGAACTGTCGACCATGCTGGAAACCCGCAGCGCGAGCGCGGCCGACATGCTGGAGACGCGCGGGGCCTCCGTCGCGGAGACGCTGGACCGGCACGGCAGGGCCGTCGTCGACGTGCTGAGCCAGCGCAGCCAGACCGCCGCCGCGTTGATCGACTCGAGCGGGGCGCGGGTCGCGACCTCGATCGAGAGCGGATCCACGACGGCCAGCGAGCTGATCGAACGGACCGGTCGGGAGATGATCGAAAGCGTGGAGGGGCGCCTCGCGCATCTCACCAAGCTCGTCGACGATTCGACCACGGCCATCCGCGAGCTGATGGACGGCCGCGGCAGCGAGCTGGCCCACCTCATCGAGCGTCGCGGGCGCGCCGCGGCCGACGCCGTCGGTCAGCGGACGCAGGAGTTCCAGACGCTCCTCGACAACCGGACGGCGGCCCTGCGCGACCTCGTCGGCGTGCGTGGCACCGAGCTGACCGACACCATCGACCGCCGGGGACAAGCCGTCGTCGATGCCATGGTGCAGCGGATCGCCGAGCTCGAGGCGACCCTCGAGAGCAGCACCGCCGCGGTACGGGATCTCGTCGACAATCGCGGCGCCGAGCTCGCCTCGACCATCGACTCCCGTGGCCGCGCCACGCTGAGCGCCATCCAGTCGCGCATCGGCGAGGTCACGGTTCTATTCGCCGAAGGCGGACGGGCCGTGTCGGATGCGATCACCGACCGGGGCAACGCGATCAACGCCGAGATCGGCGGAACCGTCGACAAGGTGGTGCGAGTCCTGAACGATCGTGGCGACGCCATCCTGGCCGCTCTCAAGCAGCGTCTGGTCGAGATGACCTCGCTCTACACCGGGTCGGTCGAGGCGCTCCGGAGCGCAGTGGACGAGGGAGCCTCCCAGGCCGTCCTCAGCCTGTCCTCCACCCAGGAGAACCTGCGGACGGAGTTCAACACGATCCTGACCCGCCTCGGCGAGGCGAACGGGATCCTCCAGCAGGTCTCGGCCGAGGCGAACGGCAATCTCGGGGCCATCGAGGACGGACTGGCGAACCGGATCGCCCAGCTCCGGGCCGTGCTGTCCGATGTCGCGGCCGATACCGAGCGCGCCTCGCGGCAGCTCGCCGATCAGGTGGACGGACTGAAGGGGGTTTCCGCCGGGACCCTCAGCGACGTCTCCTCTCTGGTCGAGGCGCTGGACGAGCGTGGCCGCAACCTCACCACGACAACGCGGTCGCACCTGCTCGCACTGTCGGAGGCCACCTCGGAATACGGGCGGGCCGAGCAGCTGATGGGCACGGCGCTGAACGAGCGTCGCTCGACCCTGGACGACCTGATCGCCAAGATCGAACAGAGTTCGGCCGGGCTGTCGGACGCCAACAGCACCTTCGCGAACGCCATGGAGCGTGCGCTCACCATCGCCGAAGCGAAGGCGCGGGACATCGGGGTGTCACTGGTGACCAGCTCCGAGGCAGCGGCGGCCTCGATCGGCGAGCATTTCGTGCGGGTCCGTTCGGCCACCGACTCGGAGAGCCAGCGGACCGCGGTTCAGCTTAAGGCGACCTACGAGGCGGTCTCGTCGGAGCTCAGCGAGCACCTTGAGGAGGCGTTGGCCAGGTTCCGCGAGTCGGCGGGCGAGCTCCGCTCGGTCGCCTCCTCGATCAGCGAGGATCTCGATCGGAGCCGGGCCGAGCTGTCGCGCAGCCTGGGCGAGTTGCCGCGGGGCACCTACGAGGCCACCGCCGAGATCCGGCGTGTCGTCATGGACCAGCTCAGGGCCTTGAACGAGCTCTCGACCGTGGTCGCGCGGTCGAACCAGGCGCTCGACATCATGCCGGCCCTGGACGGGGCCCGGTCGGCCGAGCCGGTCCGTTCGGCCGAGTCGGTCTCGCGCCCAGCCCCGCAGGCCTCCGTGCCGGACGCTCGCCAGCCGGCGCGCCCGGCGGCTGCGGCACGGCCGCCGGAGCCCAAGGCCGACGACGAAGTCGCGGCGGGCCCCAGGCCGGTGCCCCGCCCGGCCAAGCCGGCGACGGCGAGCGAGGCCCCGAAAACCGCGCCTGCCGCCCGGCCCGAGCGCGCCGCGGCCGTTCCGCAGGCTTCCGCGGACACGCGCGCGGCGCCGTCTCCGGCAGTGCCTGAGACCGGCGGGCGCACGGATCTCGGTGCGCTCGGCACGATCTCCGGCGACATCACCGGAATGATCGACGGCGAGCGGGCCTATCGCCTGTGGATGCGTCGGCGGAGCGGAGAGGCGGGCGTGTTCACCCGCGACATCTACGCCCCGGAGGATCGCGAGACCTTCGAGGAGATCCGCCGCAAGCACGCGACCGAGCCGACGTTCACCCGGACGGTCGACCGCTACGTGGGCGAGTTCGAGCGCCTGCTCGACAGCCTGCCGGCCGACGCGAGCGGGGACGAATTCCGCCGCACCTACCTGGCGTCCGAAACGGGCAAGGTGTTCGTCATCCTGGCCCACGCCAGCGGGCGGCTGAACTGAGGACACGGGACCGCCGCCGCATCAGCGAGCGGCGGTCCCGCTGAGCTGAGCGGCCACATCGGAAAGAACGGCCGTTCGCCGGAGGAAGCACCGCAGCCGGTTCGGCCGGACCTCGAAACGCCCGAACGGGTCGACGAGCGGCAGGGGTGGTCGAGGTGGCTGGACCAGCCCGCGGGGCGCGGGGCTGACCCCGGTATCCCCCGGGCATGCAGGCGGCCCAGCGACAAGCGGCAGCGCGCCCGGCGCGTCATCGTGGTGCCGGCGGCGAAGCGAGACCGATCTAAGCAAACCCGTCGGCGCGTCGGCGAGGACTCATCCCACGCGGCACCGGACGCCCGGTGCCCGGATCGTCGCTCCGCCCACGGCCCTAGAGCACGTTCAGGGCTTTTCGATTCAGGTCGGGATTCACGAGTGAGCTGAGGCGTGCGAGTCCTCCGTCGCGAGTCGGCGGAGGCATGGATGGCGCGGGCTTACAGCCAGGATCTTCGGGATCGGGTGATCGATGCGGGCACATCGGCGCGTGCC
>JAQGJJ010000024.1 GCA_028290695.1 Enterovirga sp. | reverse complement strand
CTCTTTTCGACTGCTGCGCAGGCTCAGGCTGCAAGCCCGCAGCTTGCCGAGGCTCGGCGCCAGTGCTGGGAGGGAGTTGGCGTGTACGGCGACCCCTATAAGAGTCGCGGATCTCTCGTCCACGCCGACGCTGTCAGAGCCTGCGTCCAGTCCAAGTTGAGATCGGGCGGAGGCGCTCAGGCGAAGCCGAAAAGGCAGTAGTCCCTCACCCTCGAGTTCGGATCAGGTGAAACCGGCTTTCAATCTGAAGATGCGGGGTCCGGGTCCCAGTGCTCACCATCCTGCGTCGTGCGCCCATCGGGGCGAAGCCCCGTCAGGGGCCACCCCCGCCCGAGCCGCCCGTGCTCGGCCCGCCGAAATTCCCCCACTGGTTCGGCGTGGTCGCGGTGATCACCCCGCCTTCGCCGCGGACCGTGGTGTAGCGGTCCGGCATGCGCGATTGCTGCGCTGACGGCGCGGTCTGCGGGGTGACCTGAGGCGCGCGCCGGCGGTCGCGTTGGGCCTCTGCGGCGGTGCCGAACCCTGCGGCCAGCACGATTGCGGCCGAGGTCGCCAGGATCAGCTGACGTGTCTGTCTCATGTGTGACGAGCTCCTGCCCGGCGCCCACGGACGCCGCGCTGTTGTTGGAGCTCAGATAGGAAGCGCGCGGGCGACCGGTCGTGCGGCGCCGCACCTCCCGGCGCAGCGCCGCCGGAGGCGTCTGGTTGACATCGGGCGGCGGCTGCTCCTATGCGGGCGCATGCAGCCTGCTCTCCGCCTCCGACGTCACCGACGGTAGACCGCGCGAGCACGTCTGCGGGCCGTTACGGCCGCTCGAGCCGCGCCAGGAGCGCGGCTTTTTTTTTGCTCACCCCATCCCCCAAATCGCAGCCCGAGAGGACGAGAGATGTCCGCACCGCATGCCACCGCGCCCTGGAAGGGCCCGATCCCGTCCATCTTCATCGACGGGGAGGCGGGCACGACCGGGCTCGAAATCCGCGAGCGCCTGGCCGGCCGAACCGATCTCCTGGTGCGGAGCATCGAGGCGGACAGGAGAAAGGATCCGGCCGCGCGACGCGACCTGATGGCCGAGGTCGATCTCGCGATCCTGTGCCTGCCCGACGACGCGGCCCGCGAAGCCGTGGCGCTGTCCGACACGCTCGGCAATTCCGCCCCCCGCATCCTGGACGCCTCGACGGCGCACCGCCTCGCGGATGGCTGGACGTTCGGTTTCGCCGAGCTCGCACCCGGGCAACGCGCCGCCATCGAGCGGGCGACCCGGGTGGCGAATCCCGGCTGCTATTCGACCGGCGCAATCGCCCTGCTGCGCCCGCTGGTCGATGCCGGCCTCCTGCCGGGCGACCATCCGCTCTCGATCAACGCGGTCTCGGGCTACAGCGGCGGCGGGCGTTCCATGATCGACGCCTTCGAGGGTGGGCGTGGTTCCGCGTTCGAGCTCTACGGGCTCGGGTTCGGGCACAAGCACCTGCCGGAGATCGAGCGGCATGCAGGCCTTGCACGGCGGCCCATTTTCATCCCGTCGGTCGGCAATTTCCGGCAGGGGATGCTGGTCTCCGTGCCGGTGCATCTCGACATCCTGCCGGGCTCGCCGACGCCCCGCGACGTCGAAGCGGCCCTGACGGCGCATTATGCGGCCGGTGGCCAGGTGCGGGTGGTGCCCGGAAACCCGACGGATCGTCTCGAGCCGGAGGCCCTGAACGGCACCGACGCGATGGAGCTTCGCGTTTACGGGCAGGCCGGCGGCTCGCAGGCCCTGCTGGTGGCCCGTCTCGACAATCTCGGAAAGGGTGCCTCGGGCGCCGCGGTGCAGAACGCCGGTCTCATGCTCGGCCTCGGCTGAGCTCGCCGGCGGACGCCGCACTGTCGTCGCTTCCTCCCCGAATCGGGGCGGGAGCGTCGGCGGGTCACTCAGGATCGATTCTCGGAGCGGGAGCCGCGATGGGAGAGCTAGCCAGCAAGCCACAACGCGACAGGGCCATCTGAAAGGGTCGCAACGCGAAATGCCCGGCTGCACGGACGTGCGCCAGCACTCGGCCCAGTGCGCGCTCAGCGAGGTGCAAACTTATCGTGAAGGGTGTCTCAAGATGGAGCTCGGGTCACGATCAAGGGACCCGGGGACCGGAGCATCGTGGCTCCGCGGGTAGGATTCGAACCTACGACCAGCCGGTTAACAGCCGGCTGCTCTACCACTGAGCTACCGCGGATCACGGGGCTGGCATATAGCAGGCATGAGGTCCGGCGCAAGCGTGGTCTCGCATCCGTGTCGGACTCTTGTGGGCGAAGTGTCAGGCTTCGGGATCGGACGGCTTGCTCTTTGCGCCGGCGCCGACCTATATCGCGACCTCTCCTTCCCGGCCTCGTGGCGGAGTGGTTACGCAGAGGACTGCAAATCCTTGTACGGGGGTTCGATTCCCTCCGAGGCCTCCATCACTTTCATGCGGCGACGGTCGGCCCCGGAGGGGAGCGATCACATCGCCTTCTTCATGCGCTTCTTGCTGCTCGCTTTCCGGGCTTTTCCGGTCATCCGCTGCTCGACGACGTTCGGCTGGGTTCCCGGAACACCGCCGCCGATCTGACCCGGGATGCCCACCCGGGCGGGGCCGCCGGCACTCGTTCCGCCCGGCGTCTGCTGAGCGGCCGCCGGCACGGCAAATACACCGATCGCGGCTGCGATCATCACCATCGACATTCTCATGAGCGCTCTCTCCTCCCGTTCGCAGGACG
>JAQGJJ010000003.1 GCA_028290695.1 Enterovirga sp. | reverse complement strand
AGCGTGACCTTGAGCGGCGCCGAGAAGGTCATGCCGCGCTGGCGGCACTCGTCCACGTCGTATTTCGGGGGCTCGAAGGTGTACTTGACGAACTCGAGCAGCGCCGTGTTGGCGAAGTCGGAGATCGGGAACACCGACTTGAAGACGCTCTGCAGGCCCTCGTCGGGACGTCCGCCCTGCGGCTCGTCCACGAGAAGGAACTGATCGTAGGATGCCTTCTGAACCTCGATGAGGTTCGGCATCTCGGCGGCTTCGCCGATCTTGCCGAAGAACTTACGGAGACGCTTACGGCCTGCCAGCGTGCTGCCCATGTGGACCTCGCTCCTCATTGCGACTGACCGAGCACCCCGAAACGGGGGAGCCGGGTCAATCGCCGCCGCGTGTTGCGGCGATGGTGGTGCCGGACCGGAGCCCGGGCGTTCGTCTTGCGCCGTTCAGAAACGGCAGGCGGTCCCGGGCCGGAGCCCGAGACCGCAGCATCGTCAGGTCCTGTCAACCGCCCGGCGAACCGGGAAGAAGATCCCCGGCGCGCGGCCGGGGATGACGCAACGCGGGCAGAGCCCGCGCCCGATCACTTCAGTTCGACCTTGGCGCCGGCCTTCTCGAGCTGAGCCTTCAGCTTGGCGGCGTCGTCCTTCGACACGCCTTCCTTCACGGCCTTCGGAGCCGCCTCGACCAGGTCCTTGGCTTCCTTCAGCCCGAGACCGGTGATCGCGCGGACCTCCTTGATGACCTCGATCTTCTTGTCGCCGGCGGCGGCCAGCATGACCGTGAACTCGGTCTGCTCCTCGACCGGAGCGGCGGCGCCGGCTGCCGGGCCGGCCGCAACTGCGACTGCGGCGGCGGCGGAGACGCCCCACTTCTCCTCGAGCATCTTCGCAAGCTCGGCCGCCTCGAGGACGGTCAAGGAGGAGAGGTCGTCAACGATTTTCGCGAGATCTGCCATGAGATGGGTATCCTTGTAGGGTTCGAACAGGGGTGGTGGTGGTGACGATCAGCCTCAGGCCGCTTCGTCCCGCTTGGCATAGGCTCCGAACACCCGGGCCAGCTTGGAGGCCGGCGCGGTCGCGAGCTGGGCGATCTTGGTGCTGGGAGCCTGGATGAGGCCGACCAGCTTGCCGCGCAGTTCGTCGAGGGAGGGCAGCGTCGCGAGGGAGCGCACGCCTTCCACGTTCAGAGAGGTCGTTCCCATCGCTCCGCCGAGGATGACCAGCTTGTCGTTGGTCTTGGCGAAGTCGACGGCGACCTTGGGCGCCGCGACAGGATCGCCCGAATAGGCGATCAAGGTCGGGCCCTTCATCAGGGCCTGGACGGACGCGACATCCGTGCCTTCGAGGGCGATCTTGGTGAGGCTGTTCTTGGTGACCTTCACGGTCGCGCCGGCCTGCTTCATCTGCGTGCGCAGCTTCTGCATGTCGGCCACCGTGAGACCCTTGTAGTGGGCCACGACCACGACGGCGGTCTTCGAGAAGACGCCGTTGAGGCTCGTGACGAGCTCGCTTTTCGCCGCTCTATCCACTGGCTCTCTCCGATGGGCGGAACCGAGACTCGGCTCCGCCGGTTACGTCTGCCGGCCGGACGCGAACTGCCCCGGCCGACGCTCGAGCGCCCTGTCCACCCGCACCCATCCCGGAGAACCGGCTGGGCCTGGGCGAGATGGTTCGAACCGTCTACGAATCCCCGCATGGAGCGAGGCCGATTCGGCTTCCCCGTCTATGCAGGCAAACATTAAGCCGCGGAGCGAAAGCCCGTTGGCGCCTGCAGTCTCGGACAGAACATGGCCGGACCGGACCAGAGGGTGAAACACCCAGAGGCCCGCCGGCCGCTTCCTCCCGGTGTCCCGGGCGGAATGCAAATACGATCACCGGCCGCGAGGCCGATTTTCGCAAGATTGTGGAGACATCCGTCCCTCTTAACCCCCCGAGACGGCGATGCCAAGAGGGTCCGGGAGGGTTGCGGCGAAAAGTCAAGCACCTCGCCGCAACGGGTGGGCGCGATCACGCACCCATGACGGTCGCGACATCCACCTTCACGCCCGGTCCCATGGAGGACGAGATGGCGATCTTCTGGATGTAGGTGCCCTTTGCGCCCGCGGGCTTGGCCTTCTGCACCGCGTCCGCGAAGGCCCGGATGTTCTCGACGAGCTTCGTCTCGTCGTAGGACACCTTGCCGACGCCGCCATGCACGATGCCGGCCTTCTCGACGCGGAACTCGACCGCGCCGCCCTTGGCGCCCTTCACGGCACCGGAGACGTCCATCGTGACGGTCCCGACGCGCGGATTGGGCATGAGACCGCGCGGGCCCAGCACCTTGCCGAGCCGGCCGACGAGCGGCATCAGGTCCGGGGTCGCGATGCAGCGATCGAAGTCGATCGTGCCGCCCTGGATGGTCTCGAGCAGGTCCTCGGCGCCGACGATGTCCGCGCCCGCTGCCCTCGCCTCGTCGGCCTTGGCGCCCCGCGCGAACACAGCGACCCGCACCGTGCGGCCGGAGCCGTTCGGCAGGTTGCAGACACCCCGGACCATCTGGTCGGCGTGGCGGGGATCGACGCCGAGATTCATGGCGATCTCGATGGTCTCGTCGAACTTGGCCCCTGCCTTCGACTTCACGAGCGTGACCGCGTCGCCGAGGGGGTAGAGCTTCAGCCGGTCGATGCCCTCGCGGGCGGCCCGGATACGCTTGCCTTCGTGTGCCATAGCGCCCTCCTCAGGCCGCGACGTCGAGGCCCATGGCCCGGGCGGAGCCCCGGATCATGGTCATCGCCGCCTCGATCGTGCCGCAGTTCATGTCGACCATCTTCTTCTCGGCGATCTCGCGGATCTGCGCCTCGGTGATGGTACCGACCGTCGGGCCCTTGCCGGGTGTCTTGGAGCCGGAGGCCGGCTTCTTGCCGATCTTCAGGCCGACGGCCCGCTTCAGGAAATACGACACCGGCGGCTGCTTCATCTCGAAGGTGAAGGAGCGATCCTGGTAGGCCGTGATGACGACCGGGATCGGCGTGCCCTTCTCCATCTGCCCGGTGCGGGCATTGAAGGCCTTGCAGAACTCCATGATGTTGAGACCGCGCTGACCGAGCGCGGGACCGATGGGCGGCGACGGATTGGCGGCGCCGGCCGGAACCTGAAGCTTCACGTACCCCGTGATCTTCTTTGCCATGGGATATCTCCCGATTGTGCCCCAGATCCGGCTGCCGGCCGGACCCTCGGCGTTTCAGAAGCCGCGGTGCGATCCCATTCGGCCGATCGACGATCGGACAGGCCCGGCTGGCGACCGGGCGGGATCTCCCGCGGATTTGCCGGCGCGCCGAGGCGCGCCGGTGTTCCTCGCCCGGTGGAGCGAGGAGGACCGATGGGGGCTAGCCCTTTTCGACCTGGCTGTACTCGAGCTCGACCGGAGTCGCGCGGCCGAAGATCGAGACCGCCACCTTCAGGCGGGCACGGGCCTCGTCGACCTCCTCGACGGTGCCGTTGAAGGACGCGAACGGCCCGTCCGCCACCCTCACCTGCTCGCCGATCTCGAACGACACCGACGGCTTAGGCCGCTCGATGCCTTCGGCCACCTGGCCCTTGATGCGCTCGGCCTCGGCATCCGGGATCGGAACCGGCTTCGCCTTGTCCGCACCCAGGAAGCCCGTCACCTTCGGGGTATTCTTGATGAGGTGGTAGACCTCGTCGGTCAGATCGCACTTCACGAGCACGTAGCCCGGAAAGAACTTGCGCTCGGCATCGACCTTCCGGCCGCGACGCACCTCGACCACCTTCTCGAGGGGGACGAGCACCTCCTCGAACTTTTCGGACAGGCCGCGCTGCGCCGCCTGATCCTTGATGGAGGCCGCAACCTTGTTCTCGAAGTTCGAGTAGGCGTGAACGATGTACCAGCGCTTGGCCATGCTTCGTCTCTTATCCGCCGATCCCGAGAATGAGTCCGACCGCCTTCTGCAACACGAAGTCGGCCAGGAGGAAGAACAGGCTCGCGACCACAACCATCACGAACACCATCACGGTCGTGATCGTGGTCTCTTTGCGGGACGGCCACGTCACCTTCTCGCCTTCGGCCCTCACCTGGCCGAAGAACTCGAAGACACCCGTCCGGGGCTTCTTCTTCTCCGTCCCGGCCGGGCGGGCAGCATGCGACTTCGACATGATCGATAAGCTCTGTCCGGCCAAACCGAAACGGCGCAGCGAGCCGTCGGCTCTCCGCGCACCTCATTCCGGATGTGGCTTGAGATTGAACCCGCTTAGCGCAAGTTCGCGGCGTTGTCATCTGCCCGGCGCATCCCGTGGACGACGGCCTGGCAGGAGTGGAGGGACTCGAACCCCCAACCCCCGGTTTTGGAGACCGGTGCTCTAACCAGTTGAGCTACACTCCTAGACGGCGGCCGCAGCCTCCGCGCCGTCGCTATATCGTGACGCCCCGCCGGCTGCAACGAAGCTTTGCCGGGTTCCGGACGGCGGGCAGCCGCGTTAACCCGGCGTCAAGGGTTCGTTCCCATTCTGTTCTGACCAGACAAGGGACCGCTCACGATGACCGCGCTCGAGATCTCGCTCGCACAGGCCTACCTGAACGCCTCCGGCCAGGACCCGATCACCGCCTTCGTGCGCTCCGTGCGCGATCTCGCCCGCTTGGGCGAGATGCTGTCGGAGCGGGACGACCGGCGCGCCGAGGAACGGCCCTATGGGCGCCCGGCCCGTCCGGTCGAGGTTGCCGGGCACGCGGCCCGATAGGGCTCAGGATCGAAGTCCGCCCCGTTCGGCCACCAGCGCCGCCATCGCGGAGGCGCTCTCGCCCGCGGCGGCCAGTCCGGCATGAACGCCGGCTCGATCCGCTTCCGGGCGATTCTGGCTCACCTTCCATTTCCCCTCGATCCGGCCGATCGGGATCTCGACGCCGACGATCCCGCGAATCTGGGCGGCTACGAAATCCGCCGGAGCATCGCCGACCTGCCAGGGCACAGGGCGGCCCCCCTCCCGAAGCAGGGTGAGGTCATCCAGCTGGCGGCGTAGCCAGCCGGCCTCGTGGGTGACGGACGGGCGTCCCCAGGCGTGGACGGTCGCGTAGTTCCAGGTCGGCACGACCTTTCCGGTCTCACGCTTGGTCGCGTACCAGGACGGGGTAACGTAATCCTGCGGGCCCTGGAACACGACGAGGCACTCGTCGACCGACGCGAGGTCCCGCCATTGCGGGTTGGCACGCGCGAGGTGGCAGCGCAGCGTTCCGTGCTCGGAGGCCTCGGGGTCGATCAGAAACGGAATGGGATTCGCCATGAGGCCCGAGGCGCCGGCCGTGATCAGCAGCCCGAGCGGATTGGCGCGGATCAGCTCGTGCTGGACCTCGAGCCGGTCTTCGCGGAACAGCGGCGGCTGGTACATGGCGTCATCCTTTATCCTTATCTTCGCATGGCGGGAGAGCGCTCTCAAAGAGCAACGTCGAACGCTACTCCACCACGACGCGAACCAGGCGCGACGCGCCGTCCCGTAATGGGAGCCGCACCTGGAAGCGGTGCACACCAGGCGTCATGGGCCAGAACACCGGGACGTCGGGATCGGTGAGTGCGAAAGGCTCGCCGTCGACGTACCAGACCACCTGCGGCACGCGCGGCTCGACATTGGCCTTCAGGGCGAGCCGGTTCGCGACGGCCGGAGCGTCGGGATTGCGCCAAAGGCGGGTGTTCTGCTCGGGCGAGGCCACGGACAGTCGCACCTGGCCGTTCGCGGCCGCCGTCTCGTCCAGGGGGTAGCCTTCGGACCGCGCCCAGGCACGATGGGCGGCCGGCACCACCAGCTCGAGGCGCTCGCCGCCCTCTGGTCGAGCTCGCAGGATCGCCGGCGGCTCGATGGGCGGAACCTCGTCCGGTCGCACCCATTCGGTCAGCGTCCGGCCGCAGGCGCCGGTGCTGCGCTGTCCGCCGATTGCGCAAAGCTCGACCGGCACGCGGCCTTCCGGCGCCGGGAAGCTCGTTTCCGCGAGGTCTCCCGGACGGACCTCGTGCAGATCCTCCAGGATGGCATGTGCAAGCCGGGCGGCAGCCCGCCCTCCGGAGAGCTGGCTCATGGTGCCCGCGTCCCCGCGCCCGACCCACACCCCGACGATGTAGCGGGCCGACCACCCGATCAGCCACGCATCGCGGTAGCCCTGCGAGGTTCCCGTCTTGAGTGCCACCGCGAACGGGAACTCCGTCGCGCCGTAGCGCGGGAAGCTCGGCAGCCGAGCGAGAGGATCGGCCAGAAACAGCGTCACGAGCCGCGCCGCGTCCGCCGACATGACCCGCCGCGGCGGCAGGACGGGCTCGCCCGCGTACCAGACGAGATCGCCCAGCAGCCCGTCCTCGGCCAGGGCGCCGTACGCTCTCACCAGGCGGTCGAGGCTCGTCGGCAGCGAGCCGATCGCCATGGACAGCCCGAAGGTCTCCGCCGGCACGTCCAGATCGTGCAGCCCGAGCGTGCGCAGGTGCCGGAAGGCCGTCTCGAGTCCGATCTCCCGCAGGAGGTGCGCGGCCGGGACGTTGCGGGAATTGGCCAGCGCCTGCCGGGGCAGCATGGGGCCGAGAAACGCGCCGTCCGCGTTGCCGATCCCGGATGCTCCCTCTGGCAGGTCCGCCAGCACGTCGCTCGTCCGGATGAGCCCGCGCTGCAGTGCCAGCCCGTAAATGAAGGGCTTCAACGTCGATCCGGGCGAGCGCCTGACCGCGGTGAAGTCGATCGCGCCCGAGCGGCGGTCTCCGTACTCGGTCGACCCGAGCGCTGCGAGCACCCGCCGCGTGCCGCGCTCGATCACGAGGGCTGCGACCTGCTCGGCTCCGTAGGGGCGCCAGGCAGCGAGATGCCGCCGCGCGTGCCGGACGACGGCTGCCTGCGTTCCGAGGTCGAGGCTCGTCGTGATGCGCGGATCGGCCTCGCTCGCCGGTCGCAGCGCGCCGGCCTCGCGCATCGCCTCGAACCGCAGGAGCGCGTGCAGCGCCTCCGGCCGGCGGGGGGCGCGCGGCGGCGCGGTCTCGTCCAGCTGCCGGTGCGCCAGTGCGAGCTCGGCGCCCGTTACGACGCCCCGCCTGCCGAGTTCCTCCAGCATGGCATGGCCGCGCCGGACCGCACGGGCGAGCCCGTCCGGCCGCAGCGGGTTCATCAGGGTCGGGGATTGGGGAACGGCCGACAGCAGCGCGATCTCGGCCCAGGACAGATCCGCCACCGGCTTGTCCAGGTAGAACCGCGCCGCATGCGCGATGCCGTGGCTGCCGTTTCCGTAGGGAACGAGCCGCAGATACTGCGCCAGGACCGCGTCGCGACCGTAGCGGAGCGTCAGCGCGGCGGCCGTTCCGGCCTCGGCCGCCTTGGACCAGAGTGTGCGCGGGCCGGGACGCTGCATGCGGGCGACCTGCATCGCGACCGTCGAGGCGCCGGACACGCGGCGGCCAGACCGGAAGTTCTGCCGCAACGCCCGGGCGATCGCCAGCGGGTCGATGCCGGGATGCGATCGGAAGCGCCGATCCTCCAGGGCCAACGTCGCCGCCACCACGCGATCGGGCAGCCGCTCGAGCGGCCAGTAGCCGTACTCGATCTGCCGTCGCCCCCCTCCGGCAGCCCCCGCTTCGTTGCCGAGTTGCGCCAGAAAGGTGCCGGTGCGGTCGTACAGGATCGGGGTGGCGGCCGGCGCTTCCAGGTGAGCGCGGCCGGCGACCTCGAACGCAAACAGGCCAAATGGGATGACGAGGATTGCCGCGGCGGCAACAATCGGCGCTGCGCGCCTTCCCCTCCCCCGACGGAGTGGCGGGGTGGGGCGAGGGGTGGGGGGAGCACCGCCGAACCAGCGTGCGAGGCGGCCCGTGCTCCAGGACCGCCCCCCACCCTGGCCCTCCCCGCCGCAAGCGGGGGGAGAGAAACGGAACCCTCGCGGCATGGCGTCTACCGCCCGATCACCACCCGCATCCCGCCGGAGGCGCCGTAGATGCCGGGCTGGTACATCGTCTCCGCTTCGCCCGGAGGCGCCGTGAAGGAGCCCGGGATCAGGGCCCGGGTGCGGAACACGAAGCGGTAATTGCCCTTGGGCAGCGAGTCGTAGGCATAGAGCACGTGATCGTCGCCGAAGGCGACGTAGGTCGGCGCGAGGGTCGGGCCGGCCGACGGGGCCGCCTCGGCCGGAGCCGTCACGAGGTTCGGGTTCAGCGGCTCGAGCCCCGCCGCGAGGGGCAGCCGGATCGCGACATGCGTGCGATCTTCCGCATTGACGAGTTCGGCCGTCTCCTCGACCACGTCGCCGACCTTCAGACGGATCGCGTTCTCGGCATCGGGCGCCAGCCGCTCGAGGGGCGCGGAGCCACCCGGCACCCGGGCCAGCGAGCGGGAAAGCACGAAGCCGCTCGCAGCAGGTTTTGCCAGGTAACCGGGCTCGACCGGCTGGTAGCGCGTGTCGAGCAGGGCCACGATCGCGCGGTTGCCGCCGTTCTCGACACGCTGGGGCTCGAGCGTGGTCGAGACGCGCTGCACGAGGGGCGTGCTCCCGCCGAGCGTCACCCGCTCGGAGGCGCCGGGGCGGGACAATCCGACCGGGATGGACGCATTCGCTCCGCGCCAGGTCTCGGCCAGCGCCCGGATCGCGGCCGCGTTGGCGTTTGTCGTCCCCCAGCCGTTGCCCTCGCCGAGCCGGATCAGGCCGTCGCGCAGGACCGCGTTGCGGGAATCCTCCGCGGCCGCGACCGCGGTTGCCCGCACGGCCTCGGCCAGCGTCTTCGTTTCGGACGGAAGGATGAGCGCGCTCGCGCTCTCGCCGACCATGCCCGAATAGACCGGTCGGCCGTCCCGCGACAGGATCCTCATCCGGCTCCAGAGCGTGTCGAGCAGCCTCTCCTGGAGCTGTCGGTCCTCGCCTGGCAGCTTCGCCAGCGCGGCGGTGGCCTCCGCGAGCGCCAGCGTCGGCATGGCGTCCGCCCGCCGGGCGAGCTCGGTCGCGTAGTTCTCCTCGATGGCGCCTCCTTCGGCCAGCGCCGTCAGCGCCTCGACCCGCTCCCGCAGCTCGTCGCCGCGAAGGAGCCGCGGGTAGTCGGAGCGCATCGCGAGCGTCAGCACCTTGCCGAGCCGCTGCGTCAGCGCCTTGTCCACCGGCTCGCCGGCCCGTTCCGCGGAGACCAGGAACCGGTACGCCCACGCGGTCAGAGACACGGTTCCCCGCGATTTCGGCCAGAAGGCCACGAGCCCGTCCTCGTCGATCGCCGACTGGATGACCCGCGCGGTCGAGCGCACGCTGTCGCCGAGCCGGTCGCCGAAGCCCGAGGCCTGCAGGATCGGCGCGAACGGCTTCAGCGCGAGCGCCGAGGACGCGATCGCGATGCGCTGTTCCGTGCATCCGTACGGGTACTCGACCAGATAGCTCATGCCGCCGACGAGCCGCACCACGACGGCATCGTTCGCCACCGTGAGGCTGCGCGAGTACGAGCCCGGGCGCACCGCGCCAGACGGGGGCGCGAAATCGGCCGCCTTCCCGGGCGCGATCTCGGACACCTCGCGCCGCCGCACGGGCGGGCGGTCGGGCCGGATCGGAAGGTCGATCTGCACCGCGTCGCCGGCCTTGTCGGCGTCGCGCTGCAGCACGAAGCGCAGCCGCGCCCGCTCCTCGCCCGGCCTCGGCTCGCCCACCGTCACGGGGAAGTCGGCGCGCGCCGGCCGGTTCTGCTCCCAGGTCAGCGGCTGGTCCCGCGGGCCGTCGGCGCTCGCGCCTTCCACCGAGAGCGCCACGCGCCCCGAGCCGCCCGGGCCTTCGACCACGCGGCCGATCAGCCCGGCCTCGAAGCGGTCGCCCGGCCGCACGAAACGCGGCAGCGCCGGCTGGGCCACGATCTCCTGCCGCACGGCCATCTCGCCCGTCGCGAAGCCGAACCGGTCCGGTCCGGACACCGCCTTGGCGCGCAGCTTGAATACGGTCAGCGTGTCCGGGAGCTTCACCTTCACCCGGGCGATCCCGTCCTCCCCGACCGGCACACGGGGAAGATAGATCGGAACGGGCGTGAAGTTCTTTCGCACCGAGATGTTCTCGATGCCCCAATCGTCCACCGCCTCATCGCCGCCCGGGTTCTCGTCGAGCGGGATGACCCCGAACGCCATGTTGCGCGTGTCGCGCGCGGCCATCCGGGTCGGTCGGTTCACCACGAAGGCGGGCAACGGATCGAGCGGACGCTCCCGGGCGAGCGACAGAACCGCCTGGTCCACCATCCAGAAGGTGGCCTCGCCCGCCAGGGGCCGGCCGGACTCGTCGCTGAGGCGCAGCGTCACCTCGACCTCATCGCCGGGGCGCGCCCGGGCCGGAGCCTGGAGCGCGGCGACCACGATGTTCTTGACGGCAGACACCTTGATCCATTTCGTGGCCGCGACCGTGACCGGCTTCGTGCCGTCGAAGGGCGCGGTCGGACTCTGCTCGGCGCCGGCCAGGCGACCGCGCATGACCAGGAAATGCACGGCGAGTTTCGGCATCTCCTCCTTGCGGAGGGTCAGCTCGTAGCGGCCGAAACCGTTCTGGATGTCGATCCAGTCGTAGCGAAAGCGCCCTTCCGGCTCTTCGACGACCGCCAGCGCACGCGCGCTCTGGAACGGGCTCTGCACCACGAGGGTCGCTGTCTCGCCCGGCGCATATTCCTCCTTTTCGGTCGTGACCGCGACCGTTTCGGCAGGCGGACGCGACCAGGTCACGGGGGTGTTCCCGCCCATGAAGAAATCGACCGAGACGATCTGACGGCGGCCGATCCGGTCGGATGCCTCGACCTGGACCAGGTACACGCCGGCCTCGCGGGCCTCGAAGGAGAGCCGCGTGGGCTCCGCCGCCGACGTGACCTTCCGTTCAACAAGGGTCTCGTCGATGATCTGGGTGACGTACTTGGCCGAACCCTGGCTGAAATCAGAGGCTTGCAGAATCGAGCTCCAGTTCCGGCGCACAAGCTTCACGGTCAGCTCCAGCCCGGGAAGCGGCGCCCCGTCCGCCTTCACGGCCAGGATCTCGGGCTCGATGGTTCCGGTTTGCGGGAGGTAGCGCGGGATTTTCACGCCAAGCGTGAAGGGCGGCAGCGCGACGACCGTCTGGATCGACCGCACCTGGATGTCGTCCTCACCCGTGACGGTCGCCTCGACCGAATAGCGGCGCGGCTGCGCCGTCGGCTCGACGGTCGGGTCGAGGGTCAGCCGGGCGGCCCCGCCGGCATCGGTCTTCGCCTCCCGTTCGAGCACCGGGGTGGAGCGGAATTTGGCGTCGCCGGAGAAGCGCGAATCCGACGAGAACAGGAAGCCGTCGCGGCCGGGAGGCGTCCAGGCGTGCGGGAACTGGGTCACGCGCCACTTGATCGGCCGCTCCGCCACGAGGCCGCCGGCGAAGTATTTCGCCAGGAGATCGACGGAGAACTCGCCGTCCAGTGGTACGCCGGTGGGGCCGTTGAGCTGAACTTCGAAGGTCGGAAGGCGGTAGGCCTCCTTCTTGAAGGGGAACAGGCCGCAGGTCTCCTCCTCTCCATCGGGCTGGAAGCGGACCGCGTAGTCGCCCGTGGCCTCGGTCGCGACATCAAACTTGTGGTAGAAGCCGCCGACCTGATCGAGCGTCACGGGGTAGCGCCACTCGGCCTCGCCCGGGCCGCTCACGATCAGGGTCCCGCCCTTTGTCGTGAAGAACAGCCCGCCGCCGAGGTAGCGGCGCACGAAGCCTTTCACATGGACGGGCTCCTCCGGACGGTAGATCGGGCGTTCGGTGAAGACGTGGCAGAGGGTCCGGGCCTCCTCCTTGCGCTTCTCGTCCGGCTGCACGCTCCAGGCGAGCCACGGCGCTTCGGGCTTGGTCCAGTTCTCCTCGCGATACTCGGACGGGCCGCGTTCCGGCTCCAGCACGAGCGTGTCGAGCCCCTTCTGCACGACGATCCGCTTGATCTCCCCCTTCTGCCGGGCAGCCAGCGTCCAGGAAAAGGCGCCCTCCCCGTCCGTCCGGCCGCGCCCGAGCGTGACGAAGCGGTCGTTGCGGAGCCCCTCCAGTCGGATCTCGGCGTCGGCGACCGGGCGTGCGGATGCGAGCGAAGTCACGGCGAAGCGCACCCGCTCGGCTTCCTCGACCGCCGTCAGGACGAGGTCCGTCACCTGGATGCGGATCCAGCGGCGCTTGCCTCCATCCGTCGGACGCAGGCCGACCAGGTAGGTGCCCGGCTGCTCCGGCCCGGCGACCTTGGCGAGGAAGGGTTTCAGATCGAGGCCGAACTTCGCCTCGACGCCGCCGCGGCGCGTGGGAAGCCGCACGAGCTCCGACAATGCGGGCGAGCCGAGGGCACGGATGCGCTGGGCCATCGCATCGCGTCCGATGTCGCCCTTGTCCGTCCAGAGACCCGGTTCGTTGCCGGACAGCGGGGGGGCGGCATCGTCGTCCGTTTCCAGCCCCTCGGACGGAAACGGCCAGAAGTGGCGGGCCAGAGGATCGATCGGGTGGACGCGGATGTCGGCCCGATCGTAGCCGCGGCCGCGCAGCGGGATCATCTGCGGTCCGAACCGCTCCGCGATGCCTTGAGCGGCGTCCCACTTCAGTCTCGGGCGGTCGGGAAGAAAGGCCAGCTTCGCGACGAGTGGCTCACCCCCGAGGGCGCGCCCTCGGGCATCCTTGAGCGAGCCCGGTTCGATCCGGAGGTCGTAGACCGCATCGGCCCGAAAGCGGCCGGAGACCCGGAGGCGGTTGCCGTCACGAGCGACCACCAGGTCGTCCACCGCCGGCGTGATCCGGAACGCGGCGCGTGCCCCAAGCACGTCGGGCGTGTCCGGTTCGGCCGAGAAGCCGACGACGAAGCTGCGCTTCGGCCCGGCGCGGTATTCGCCGTCCTCCTCCGACGAGCCGTCCTCGTTCGGATCGCACAGCGTGATCCCGTCCCGGATCGTGCGGGACAGGCCGCGGCCGCAGGTGAGCTCCGTCGTCGCAAAGGGAACGGCCGAGCGCAGGGCCAGCTCGAAGCTCGGGTCGTCCAGGCCGACCTCGTCGGAGAGCCTGAGCCGCAGGATGGCCAAACGGCCGTCCGGCACCGGCTGGCGCAGCCGGACCACGTAGGACTGGTCGTCCGCGCGCTTTGCGCGCTCGAGCGCCTTCAGGTCGAGATCGCCCGCGCCGAGCACCTGTCCGGAGCCCGTCGCGAGACCCGGCAGGGGACGTATCTCGACCGTGAGGAGACGTCGCAGCGCCTCGATCTCGACTGGCTCGGAGAATGTCAGGCCAATCTGGTCGAGGCCGGCGATGCCGTCGCGCGCCGGCTCGGGCGAGGTCGCGACCGGTGTCGGCAGGAGCGGCACGAGCCGGGTCGTCCTGCCCGCGGCCGCGATCTCCACCCGGCTGAGCGGCCGCCACGGCTCGGCGGGGCGGAACTGCAGCGTACGGGCATTCAGCCATTGCCACGCCCCTGCAACCGTCGGGCTCATCGTCACGACCCGCGCCGGATCGTCCTCCGGGCCGCCGGTCGCCGGACCCGTGTCGGTCTCGAAAAACACCGTCACCGGATCCCATCGGCGCAGGAACTTCTCCGGCACGACGCTGACGCCGTCCGAACGCATCAGGCGGTCGAGCTGCGCCGCCGGCTGGCGGACCGGACTGCGCGGCTCCGCGGCGAGGTTCTGGGCCGGTGCCGCACGTGCCGGGTTCAGCGGCTCCGGCCGCAGCGGGGCGTTCTGGCCCAGCGCCGGCAGTGAGGCCGCGACCAGCGCGACGGCGAGAACAAGACGCTTCATGGCGGAGCCTCAGCGTGCGGGCGGGGTCGGGACCAGACCGACCATGTGCAGGTATTGCCGGACGACGTCCGGGGGCGGGCCGGAGCCGGGCGGCGCGAGGCCGACGATCGCGGGGCGAACGATGCTGGTGCTGCCATCGGCCGGAACGCTGGCCTCCAGGACGTACCTGCCGGGAGCGAGCTTCTGCAGCTGTGCCACGCCCGTTCCGAGCGGCTTGCCGACCTCGTCCAGCAGGCGCGCGGAGGCGATGTCGGGCTCCGCCCGTATCCCGATGCCGATCGCGCCCGCCCCCGTCACCTCGAAGCCGAAGAGCGCGGTTCCGCCGGGAGCGAGCGCGACCGGATCGCCGATGCCCTCGCGAGCCTCGACAACCGGACTCGCGGTCAGCTGCAACGAGCCGGCGAGCGGGCCGTCGTGCGGCGAGTAGAGCTTCAGCGAAGCTTCGCCGGGCGCAAGCAGGCGGTGCAGCTCGGCCCCGGCCGCGAAAGCGGTCGGTGGCCCGTCCTGCCCGCCTTGCGAGAGCGCCAGTATGACAGGCGCGCTCGTGCGGGCGTGGAGCAGCACCGGACCGTCGGGCTTGAGCGCGAGCGCCATGGCCCGCCCCTCGAGCGTCACCGCCGACGGGAGCGCCGCCGTTCTCGCCTCGGCGGCGGGCCACGGCGAACGGCCGGCACGTTCGATCCAGGCCGCGACGAGCCCGGCCTTGTACGTGAGAACGAGGTCCCCGGGCCCGGAGAGCGCGAGTGTCGCCCCCCGCATCACGCGCCCGTCCCGGCCGACAAACGTCGCCTCGGCCCCAACCGTGACGATCCTGTCGCCGGGCTCGGCCGTCACCGGCATGGACAGCGACCCCGCCGCGCCGAAGAAACGCTTCAGGATCGTGCCCGCCGCGAGCGTCTCCGGATCGGTGCCGGCCGGCCCAAGGGCCAGCCGAACCGGCTGCGCGTCGGGCGCAAGATTGACTAGGAGCACGTTGGTCCACCCGCCCGACACGGCCCGGCTCGCGGCCGCGTCCCCGGTCCAGACCGTGACGGCGTCACGCTCCGTCCAGTCGAGGATCGCGGCCGTTCCGGCAGGCAGATCCAGGGTCAGCCGTTTCTTGCCGGCAGGCAGGCGCACCGGGCGAGCTGTTCCCGTCGGCAGGAGGCCGGCGAACTCCGTTCCGGTCCGGGCCTCCTCGGCCAAGGTGAGATCGTGCGCGCTGATCCGGATCGGCAGCGGCTCAGTGTCTCCGGCGTTCCAGGCGCTCAGAGCCTCGTAGCCCCCGAGGGCGACCGCGCTGCCGGGCGCCACGCCCATGCCGCGGCCACCGGCCAGCCCGGGCTGGCCGAAGGTCGAAAGGGCGCGCCAGATCCGCACCTTGCCGGACCCGGGTGCATCCTTGGGCCAGGTCGCGCGCCCGCTCGATGGAACTGTGAGCGCCGTTTCGGCGGACGGCAACGGCGCGGGCTCCACCGAGACGGAGCCGGGCGGGCCCCGCGCGAGCAGCCACACGGTGTCCGCCTGTGGTACGAGGACCTCGTCGGCGGGCCTGAGCACGGAGCCCGGAAGCGACCCTTCCAGCAGTTGCGTGGTGCGCTCCCTCAGCATGAGGACGGCCGCGGAAGGAGCCGTCGCGAGATCGATCCGCACGTCGTCCGCGACGGAGCCGAGCTCGACGGCGTCCATGGGCAGCCGTCCGGTCCCGCCGGGCTCCCGATGAATGCTGCGGGCCGCGACCGCGATCTTGCCCGACACAGCGTCGACGTTCCAGGCGGACAGGCGCCACGGGCGGGCGGAATCGCCGTCGCCGATTGCTGCCACAACGGGCGAGCGGCCGCGATCGGCCCCGATCACCTGCCACCGGCCGGCAGCGTCACGCCTCTCGAGGGACAGCACGATTTCGGCTTCCGCCCGTCCCGCGACCACCAGGAGCGAGCCCTTCTCGACAGCCGGGAGGGCCGCAATCGAAACGCCGCTGCCGTCGAACTCCGTCTCGCCAGCATTCGCCAGCGCCGGTTGCTCCACGGCCTCCGGCAACGCGAGCCTGATCTCGGGACGGATGTCCTCGGGAGCGGCTTCTTCCGTCGCCTCGGCGGGGTCGGCGGACGCCGCCTCGGCTTCCGGTGACTGAGACTCCGCGGTGACGCTCTCCCCGTCGCCGGCCTCTCCGTCCTCGGCGCTCGCGGTCTCACCGCCCTCGTCGCTCGGTGTGACCTTCCGGGCCGGGCCCGGACCCACCGCGGACAGCTCGAGTGTATAGGCGCCGGCGGGCAGGCGGCGCGACAGGCCGATGTTCCAGTCATCCGCCCGGTCGTCTAACCGCTCGACAACGCGGCCACCGGGATCCTTCAGGACGCCGCGCAGGGCCGTCCGGCCGAAGCTCGTCAGGCTCACGACCCGGTCCTCCCCGATCGCAAACGGCACGGCCGCGGGCAGGTCGATCCTGCGGGCCGCACCGGGCTGGATCTCCCGGGCGGCCAGGGACACGCGGTAGTCCAGCCGGTCGTTGCGGCCCTGCGCGCTTGCGCCGAGGGTATACCGGCCGGGAGGCAGCCGGCCTGTGAACGCGGCCTTTCCAACGATGCGGCCGACCGGCTCCGTCTGGCCCGCCCGAACCAGATCGCCGACCATTCCGTCGCTCAACGCGAGCGTGACGTCAGCAGGACCGGCGAGCGTGAACTCCCAGCGATCCGGAACGCGAGTCTCGCCCGCCGCGGTCGGCTCGCGCCACTGGAATGCGACCTCCTGATCGAAGGCGAGCGGGTGTGGCCCGTGCCCGGCCAGTTCCGGGCGCGGAACGATCCGGCTGAGACGCGCCACCACACGCGCCTCGACGGCCGGGGGCAGCACGACCAGGCGATACCGGCCGGGCTCGAACAAGTGCTCCAGGGATGCGAGCGGGCCCGGCGCAGTCAGAGGCCATCCGTCCTTGTCCTCGATGCGGGCCCAGAAGGGGTCGCCGAGGGAGAGGAGCTCGAGCCTGTAGCGCCCGGCTTGGGAAATCTCGATCGGGAAGACGGCGCCCCGGCCGTCGCCGAGCGTGGTCCGCACGCTGCCGTCGGGACGAAGCGTACCGCCCCGTCCCAGGGCCGCAGGCCGAGCCGTCACGCCCAGCCGGCCGGCCGACTCGGCGGCCTTGACGACGACGCTGTAGCGCCCGGCCCGGAGATACGTCTGGGCAAGCGCGTTCTGGCCCGCGCCGTTCGCGGCCGCAGCGCTGAGGGCGGGAAGGAACGGCGTCGCGACCGTGAGACTCGTCTTGAGACGCCCGAGCGTTTCCACCCGGTAGAGCCCGCCCTCGGGCACATCGAGCAGGAAGCTGGTCTGCGCATCCCGGGCGAGGTCGAAGAAGCGGGCCGCACCGGCAGTCAGCGCCTCTCCCGGCGCTACCGGAGCGGGAGCCGCGACCGGGGTAAAGCGCGCAGGGTCGAGCCAGGAAAGCACGACGCCGCGGGCGCGCTCGGGGGGCGGCAGCCGAACTGTCGCGGTGCGACCGTTGGCCTGCGCGGTCTCGTTCACGAGTGCGACGGGCACCGGCACCCCGTTCACCGCCCGAACCGCGAGCGTGCCCTCCTTCGGGAGCCGGACGGGAAACTCGAGCCCCTGCCCGGCCGCCTGGTAGACCGCAAACGGCACCGCCTGGAGGTTGGCCGGCAGCGCGCGCACCACCGGCGCAAGGGCGAGGCCTGGGGCCTCGTTGGTGAGGATCTGGTAATTGCCGGCCCGGTCCAGGTTCTGGATTCCGAGCGGAATCGAGGGACGGGCGGGCTGCGGCTTCGGTGCGTCGCCCGCGACTCCCGGCGGGGCGATCGTCAGATCCACGATGCCGAAGGCGCCACCCTGGGGTTCCAGCTTCAGGCTGTACCATCCTGGCTCCAGGTCCCAGCGCGGAGCCTTGCCGTCCGTGCGAGGCGGGCGGCCCCCGAGGAGCGGGCTGACCGTCGGGACCACACGTCCGCCCGTGACGGTCACGGCCAGCGGCGTCGCGCCCGTGACTTCGAAGATCAGGCTGCTGCTGCCTCGAAGATTGAGCCTCTGCCGCCAGGCCCTGCCCGGGCCAACCTGCGGCGCATTTGAGGCCAGGACCCGGCCGCCCTTTCCGGCTTCGAACTGCGCCAGCAGCACGGTTGCCGGGATCTCGTCCCCGCCCTCCCCGGCGACGTCGACGCCGATCCAGTGTGGGCCGATGCCGGCGACGCTGCGCGATGCCGAGGGATCGAGCGCCCGGAGCCTGAACGGCTGACCCTCTTGCCCGGACACCTCCACAATCGCGAGCTTGGCGGCATCACCCGAGCTTTGCAGGGCGGCGGCGGGCTCGCGACTGTTCCTGGCGATCGTGACGGTGCGGATATCCGCCCCGCGGCGAACCGACAGGGTGGCGGGCGCCGGATCCGGCAGCTCCAGCCTGAACTGCGTGGCAGCCGCGGGTGCCTCGAAGCGGACCGCACCGGTCGGACCGACCGTACCCTCAACCCAGCTGCCAACGGGCTCGGGATTGCCAATTCGGACATGCAGAGGCTCGGCGGGATCGCCATCCGTCCAGGCGATCTTCGGTCCGCCGTAGGCCGTAACGAGGAAGAGGCCAGGCTCGACCTCGCCATCGAGTCGGAGCCTGGTGAGCGGATGCCCGACCTTCGGGGTCACGCGGCTGACCGCCGGCTCGAGTGCGGCGAGATCGCGGCCGTTTCGCCACAAGCGCAGGTCCCCGAGGCTTCGGCCCGCCGCCTCCACCGAGACCCGGCCCGGCTTTTCGACCTGCACCCACCACGAGCGCTGGCCGAGGTCCGAAAGGTCGCTGGACGCGGAGCCTCCGAAGACGAGCGACGCGGCCGTGTCTGCAGCCTGGCGAAACGGCTCGATCGCGAGCCTCGCCTCGCCTTGGGCACCGGGGGAGCCGACAACCAGCAGCTTGTAGGTGCCCCGGTCGAGCAGCGCGTCCACGCGCCCGTCCTTCACACCAGGCTCGCCGACGCGCTCTCCGGGACCGGCGATCATGTCGACGAGCTGGAGTGCGACGCCCGTCCGGCTCTCCGCCCGAATGGCGAAACGGCCGGGTGCCGTGACCTCCACCAGGATGTCGCTCCGCCCTGCGGCCGGAACGGTGCCCCGGGCCAGGGTAGCCTGTGGCTCGGGCGCTCTCAGGGGCAGAGGGGCCACGGGCGGGGGCGCCGGCGCGGTCAGGACCTGTGCGGCCGCCGGTGCCAGCTGCCCCGAACCGTCAGCAGCCGGGGGCCGCAGCCCGGCGATCCCCGTCGGAACGGAAGCCCCCGGGGGCACCGCAGCGGATGCGAGACCGACCAGGCGGGTGCGGTAGAGCCCGGCCAGACAGGCGGCAACGCGCGGCAAGGGCTCCGCCTTCGAGGCACAGCTCCGCTCCCGGCCGGCGAGCCAGGCGCGCTGCTCCGCTCGGAGCGCGGCCGCCCCCTGCGGGTCGCGCGACAGGCGCGCTGCATAGGCCGCCGAGAGTGCGCGGTCCTGTTCCATCAGGGCGGGCGTGGCGCAGATCGCCTGTTCGACGGCCGAGCGGGCCTTTGTGCAGTCGAAGCCCTGCGCCTGTGCGCCCGTTCCGTGGCCGACGGCGGCAGCCCAGGCAAGAAGCGCGAGACGTCCGATGGGCTTCATGCGAGCACTGATTCCGGGCCGGTCCCACTACCTTAGCAGGGCCGGCCGGCAGCGGCGATTCGACCGCCTGTGTTCCGCCGCTGTTCTCCCTCCAACGGCACCGTGGTCCGAAACGCGTGACGGAGCCATGACGACCAGGCGAGGATCCTAAGCGGCACCGAAACGCCCCGAGTGAGCCTTGCTGCCGCGCTTGAGCGTCGCCGCGCAGGCTCCGTGGGGGGATCGCAGCTTCCGGCGCCGTCCTCATTGGGGTGAACATGCATCGGATGGGACGCCGGCCGGGCTCTCCGGTCGCTCTCGCCGCGCCGCAGGCCGGGCACCCCGCTCGCCATAGGACCCCGTTGGGCACGGCGTGGGGGGACATGGATCGCCTGGGGCCCGATCGCGTTGACAGGAGCCTCGGAGCCCGCCCGCATCGCATGACGTCGCCTGCAACAATCGCCGCTCTGCCAGTCGGGCTCGGCACGAGCCCGATGGAGGCGCGAAGCGTCGACTCCCTGCCGGAAGGCCCGGGCTGGCAGTTCGAGCCGAAATGGGACGGGTTCCGCTGCCTCGCCTTCAAGGCCGGCGGCGAGGTCGAGCTCCGCGCCAAGTCCGGCAAGCCGCTCGGCCGCTACTTCCCCGAAATGGTGACGCAGATCCGGGAGAGCGGCCCGGGCAGCTTCGTGGTTGACGGTGAGCTCGTGATCCCGTCCGGCGCCACGCTGTCCTTCGACGCGCTGCAGCTCCGGCTGCACCCTGCGGAGAGTCGCATCCGCAGGCTCGCGGCGGACACGCCTTCGCGCCTGATCCTGTTCGATCTCCTGGTTACGCCTGACGGCACCGACCTGACGGGGGCCCCGCTGAACGAGCGGCGGACGGCGCTGGAGCGCTTCTGGTCGTCCCTCGATCACCGGATCCTGCTTCGCCTGTCCCCCTACACCCGTGACCGGGAGGAAGCCGAAGGCTGGCTCGCCCGTGCCGGCGGGGCGCTCGACGGCGTCGTAGCGAAGCGGCTCGACGGGCCGTACGAGATGGGCGAGCGGGCGATGCTCAAGGTGAAGCGCATGCGGAGTGCCGATTGCGTGGTGGGCGGGTTCCGGTACGAAACGAAGCGCAAGCTCGTGGGCTCCCTCCTGCTCGGCCTGCATGATGCCGAGGGGAAGCTGCACCATGTCGGCTTCACGTCCGGCATCGCCGACGCGGACAAGCCGGCCCTGACGGAGCGGCTGGAAGCGCTGATCGAGGCGCCGGGCTTCACCGGCAACGCGCCCGGCGGGCCGAGCCGCTGGTCGAGCGAGCGCAGCACCGACTGGCAGCCGCTGCGGCCGGAGCTCGTCGCCGAGGTGCGCTACGACCACGTGACGGGACAGCGGTTCCGGCACGGCACGCGGTTCCTGCGCTGGCGGCCCGACAAGGCGCCGGCGCAATGCACTTTCGACCAAATGGAGCAGGAGGCGCGGCCGGGCCGGCTGGTGGCCGACGCGCTGGGAGGCTGACATGGCCGCGTCCGAGGAAACGGCGACCGCCGGGGTCAGGCTCACGAGCCCTGACAAGGTGCTCTATCCGGAGCAGGGCATCACCAAGCGGGACCTCGCCGAGTACTACCTCGCCGTGGCGGATCCGATGCTCGCCCATCTGGCGCGGCGGCCGATCACGCTGGTGCGCTGCCCGACCGGGCGGGCGAAGAAATGCTTCTACCAGCGTCATGCCGGCTCGGGCGTGCCGGCCGAGCTGAAGACCGTGCCGATCGAGGGTTTCGACGAACCCTACCTGTATCTGGAGGATGCGCGCGGGCTCGTGGCGCTGGTGCAGATGGGCGTGCTCGAGGTGCATCCCTGGAACTCGCATGTCGACCAGCCGAACCGGCCGGACCAGGTGATCTTCGACCTCGATCCCGGCGAGGGCCTCGGCTTCGCGGACGTGGTGGCCGGGGCGCTGGCGCTGCGGGCGCATCTCGACCGGATGGGCCTGCGGAGCCTCGTCAAAACGACGGGCGGCAAGGGGCTGCACCTCGTGGTGCCGGTTGCGCGGGATTACGCGTGGGGCGACGTGAAGCGCTTCGCCAAGGCGGTCGGCGACGCGCTCGCGAAGGCGGAGCCGGAGCGCTACCTGACCCGCCAGTCCATCGCCGAGCGGCGCGGGCGCATCTACATCGACTACCTGCGCAACGACCCGACCTCCACGGCGGTGGCCCCCTATTCCACCCGCTCGCGGGAGGGCGCGCCGGTTTCGCTCCCGCTCGGCTGGGACGAGATCGTGCCGGCCCTCGACCCCGCCGCCTTCACGGTCCGGACCGTGCCCGGGATCGTGGCGGCTCGCCCGGCGGATCCCTGGGCGGAGTTCGCCTCGCTCAGGCAGCGCCTCCCTCTCCCGTGACGAGGATCGCCCGGAAGTCGTTGACGTTGGTGAGCGTCGCGCCGGTCACGACCGCGTCGCCGAGCGCCCCGAAGAAGCCGTGCCCGTCATGGGCGGCGAGCGCCTCGCCGATGCGGAGCCCCTGGGCCAACCCGCGCGCGACGCTGTCCGGCCCGAGATAGGCGCCGGCGATCTCCTCCGCCCCGTCGACGCCGTCCGTGTCGCCGGCCAGCGCGAAGATGCCCGGATGGCCGTTCAGCGCCCGGCCCAAGGCCAGCAGGAACTCCACGTTGCGGCCGCCCCGGCCGGCCGGCGGCCCCTCGCCTGTGGGCAGCGTGACGGTGGTTTCGCCGCCCGACAGGAGCAGGCAGGGCGGCGCGAAGGGCTGGCCGCGGCGGGCGACCTGCCGGGCGATCGCCGCCATGGCCTGGCCGACGTCGCGCGCCTCGCCCTCGATCGCGTC
>JAQGJJ010000176.1 GCA_028290695.1 Enterovirga sp. | reverse complement strand
CGGGGACGCCGAAAGGCTCTCACAAAAAACTAGATCGAGCGTTTCGGCGTCCCACGCCCCTCGCTTGGTTTCCCGCTCTTTGAACCGCCGCTGCACCAGACCCCGGGCCGGGGAGGGACGGCGTGTGGGCGCATGGAGGCGGCGCCGCCTCCCCCTCCCGCCACTTGCGGCCGGGAGGGGTGGGGGGCGGCTCCGCCCGGTGGGCTGTCGTCGCCGCGCCAGGCGGGACGGTCCCGCACCCGGTTCGCTCGCTCAAGCGAGCGACTCGGCCCTCCCGGCTGCAAGCGGGGCGAGGGGGACGCCGCGGCAGCGTCGCGCTCGATCCGGCCCGTTCACTCCCAGAAGGTCGGGCGGCTCTCATCCAGGTTGGGGCCGACCCGCACGGCCGCGATGCGGACCGCGAGGCCGGTGGCGTCGTCGGTCTCGACCGCGAGGCCGCACAGGGTGCCGTCCCCGGTCGCGACCTCGGCGCGGGTGCCGGGCGTCTTCTGGACGAAGCGCCGCACCGGCTCCTCGGTCTGCAGGCCGAGGATGGATTCGTAGTCGCCGCACATGCCGGCATCGGACAGATAGGCGGTGCCGCCGGGCAGGATGCGGGCATCGGCGGTCGGCACGTGGGTGTGCGTGCCGACCACGACGGAGACGCGGCCGTCGAGATGGTAGCCCATGGCCTGCTTCTCGCTCGTCGCCTCCGCGTGCATGTCCACCAGGATCGCGTCCGCCATCTCGCGCAGCGGGCACAGGCCGACTTCGCGGTCGGCGGCCGCGAAGGGGTCGTCGAGCGGGTCCATGAACAGGCGGCCCATGACGTTGACCACGAGCACGCGCCGGCCGGACACGGTGTCGATCAGTGTGGCGCCGCGGCCGGGGGTGCCGGGCGGGAAGTTGGCGGGCCGCAGGAGCTTCGGCTGGCGGGCGATGAAGACCAGCGCCTCGCGCTGGTCCCAGGAATGGTTGCCGAGCGTGACGGCGTCGGCCCCGGCCTGGATGAGCTCGTCGCAGATCGCCTCCGTGATGCCGAAGCCGCCGGCCGAGTTCTCGCCGTTGATCACGACGCAATCGAGCCGCCAGCGCTCCCGCAGGGCCGGCAGGCGCTCGGTCACGGCGCGGCGGCCGGGCCGGCCCACCACGTCGCCGAGAAACAGGAGGCGCATGGGTTCAGGTCCTTTCCGGCCTGACGAGGCCGGCTTCCGTGACGATGAGGTCGAGCGGGCGGTCGTGCGGCTCGGCCGGAACGGCCTCGATCTCCTGGGCCGCATAGGCGAGCCCGATCGCCAGGATCGGACCGTGCCCGGCGAGCTCGGCGATGGAGCGGTCGAAATGGCCCTTGCCGTAGCCGAGCCGCCCGCCGTGCCGGTCGAAGGCCGCGAGCGGCACCAGCAGGGCGCGCGGAAACACCTGCGGGGCGTCCGGGCCGGGCTCGCGCACGCCGAAGCCGCCATGCACCAGCACGTCCCCCGGCCGCCAGTCGCGCCAGGACAGGTGGGGATGGAGGATCTGCGACAGCGCCACCCGCTGCCCGCGGGCGACCAGCGCCTCCATGAGGGGCCGCGGATCGACCTCGCTGCGGATCGGCCAATAGCCGCCGACCGGCTGGATGGCCGCCAGCTCCGGCAGGGCGAGGGCCCGCTCGGCGATGGCGTGGGCCGCATCAACCCGGAAGGATCGCTCCAGGGCATCGCGGCGGGCGAACGCCTCCGCCCGAAGGCGCTGCTTCTGCTCGGCCGGGGAAAGATCGGTCATGAAGGATTGCGCGGAGCCACGAAAGCCGTTGGAGTTCGATCCCGGGAACCTACAGCGTAGGTGGGCACCGTGTTGACCAAGTCCACGGACGAGGCCAGGGACAGCACCCTTTGAGATCGATAAGGCCCCGGGGAATATGTACTCCTGACGCGCCCCGCAGCCCCGCCTTCGGAATATAGGCGGGACCGGGCGAGGGCGAAAGGGGACAGGCCGTGATCACGCTTCACCATTGCGTCGGCACCCGCTCCTTCCGGGCCCTGTGGGCGCTGGAAGAGCTGGGGCTTCCGTACCGGCTCGAGACCATGCCGTTTCCGCCCCGCGAGCAGACGCCGGGCTACCTCGCCGACAACCCGCTCGGCACGGTCCCGCTGCTGGTGGACGGATCGACCCGCATGACCGAATCGGCCGCCATCTGCCAGTACCTGGCGACCCGCGACGGCCCCACGCCGCTGGCCGTGTATCCGGGCGAGCCGGATTACGGCGCCTTTCTGAACTGGCTGCATTTCGGCGAGGCCACGCTGACCTTTCCGCAGACGATCGTGCTGCGCTACGGGGTCCTCGAACCGCGCGAGCGGAGGCTGCCGCAGGCGGTCGAGGATTACGGCCGGTGGTACTCGGCCCGGCTCCGGGCCGTGACCGAGGCGGTGTCCGGCCGCGAGACCTTGTGCGCCGGGCGCTTCACCGCGGCCGACATCTCGGTCGGCTACGCGCTCCACCTGGCCGAGCAGATCGGGCTCGGCCGCCGCTTCCCGGACCCGGTCCGGGCCTATTGGGAGCGGCTCTCGGCGCGAAACGGGTTTCGCCGCGCGGTCGCGGCCGAACTGGAAGACGCCGCCGCGCGCGGCATCGCGGTCACGCCGCTCGTGTCCGCCTGACCGGAGACCCGCGATGCTCGAGCTGCGCACCTTGTTCTTCGAGGACCTGGCCCTCGGCCTGTCCGACGGGCTCACCAAGACGATCTCGTCGCAGGACGTGGTCGGGTTCGCGGAAATCACCGGCGACCGCAACCCGATCCACCTGTCGGAGCATTTCGCCGCCCGCACGCCGTTCGGCACCAGGATCGCGCACGGCCTGTACACGGCGGGCCTCATCTCGGCGGTGCTCGGCACCCGCCTGCCGGGCCCCGGCGCAATCTACATCTCCCAGAACCTGCGCTTCCGGGCGCCGGTGCGGATCGGCGACACGGTCGAGGTCAAGGTCGAGGTGGTCGAGCTCGTCGCGGAGAAGAAGCGCGCCCGGCTGAGCTGCGTCTGCACGGTCGACGGCGAGGTGGTGCTCGACGGGGAGGCGCTGGTGAAGGTGCCGTCCCGCGACGAGGCAGGCCGCATGCCGAACCTGGCGTGACGGTCAGGCCGGGGTAGCAGCCACCCGTTGCCGCAGGGCGGCGCTCCAGGCCTCCGACGGCTGGGCTCCCGACATAGCCCAGCGCTCGTCCACGATGAAGAAGGGCACGCCCGTGACGCCGATCTCGGCCGCCCGCCGTTCGGACGCGACCACCTCGGCCAGCAGATCCGGATCCTCGAGCGCCGTGCGGGCCGCCTCGGGGTCGAGCCCGGCCTCGGCCGCGACCGCCAGGAGCACGCGGTCGTCCCCGACGTCCCGGGCCTCCTCGAAATAGGCCCGGAACAGCCGCTCGACGACGGCATCGCCGAGCCCCGTGCGGTTGGCGTGTGCGATCAACAGATGGGCCCGCCGGCTGTTCGGCGTCCGCTGCATCCGGTCGAAGGCGAAGCGGATCCCCTCTCCGCGCCCGGTCTCGGACATCGCCCGGTCGAGCTCTGCGCTTCGGGCGGCACCGAACTTCGCGGCCCGGTAACCCGCCCGCTCCATGCCGCCCGGCGGCATGTCGGGGTTGAGCTCGAACGGCAGCCACGTGATCTCCGCCCTCTGCCGCAGACCGAGATCGTCCAGGGCTCGCTCGAGCCGCCGCTTGCCGACATAGCACCACGGGCAGACCACGTCGGACACGATGGAGATCCTGAAGGTCATGGGCGTTCTCGTGCTCCCTCGGAACCGCGGTTCGGATCTATTCGATCAATCGCGTGCTCTCGCCTCGACCGCGGCGCGGATCAAGGCCTCCGCGTCCGCCCGGAAAGCCGCCCGCGACGCGTCTCGCGTGTAGAACATGTGGCCGCCCGGATATGCCGCGAGCGACGCACGGCTGTCCGCTCCGTACGCGGGAAGCTGCCGCATGAGGAGTTCGCTGGCGAAATACGGGGTGACCAGATCCGTGAGGCCGTGTGCGACCAGGAGCCGAAAGTTCGGATCGAGCGCCAGGACCTGCTTGACCTCGTCCATAACCTGCGGGGACGTGCGGCCCCGGCCGTACCGCCAGCTTCCCGACACCGACCCGTTGAGGAGCTCGTAGCGCTGGTTCGGCACGCGCCAGCCCAGCCGCCGCCAGAGGTGGTCGACCGCTGCGGTCGCGAGCGGAGAGGTCATGGCGGTGAGCACGGCATCCCCGCCTTCGCCGCGATCCGTGGTCGGGTCCGGGTCGAACGCGGTCACGCCCGTGTCGTACGCCGAGGCGAGACGGCCCTCGCTGCGGCGAAACTCGCGCTGGAAGGTGCCCATGTCGATGCGCCCCGCCCGTCGACGCACGAGAGCCGGGTCGAGCCCGGTCAACTCCGCCACGCGTGCACTCACCCGATCCACGGCGGCCGGATCGCGCAGGCCCCGGGTGAGGTCGACCAGATACTCGCCGGCTGCGTACCGCTCGACGTCCGCAAGTGCGGCGCGGTTCGTGGCGCCGGCCTGCTCGAGCCGTGCCGCCGCAAGAGAGGGCAGCCGAGTCACGAAGTCGAACGGGTTCTGCCGCGGCTGGCCGAGCCATCCGAAATCCAAGACGGGTGACAGCAGGATCATGCCGGACAGGCCGATGCCGAGCTCCGTTTGCAGTTTCTCCACCACGAGCGGCCCGCGGAAGCCGCCATAGCTTTCCCCGAGAAAGAACTTGGGCGAGCCAAGCCGGTCGTTGCTGCGCAGCCAGCGCGCAATGGCGGCGGACAGCGACGAGACATCCCCCTCGACCGAATAGTAGCGGTCCCTGATCTCGCTCTCGGAGCCGGCCGCCCGGCTGTACCCGGTACCCACCGGATCGAGGAACACGAGGTCGGCAAAGTCGAGCCACGTCTCGGCGTTCGGCACGAGGGCGGGGGATTGCGAGGGGCTGATCGTCGCCGCTCCGAGCGGCAGGCGCCAGGGCCCGGCGACCAGCAGGTGCAGATAGGCGGAGGACGCTCCCGGTCCGCCATTCACGGCGAAGATCACGGGGCGGGAGCCAGGCTCGGCACCGGCCAGCGTGTAGGAGACGAAACCGAGCTCCGCCTGTGCGTTGCCCTGAGGGTCGACCAGCGGGAGGGAGCCTGCGGTAGCCGTGACCTTGAGGCTCCTTCCGGGAAGCTCGACCAGGTGCTCCGTCGTGCTGTCTGCAGGGAGCCGACGTCCGGCGATCTGGGTCGCGGCAGAGGCCTGCTCGGACGGCTTGGCGCCGGGCGGGGGCCCGGGCTGTGCCGCAAGGTGCTGCGTCGGGATCGCAAGCAGGGCGAGAAGACCGAGAAGGTGAAGCATGCAGGCTCAACTCCAGCAGCACGCAACATAGGTGCTCCGGCGCCTTTTGCGATGCGACGCATCAGGCCTTCTTGGTCCAGCCTCCTGCTTCGTCCTGTTGCCAGTAGGACATCTCGTGGCCGGCATCCCGCAAGGCCCGGAACGCCGCCCGGCCCGCCGCAACGGCCTCGTTGTCCGTCCCGTCCAGCAGATACAGGACCCGCTCGTAGCCGGACAGGTCCGCCGGGATCTCCGCCCCATCGACCAGAAACAGGGCCGCGGCACCGTTGCGGTTCGTGTCACCGAGGGTGAGGAGGATCGGCTGCTCCTGCGGCTCGGACTCCCGGTCGGCGCCGTGCGGGAGAAAGCTCTCCTCCGTGTAGCTCCAGAGCCGCTCGTCCAGCGCAGCGAGGCGTTCAGGCGTGGCGAACCTGACGAGAGCGCGCCACCCCCGGTCTCGCGACCGCTCGAGGAGCCGCGGAAGCACCGCCTCGAGCGGTTGTCGCTGCAGGTGGTAAAAGAAGACCTCGCTCACCGGCGCTGTTCAGCGCACAGCCGCCGCGATCGCGGGTTGCCCCTCGCCTTCCGCGAACCGCGCGATGCCATGCGCAGCCGCGATGGGCAGGAACACAAGCAGGATCATGAGCCAGAGTACGACGGCTGTGGAACGCATCCGCGCCTCCTTGGCTGCTCAAACTGCCCGCAGGACCCGGCGGGCCGCGGCCGGATCGTTGTCCGGCCGGGGGGCAAGCTCCTGAACCGACGCCAGCTGCGCGATCTGCGCGCTCATCCGGTCCACCTTGTCGTGCAGCTCGGAGATCGCCGTCTCGGACTTCACGTTGACCTCGTAATCGAGCGCGGCGGCGAGCCGGTCCTTCGAGGCCTGCCTGTTCTGGCTCATCATGATGATGGGTGCCTGCAGGGCGGCCAGCATCGAGAGGAGCAGGTTCAGGAACACGAACGGATAGGGGTCGAACGCGCGCTCGGCCAGGACCAGCACGTTGGCGGCGGCCCAGACCGCCAGGAACACGCCGAAACCGGCGATGAAGGCCCAAGAGCCGCCCACCACCGCGACCCGATCGGCCAGCTGCTGGCCAAAGGTCGACCGTTCGTCGAAGACTTGGTTGAGGTCGCGCGCGATATAGGTGCGACGCGCCACACGCTGGATTAAACGCCGATCGCGCTGCGACAGCGGCGATACGCCCGCGTGCAGGAGATACTGGGCAAGAAAGCGGATCTCGGTCTTCACGGCTCACCACCTTTCGACCGGCCGAATAGGCCGGTCTGGCGAGCCGATCAGGTGATCAGGCGTCCAGGGCGGCGCAATTCGGCGCGGTCAATCGACTATGACTGTCGCTTGGCATGGACGGATCGGTATCCAATGAGGTCCGGACAAGGCTCAGCGTCACGCGCCCGGACGGGTTCAGATGACCCCTCGCCGTTCTGGGGTCAAGGACTTTTTGCGCTTGCGAGGGAGGGGGGTGAGCTCGCCCGCAGGGGGCGTCCCGAGCCTTGCGACCTGCGTCGATCGCTCTGGAAGGCAGCCTATCGGCGGGCGCGGTGGCCCCCTGCGGTGCCATCTCGCTCGCATCAACCGGCGACGCGCTTGCACGCTGCCGCCCGTCGATCGTGCCGGGTCTGGGCTCAGCCGGCGGGCGCCATCGTCCGCTGCATCCGGGTCAACTGCGAGATGTGGAGCCGGAGGAGTGGAAGGGCCCCTCGCGCAACCCGGCGCAGCGCCGGATCGTCGCCGTTCTGCGCATAGCCGCTATGGATCGCGTATGCCTCTTGGTGACCCTGAAGCTGGATCTGCACGAAGGTCGCATCGAAGGCCGGGCCGGGCGGCATGGCGCGGATCTGGCTGACGATCGCGGCCTTCTGGGCGTCGCTGGTCATCTGATCGGGCGCGAGCCCGAAGAGAGTGCCCGCTGCCGCGGCCGCGGTCCCGGCGATCGCGAACGGAGCCGCGACAGCAGCCCCGACCAGGCCCCCGGGTGTCCCAGGGGCGCCTGCGGGCATGCGCGAATTGGCTGCGAGCTTGTCGGAGAGATTGACCTGCTCGACCACCTCCGCGCGCGCAAAGCGCTTCACGGCGGGATCCTGCGTCTTCTCGAACGCGGAACGGGCGGTCTCCTCCAGGAACATGCCGCCCTTGCTGGCCAGCACCATGTATTCCATGGCCGGAATGGCCCCTTGTGCCGCCGCGCGGGTCCCGAAGCCGCCCAGCGTTGTCGCGGTGAGCAATCCGAAGGTGAAACTGCGTCTGTCCATGGTGGTCTCCGAGCCTGTGCTGCTTGAAGACCCGGCAATGACCTAAGTTCCGGCCCCGGATACTACGTCCGGAACCCGACCGATCTCGCTAGTCGGCGCGGCAGGTCACGAGGACTCGTAGTGATCGCGGACGAGCTGATCCAGGAGTCGCACGCCCCAGCCTGGCCCCCAGGACCTGTTGGTCTCGGAATGCGGGGCGTTCATGCCCGTTCCGGCGATGTCGAGGTGAGCCCACGGTACATCTCCGACATAACGCTGAAGGAACTGGGCTGCCGTGATCGATCCGCCGTGCCGCCCGCCGGTGTTCTTCATGTCGGCGAATTTCGAGTCGATCATCTTGTCGTATTCAGGCCCGAGCGGCATGCGCCAAACCCTCTCGCCCGTCGTGCGCCCGGCCGCGAGAAGGCGGTCCGCAAGCTCGTCGTTGTTGGCGAAAAGCCCGGCATATTCCTGTCCCAGGGCCACCAGGATGGCGCCCGTCAGGGTCGCGAGATCCACCATGAAGGCGGGCTTGTAGGTTTCCTTGACGTGCCACAGGACGTCTCCGAGCACGAGCCGGCCCTCCGCATCGGAATTGACCATCTCGACGGTTTGGCCGGACAGGGTCCTGATGATGTCGCCGGGCCGCTGGGCGTTGCCGTCCGGCATGTTCTCGGTGAGGCCGATGGCCCCGATCACGTTCGCCTTGACCTTGCGGGACGCGAGCGCGTGCATGAGGCCCACGACGGTCGCCGCGCCCGCCATGTCCCCCTTCATGTCTTCCATGCCGCCGGCGGGCTTGATGGAGATTCCGCCGGAATCGAAGCACACGCCCTTGCCCACGAAGGCGATCGGCGCCTGCCCGTCGGTGCCGCCGTTCCAGCGCATGATCGCGACCCGACTTCCGTGGCCGGAGCCCTGGCCGACGGCGAGCAGCGCCCGCATGCCGAGGCGGCGCAGCTCGTCCTCCCCGAGCACCTCGACCTCGACCCCGAGTTCGGTCAGCGCCTCGGCCCGGCGTGCGAACTCGGCCGGGAAGAGGATGTTCGGCGGCTCATTGACGAGGTCGCGGGCGAGGTTCACGCCGTCCGCCAGCCCCGCCCGGCGCGCGTCTGCCTCCAGGCAGGCGGCGGGCTCGGCGACGGCGAACGTCAGGTGAGCCGTGCCGTCCGGCTCCGCGTCGTCCTTCTTGGTCTTGTAGCGGTCGAACGTATAGGCGCGCAGTCGCGCGCCGAGCGCCATCTCGGCCACGGCCTCGGCAGTGTCTTCGACACCCGGCAGTTCGGCGAACACGGTCGCGCTGCGGCCGGCGACACGGCCGGCCAGGACGCCACCGAGATTACGCCAGTCCTGCTTGCCCCGCTCGGCCTCGGCCCCGAGGCCGATAACAACGAGCCGCTCCGCCGGGCCGATGCTGTCGGGTGCCGGGACGGTCAGGGTGCCGGCCGGCTTCCCCTTGAAGCGCTCGGAGGCAGCCGCGCGGCGCACGAGATCCTGAAGCTGGCCGAACTGAGCCGAAACCGCCGGGGGGACGGCCAAGTCGTCGCCAACGAAGATCACGAGATCGCCGCTCTCGACCGGCCCGAATGCCGCAAACTCGATCTTCATCGTTCCACCCGCGATTTCCACCCGGGCGAAGCCCGGCCGTCATGCATGGCCCGCTGAATACAGGATGGGCGCGCCCGCGCCACCGCCCAACGCCGCCGGGCGATCATGACCGGCACGCAGCCTGCGGGGCTGGCCGAGCCCGGGCGCGGCGTGACAAGGTCGCGGCCCGACGCGGAGCACTCATGACCCACCATCAGCTCGATGCCGGCCCGAATTCCGTCCACTGGGGCTATTTCGACGCGATGCTCCCGCCGGTTCTGACGGTCGAGTCGGGCGACACCGTCACGATATCCACGGTCTCGGGCGGGCCGGACGTCATGCCGCCGCCGCCGTTCGTCGTCCCGCCGGCGCTCCGGGCCGTGCAGGCGAGCGTTCCGAACAAGCTGCCCGGCCACATGTGCACGGGGCCGGTCGCGGTGCGGGGTGCGAAGGCCGGCCAGGTGCTCGAGATCGCCATCGAGGGCATCGAGCTCCATTACGATTGGGGCTACACCTACGCCGCGCCGCTGAAGGGGGCGCTGCCCGAGGAGGTCTCGGAGCGCCATCTGATCCACATTCCGCTCGACCGGGAGCGCGGCGTCGGGCGGCTTCCCTGGGGGCTGGAACTGCCGCTTCGACCGTTCTTCGGCGTGATGGCGGTGGCCCCCCCGGCCGGGTGGGGCATGGTGTCGACCCTGCCGCCGCGACGCAACGGCGGCAACCTGGACAACAAGGAGCTGGTCGCCGGAGCGACGCTCTTTCTGCCGATCCATACGGACGGCGCGCTGTTCTCCGTCGGGGACGGCCATGGCGTCCAGGGTGACGGCGAGGTCTGCGTCACGGCGATCGAGACGGGGCTCGTCGGCACGTTCCGTCTGACGGTCCGGGACGACATGCGGCTCGGATGGCCGATGGCCGAAACGCCGACCCATGTTCTCACCATGGCGTTCGACCCGGATCTCGACGTTTGCGCGCGCATCGCGCTCGACCTCATGATCGGCCTCATTGTCGAGCGTACGGGGCTCGCCCGGCCGGAGGCCTACATGCTATGCAGCCTCGCGGCCGACCTGCGGGTCACCCAGCTGGTCAACGGCAACAACGGCGTGCATTGCATGCTGCCGAAATCCTGCCTCGTCGGACGTCCGGTTTGACGCGGCTTCGCTTGACGGGTTGCGGCCCCTCCCGTATAGGCCCGCCCTTCACATTCCGGATGTCGTGACCATGCTGCGGGCGGTTCCGCTCGCGCGGGAGCGCCGCCAGACCACCACAGGAACTCCCCGATGTCCCGTCGCTGCGAACTGACCGGCAAGGCCGTGCTGGTGGGCAACCTCGTCAGCCACTCGAACCGCAAGACGAAGACCCGCTTCCTCCCGAACCTCGTCAACGTGACGATGATCTCGGACAGGCTCGGGCGCTCCTTCCGGCTTCGCGTCACCGCGCACGCACTGCGGTCTGTCGAGCATCGCGGCGGCCTCGATGCGTTTCTCGCCAAGGCGCCCGAATCGGACCTGTCGCTGCGGGCCCGCCGCCTGAAGCGCGACATCGCCGAAAAGACTGCCGCCGCGGCAGCGTAGCATCTCGGTCGCCCCGGCGGCGCCGTCCGGCCACCGGCCGGGCCCCGTCCCGGCCGACGGGATCGGCTTCCGGGCACCTGACAGCCGCGACTTCCAGACCCTGCGGGCCGGCTTCCGCTGGGCCGTTCCAAACCGCTACAACATCGGCATCGACGTCGCCGACCGGTGGGCGGCGGCGGAGCCGGACCGCCCGGCCGTGATCGAGGTCGGGCCTGACGGCGCGCCCGTCATCCTCACCTACGGGCGCCTGCGGGACCGGTCGAACCGGCTGGCCGGGGCGCTGCGGTCGCGCGGCATCCGCCCGGGCGACCGCGTCGCCGTGCTGCTGCAGCAGGGCGCGGCCGTTCCGGTTGCGCATGCCGCCATCTACAAGCTCGGCGCGGTCGCGCTTCCGCTCGCCTCCCTGTTCGGCGCCGACGCGCTTGCCTTCCGGCTGGCCGATTCCGGCGCCCGTGCCCTGATCACCGGCACCTCCGGGGCCGCCAAGGTCGCGGCCATCCGGGACCGGCTGCCTGCCCTCGAGACGGTTCTGTCCATCCATGGGCCCGACGGCGCGGCCGAGGGGTTCGAGCAGGCGCTCGAGGCGGCCTCCCCGGATTTCGCGCCGGTCGACACGACGGCGGACGACCCTGCCCTGATGATCTACACGTCCGGCACGACGGGGCCGCCGAAGGGCGCCCTGCACGGCCACCGCGTGCTGCTCGGCCACCTGCCCGGCATCGTCTTCCCGCACGGGCTGTTTCCGCAGCCGGGGGATCGCTTCTGGACACCGGCCGACTGGGCCTGGGCCGGCGGACTCCTCAACGGTCTGCTGCCGAGCCTGCGCTATGGCGTGCCGGTGGTGGCCCGAAAGTTCGACAAGTTCGACCCGGAGGCCGCGTTCGCGCTGCTGGCCGAGCATGGCATCCGCAACGCGTTCATCCCGCCGACCGCGCTGCGCATGCTGCGGGCCGTGCCCCGGCCGCGGGAGCGGTTCCGGTTCGCGATGCGGTCGCTCATGTCGGCCGGCGAGGCGCTCGGCGAGGAAACCGCCGCCTGGGGACGCGAGGCGCTCGGCATTCCGATCGACGAGGCCTACGGCCAGACCGAGTGCAACCTCGTCATCGGCACCTGTTCCGCGCTGGGGATCGGCCGGGCCGGGGCGACCGGCCGCGCCCTGCCGGGCCACGACGTCGCGATCATCCGGCAGAACGGGGCGCCGTGCGAGCCGGGCGAGCTCGGGCAGATCGCGGTTCGCCGGCCGGACCCGGTGATGTTTCTCGGCTACTGGAACAACCCGGCCGCGACTGCCGCCAAGTTCGTGGGCGACTGGATGACCACCGGCGACCAGGCCGTGACGGACCCGGACGGGTACATCACCTTCGTGGGCCGGGACGACGACGTCATCACCTCGGCCGGGTACCGGATCGGGCCGGGCGAGATCGAGGACTGCCTGATCCGCCACCCGGCCGTGGCGCTGGCCGCGGCGGTCGGCAAGCCGGACGCGCTTCGGACCGAGATCGTGAAGGCCTTCGTGGTCCCGAAGCCCGGCTACGAGCCGTCCGAGGCGCTCGCGGCCGACATCCAGGCCTTTGTGCGCAACCATCTCTCGGCGCACGAATACCCGCGCGAGATCGCCTTTCGGCCCGACCTGCCGATGACCACGACCGGCAAGATCATCCGGCGCATCCTCCGGGTCGAGGCCTGAGCCGCGGCCTCCGGCCTCAGCCGCGCGACGGGTCCGGTCCGCCGGCGCCGAAGCGCTGGTTGCCGCGCGGCCCGTCCTGGCCGCGGCCGGCCACGACGACCAGCTGCCGGATCTCGCCGCGCAGATAGGCCTGCAGGAAGCGCTCGTAGTCGCGCACCGAGACGCAGCCGTTGGAATCCCCGTTCGGCCCGAGCATGTAGGTGTGGGCCAGCAGCCCCGCCCGGCCGAACACCGCCCGGCTGCCGCCGACCGGGTTCAGCCGGATGGCCCTGACACCGTGGAACGGCGCCTCGCGCTCGGTCAGGTCGTAGGTGCCGGGCGGCGTCGCACCCTTCATCCGGACATGGACGAAGCGGGGGTCGTCGAGCTTGTCGCCGAGCCCGGAATGGGCCTCCAGCCGCTCGCCGCCGGGCAGGGTCAGGGTGCGGGCCCCGATGTCATATACCGCGACCCCCGCGC